>JAHJCM010000222.1 GCA_018812945.1 Gammaproteobacteria bacterium | reverse complement strand
CTGCCTGCGCAAAGCGCTTCAACCCAACCCACGGTATCGCTACGATGCGCTCAGTGAATTTTTGCAAGACCTGACTGTGCCCAACACCAAGCTGGAAGCCAGCGTGGCCAAGCAACCCCTGATTGAAAAAAACCCGCTGTTGCTGTGGCAGGTGCTGGCGGCAATTTTGCTGGTGATGAATTTGATACAGCTGTTGATCAGCTAATTGGCCAACTAATTTACCAACTAACGTGCCAATACCTGGGCGGGCATAGGTGCCAAAGGCGCTGCCCGAGAGCTGCTGCTGGGTTGAACAGACATGCCATGCAGGATGACTGAATCAACCTGGTTTTTGAATCGTGGCGTGGGCAAACGTGTGGGCTCATCATTTGCAAAACTCACCATTTGTACACCCAACACATCAGGAGCATTGTCTTGCAGCTTGTTTTGCCACCAGCATTCAAACACGGCTTTGTCTTGCTCCAGTTGCACAATGCCGTAACCGTGTTCTACCCATTCCATGAACTGCACGTGCTTGTTGCCCAGCATGGTAGCGGCCTCAATGGCACGGCTTGCGGCCACGTGAACAGCAAATGGACTGCCAGGCAAAGCATTGGCCACGATTTCATCAGCACCGCCCCGCCCCATGGACGAAGGTGCAAACTCAACAGCAGCTGAAGCGGCGCGCAAATTCACACCAGGCAAATTGGCCGTGGCTGCCCGCTGAAAACCGGCTGCAAGATTTTCTGGAGATGTCCCCTGCCTCAAAGTGGGCACCGGTGGGGCAACCTGGTAATCATTCAGCAATGCGGTTTGATCGTCTTCCACAACATCAGAAATCCAGTTACCGTGCATGTCGCCGGAGACAAACACCGTGCCGTTTACGGAAGGAGCATCCGCTGTGCCGCGCAATTGCGAAATCAACAAATTGCGCTCGGTGTTGTAGTCGTTCCAACGCACAGGCAACGGCACAACCGGTGAGCCCACCACATTGGGCACTACCCACGGCGCAATCCAGGTTTGGTTGTTCAACACCTTCCACACCACACCTTCCGCTTCATCTTTGCGAAGTTGTGAAAGTAGCCAATCGAACTGTGTTTTGCCGAAGAGGCTCGGTGAACCTTCCGGCAAATGCGATGAATCGGCTTGCAAACCATAGCTGGGCAGATAACTTTGCGTGTCCAGCGCTCGAATGCTAGCCAGTGGGCCGTAATTCAAACTGCGATACACCAACAAGGGATCGACGGGCACGGGGTATTCGGTGTCTGGGTAAAAAATGAATTCACCGCTGCGATCGGCTTTCACAGGGCGCGAAGGCGTCCATTCCCAAAAAGCGCGTGTGGTGTCAAGTAAGGTACAAGTGGACTCGACACCCTCGGGCAAAGTGGTGGGCAATTCATTGCCAAAACCCGGGTCGATGTCGTGGTTGTCCCAGGTAATGAACCAGGGATGTTGCTGGTGAGCTGCCATCAAGTTGGGGTCTGAACGAAACAGTGCGTAACGCCTTCTGCACTCGTCGATGTTCAGCCAATCGCGATAGTCAACATAAGTAGTGTCCTCGATATTTTTTCGAGCCCGAACCTGTTCGTCTTCGTCGACAAAATCGTAAATGTAATCGCCACAGTGAATCACCAAATCCAGGTCTTCACGTTTTGCAATGGCACCGTATCCGCTCCAGGTACTGGACCAGTAACTGGAACAGGACACTACTGCAAGTCGAATGGCTGAAACCATATCAGCCGGAGCAGTGCGCGTACGCCCCACAATACTGCTGTGTGGGCCGGTTTTAAACTGATAGTAATAAGTGGTGGCGGGCTGCAAACCCTGAGCGTCTACTTTCAAGGTGTAATCGTGCTCTGCCACCACACGCTGGGTGCCACGGCGTACTACATTTTGCATATCGGCTGTGGTGCTCACCAGCCAGCGCACCTGCACACCTTGGGGAGGGTATTCAGGCAAAGTAATTCGGGTCCACAAAATAACGCGGTCTGCCAAGGGGTCGCCACTGGCCACGCCATGTGCGAATGGCATGGCCAATACCATGGGGAAATCAAAACCTGCAGGCTCGAATCCGGGCTGTGGCAAAGCCTGTTCGAATTCATTGCTTGAAACTGGCGAACCAGTGCCTGGATCAGAAGGCCCTACAGGCCCTGCCGGATTGTTGCTCACCAACAAATCCTCGCCCCCGCCGCAACCCACCAACGTACCGGCCGCCATCACTTTCAACACATCACGCCGCTTCATTCCATCACCTTTCCTTTTGTTCTTGTAGCTTGTACTGCCCAAAGCTTGGAAAGGATTGAAAACACACAAGAGCAGGTTTACTAGATGACGCGTCTTGATTTTGAAATGTGTCAAAACCATGGCTATTCACACTGAGTGCTTTACCCAAACCGTGTGGCCGCTTGCGCAGTATCAAAAAAGCTGTTCCCGATATTCCTACAGGTTTCGCCATGCATCAATCTGTCATTCCCTCATTCAAACGCCGAGCCTTGTTGCGTGCCATGTTTCTAGGTGCGGGGGCCACAGCTTTGCCATTTCTCAGCGCGTGCAGTTCTGATTCGGATGTATCCACATCCACTGCCATGCCCACGGGCCCCAATGAAAACGGGAACCCACCTGTGGTCAATCCGCCGAACCTCGGGCCTTTGGCCATGGAGCTGCCCTTGCAAGCCGGGCCGCTGGCTGGCATTGGCGAACTGGTGGCCACGGGCGTGGACAACATTTTTGCGCCAGCTGGTTTCACCGTGCGCCCAGTGGCAAGGCATTTAAGCAACCCGGTGTTAGGCATCCCCGATTTACTGGGCCTGACTGGCTACAACTGGCATATGTTTCCCGATGGTGGCGCAGTCTTCCCGACCGAAGACGGCGGTTGGGTGTATGTCTCGAACAGCGAAACCGAGGCACCACAGGGTGGCGTGGGTGCGCTCAGGTTCAGTGCGCAGGGCGAGGTTCAATCCGCCTATCGAATTCTGACTGGCACAGCCCGCAATTGCGCAGGTGGCGCCACACCTTGGGGAACCTGGCTTAGCTGTGAAGAAACCCAAACCGGCGTGACCTGGGAATGCGACCCGCTGGGCAGCACGGACACGGCACGTGCCTTGCCAGCACTGGGTGTGTTCAACCACGAAGCAGTCGCTGTAGACATGACCACCAAAACCCTGTTCCTGACCGAAGACGCGGGCGATGGCCGTTTGTACAGGTTTGTATCCGAAGGCGATTTGCGCCCAGCAGTCAACGGGAAAATGGGGTTGAACATGGAGCAAGGCAAGTTGCAGGTTCTGGAAATTGTGGGGTTCGAGGCCGGAGCCTATCAAGAAGACATCGCCGTGGCACAACGCGTTCACCGCGTGAAATGGGTGGATGTTCTCGAGCCTGAAAACCCACAGGCCGAGGTACGCACACGCACCGCCGCAGCAGGTCTTGCTGTTCCGGGTACCGTGTTCAGGGGTGGCGAAGGCATCTGGATTCAAGAATTCCCGCAGGGTCAAGCGCCTGCGGTTAGCGGTGTCGCCAAGCCCATGCGCGCGGTGGCGTTCTTCGCCTGCAAAGGTGACAACCGGGTATACGCGCTGGACATTGAAAACGATTTGATTGAGGTGGTGTTTGACAACAGCCAACTGGCTGAGGGCACCGGCTTTGACGATGTGGACAATCTGGTAATCAGCCCGGCTGGCGATGTCATCGTGGCGGAAGATGGGGATGCCATGAGATTGATGGTGATGATTCCCAACCAGCCTGCAAAAATTCTGCTTCAAATTACAGGGGGTGGAAGTGAACTGGCGGGACCTGCCTTCTCCCCGGATGGTTCACGGCTTTATTTCAGCAACCAGCGCGGCCCTAACTTGCCTGCCTTGCCCGGCTTGCCCAACTTACCGGGTACCGGTGCCACCTATGAACTGTTGATACCGGAAGAATTCCGCACTGTGGTGAATTCCACTGTGTCGCCCACCTGACACAAGCGGAAGGAACACTCAAAAATATCGGGCTGGCTTGCAAGGACCGTGTAAGCCAAGCCCCGAATGATGCAAAAAATACTGCGTACAAAGATTATCCAGTTTTGTGTTGTAGAAATATCTTTGTAATTATTCGAAGTATGCTTTGCTAATCATGTATCAATACTAAAAATAGAAGGTCCATTTTGGCCAAACCTGTCCGCAAGTCCAAAGGCAAAGAAGTCACTCCAATTAGCGAAGGCGCAAAACTGGTTGATCAGTACTTCGATCACGTGGGCGAAGCATTTCTTCGCCACGCCCCTGAAATTGACCCCGAAAAGCTGAGAGACTGGCGCCCCAAGCTGTTTAGCTTTACACGCCTGAACCCGTGGTACGGCGGATTGGTGGGTGTTCATCGCAAGCGGATTGGCGTGGGAAAAGACAAACTGGTCTGGCTGGAAATAGGCCACGAAAATAGCCCGGCTTTGTTGCTGATGCATGGCTTCGCAGCCGCGAAAGAACACTGGCTGCCGCTGCTGCCTTTTTTCGCAGGCCAATTTCGTATTTTGATCCCGGACCTTCCAGGTTGGGGTGAAAGCGGCTTCAACCCGGATCGCAATTACGGTCTTGAAGACCAAACTGAACGCCTTCACGACTGGCTGACAGAAATTGGCGTTCACAAGGTGAACGTGGTGGGCAATTCCATGGGGGGTGCCTTGGCTGGCCTTTTGGCGGCCCGCTTTCCGGAAATGGTCACCAGCCTGGTATTGATGGATGCGCTGGGCCTTCCTGGTACCGAGGAAACCGACTTTATTCGTGAGGTTCTTCGCGGCAAAAACCGCCTGGTTCCACGCGCCCCGATGGATGTAATCAAGTTGACCGACCTGGTGTTTCACAACCGGGCACTGGCTGCGTCTGCTGCGTTTTTCTCCGCAACAGAATTGATTCACCGCCGCGACGTGAATAGCTTCCTGTTTCAAGAAATGTTGAGCCGCCGCCCCGACTACACCAAAGCAACTTTTGAAGACATTTCAGCGCCCACGCTGGTGATGTGGGGCAAACAAGATGATGTTCTGCACATCAGTTGCGCTTACGAGTTTGAACGCCTGATCAAGCGGGCCGAGATGTGCCTGTTCGACGGAGTGGGTCACTTGCCGATGATCGAGACGCCATACCCCTGCGCGCAAGCCATCAAGGAATTTGTGCTCAGAAACCTTTGATTGGATATTTCCCTTTGAATTGCCAACTGTAAATTGCCTTGATTGTAGCAAAATGCTACAATCAAGGCGTAATACAGGGAATCAATCAAGGAAACACGCCATGGCCAAAGCCTCTTCACCCATACGAATTCAGTCTGATTTGATGAGCAATGCGGCCGTGTTGGGCAAGCTCCACCACCGCAGCGCAGCTGAACAAATCGAATATTGGGCCAGCATCGGACAAAAAGTGGAGAGTTTGCTAGACCCAGAGACGTTGCTGCAAATTAAAGCAGGACTATTGCGCGTAAAACTGGAACAGGTCAATGCGCCACCAGTCAGCGCCGACTGGGTATTTGGTAATTTGGACATGAAGCGCACCACCGGTGAGTTGAAAGAAGAAGTAAGCCAGAACAAAGTACGCTACCAGGCCAGTACCACCCACCCTGGCCTGCTTGAACAAATTGGCCCGAAAGGTGCAGTCAAAATTGGTCAATTTGAAAATGGCCAATTCAAGCCCGTCAAACTGGCATGAAGCAACTGTGGCTGCTGGTGGGTGGCAACGGGGCTGGCAAATCGACTTTCTATCGCACACAGTTAAAGCCCTTGGGCATGCCGTTTGTCAATGCCGACGACATTGCGCGAGATGTATTTCCCCAAGCACCCGAGGAACACAGCTACGAAGCTGCAAAAATTGCAGAGAACCTGCGCAACAGTCTGCTTGAACAAGGCAAGAACTTTTGCTTTGAAACCGTGTTTTCACATCCCTCCAAAATTGACTTTGTGGCCAAAGCCAAAGCATTGGGCTGCCAAGTGGTGATGGTGTTTGTACACCTTGAACAAAGCAGTTTGAACAAAGCCCGCGTGCACCAACGCATTGAAACTGGTGGGCATGCGGTGCCCGAAGAGAAAATCGAAACGCGAATTCCCAGAACTATTGACAATGTATTGGCGGCCCTGCCCCTGTGCGACGATGTGTGGGTGCTCGACAACTCCAGCGCACAAGAACCTTATAAAAAAGTACTTCGAATTCAGGGTGGAAACATCCAGGCATTCATTCACCCATTGCCCGATTGGGCCAGCCGCTTCAAAACCCAATGAACGAATGGCAATTCAAGAGGTCCTACACCGACAAGTTCAACTTTTTTGGGTGGCAAGAACTCGTGATAAAACCAGCAATTCGAACCAGAACCTGTTTGCTCTTGGCTTGCCTTACTTTGCTAGCCGCATGCAGCGCAATCAAGCTGGGTTACAACAACTCGGCAAGTTTTGCGCACACCTATCTCACCAGCAAAGTCGATTTTGATTCCGAACAATCTGCATTTCTGAAAACAAGTCTGAATGAGATTGTGGAGTGGCATCGCAACACCGAACTCCCCGTGCTAGCCAGCGAACTGCAAACCGCCCGACAAGCCCTTGCTGCGCCCAATGGTGTAGTAATGCCTGTGAGTGCAAACCAGGTGCAGGCACTGAACCTTGCCATTCGGGCGTCGCTTCGACGCACTGCCAATCAAGCAGCACCTGTAATTGCGAAAAACATGCTGGGCTTGTGGCCCAATCAAGTTCCGGATATTCAAAAAGCGCTCGACAAATCCAACAAGGAATACCGCGAAGAACGCTTGATGCAAAGCGCTGATGAGCGCGTGCGCGAATCAGCTGAACGGATGACCGAGCGGTTCGAGCGCTGGCTGGGCACATTGAACGCAGTTCAGCTTAAGCAAATTGACACGTGGGCAAGGAGCGAAATTCGCTGGTCCGAGTCACGCTATGAAAAACGGCTTGAGCGGCAGCGACAATTCATGGCTTTGGTGAACAAAGCCTCCAACCGTCAAATTGACCAAACCACATTAAGCCAGGAAATTGCTCGCCTGCTCAACGCCTGGCAAAGCCCGAGCAGTGCCGCTGAAAAACAGGAAAGCGAACAACGACAAAAGGCAACCATTGCGCTAATTGTAGATATTCTCAATTCAGCCACTGCAGAGCAACGCAACAACGCTGCTGATCGTGCAGCGAGTTGGGCGAAGGATTTTCAGATTTTGGCCAGCAACAATTAACCCCCGCTTGAATCCATCAGTACTTTACTGAAGTAAAAGTTCTTTAGACCCAATTCACTTTTGGACTTTTACTGTGCCCTGTACATCCCGAAAAACACTGATCGCTTTAAGCTTTAGCGCGCTTCTGATTGCTTGTAGCAACCAAGACTCCGCACTTTCCGATAACCCAGGCACTGGCACACCAGTCAACCCGCAAGAAACAGCGCAGTGCAACGAGCAATCCTGGTTTGCAGGCGTTACCGAAATTTGCAACGGGGTGTTGGTTTACCGTGACTATGTGTACGACGATTACGGCGCGGACACAGGACTCATTTCCCCCAGTCCTGCCCTTTTAAACCTCGCCAGTCGCGCTGGCCAATTGGGCAACCCCATGGCCAACACGCCCGGATTGCTATCGCCCACGGCGGGCGATTCACGCTATCCGGCAGGCGCAGAAAGCACTGCCGACCTGGTTGAGCTCCGCCTGAGCAAACAAGGCAACACCTACACAGCCACATTCGAACTCAATGCCCTTTACGACGCGGGACAAACCATCGCAGCCATTGCGATTGACACCGACAACAACCCAGACACGGGTTCAGAGACGCTGTTGGGCTTGACGGTACAAGGCGCCGATACAGTGGTTCAATTCAACAACGGCAATGTCGACACAAACATCATTTCCGGCACATTCTCCTCACCCACGAGCAACACATTCAAAATATGGGCGGTGACCGCTCAAAGCAGTGGCGAAGTCATGAATGTGGCCTTCCGTGGCCCCAATGAAGAAGCAGGTGCAGAAGGTACAGTTCCCTCGCAAGCACTACCTGGCAAAGGCAACTGGTGGGAAGACAGACAAGCTGCAGCGCTGGGTGCGGGCGATATCAGCCAGTTCTTCGCAATCGTTGACAGCCGGAAGATGAATTCCGGCACCACGGAAACTGCAAAGGTTGATGCTGGTTTCAAACAACGGGTTTACACCTCGAAATACACTGCCCCCAACTCGACTGGTGAAGGCATGGTGCTTCAGGCCGAAGCGAGCAGCCCTGAAAACGACAGCATGTTTTGTGGCCAGTACTTCCACTTTGTTGGCAAGTATCAACCTTACGGCGTTTACATTCCAAAGAATGGCAATTTTGACGACAAACGCAGCTTGCAAATGATACTGCATGGTTGTGAAGCTAACCATGCAAGTCAGATCAACCAGCCAGGCATGCAGGCCCAGTTTGGCGATGCACTCGACCGCGTGTTGATCTCACCATTGGGACGCGGTCCTTATGGTTTCTACTCTGGTTTGTCTGAACGCGATGTGCTCGATGTACTGGACGACGCGCTAAACACCTTCAACATCGACGAAGAGCGTGTTTTGGTGGGCGGTTATTCCATGGGTGGCTACGGTTCGACACGTTTGGCCATTCTGTATCCAGACCGCTTTGCCGGCTTGAGCAACTGGGTGGGGTTCACGGGCAGCATCTTCAATACACCTCTAATTGGCGATGTGTTGATTCAAGGTGAACAGGCCGTGACTGGTGCCCTACCCTTCGAGTTTCCACTCAGCAGCACAATTGGGGGCAAGGGTAATATCAGCAAGTACCTTGGAAATCTTCGACACATTCCCGGCACACACTCTTACGGTGCACTGGATGAATTGGTTCAAGTGAACACCGGGCTGGACTGGGCAATTAAATTAAGTGAAGCCGACGGCGTGCTGTATGAATTCTATATGCACGCCCCGGCTGAACACCTCACCCTGATCGCCCTGGACAATTGGGAGAAAGAGGCAGCTTATTCGAGCAATCTGAAACGTGTGAAGAACCCCGGTCGAATCACGTACAAAACCAATGAGGCCTTTGCATTTCCCGAGTATGCAATCAAACATGACAAGGCGTATTGGCTGAGCAACATCAAAGGCCGTGAAGAGGGTGACATCGATATTGATATCGAAAGTTTTGCTTGCGCGCGCTCCCAAAAGACCTTCGAAACCGGTCAAACCGCGGGTGTGGGCCCCGTGCCGTTCATTCAAACCTTTCGCAGGCTGATGGGTGAACCTGTTCAAGCCGCCAGCGAGAACCGTTTCACTGCAACGCTGAGCAATGTGGAATCGATGCGTATTGACACCACTGCGAGCTGCCTGAGAAACGGTGCTGCATACACCGTGGTGTCAGACGGCCCTGTGGTGCTGAATTTCAGCCATGGCAAGGTATTGAACTTGCCTGCGGGTACCAGTACAGGAAACCTTTGAACGGGTTAACCGGCAAGAAGGTCTTGCACCTTCTTGCTGCTGTAGAAACGCTGGAGATTGCGGCGCAGAAAACCTTCCGCCAGCCCTTCCTTGATCACCAAGGTGGCTAGGTCTGGAATATAGTTGTCAAGCTCATCCGCAATCATCTCGTGGCTGATGCCAATGTCATCCAGGAGGTCTTGCAAAGACTGGTCACCATACTTTTCAAAGAAAAAGTCCACACCCAAATCAATGCATGATTTCAAATACTCGGTGTTGCGGAATTCAAGCCAGAATTCATAACCCAACACCATGAATTCTTGTAGGTCTTGCTCAGTGAGGTAATCGCGATAGGCTGTCAGCGGCCATTCGCGCACCACATCCCAAAAAGCCAAGGCACTGTTCATGGCAGTTTCGCGGTACTGCTCGTTGTCCAAGGTTTCATCCACCATTTCGAGTGAACTTTTCACACCACTTTCCATCAGGTTGCGCACCCGGTCCTCCAGGCCTTCTGACAAATCAGGTGCCTTGGTGCTAAGCCACTCACGCACCTTGCGCGTGCTGCTGGCCACAGTAGAAAATTTCATCAGGTTGTTTTGCTCAAATATATAGCCTTTGAGCACGGTAAAAATCACATCCGACAAAAAATGTCGAAACGGTGTGCTGTTTCGAATGTTGGTGACCGCATGATCAAGCACACCATTTTGCTCAAAAATTTTCTCAATGAATTCTGTCGCGATTGAATCGGATACCACCTCACCAATTTTCGTGGTTCGGCTGGCTGGAAACTCAAAAATGCGATTGGCAATTTCACCAAACAGCTCAGGAATGGCGCCACCAATTTCCATTTCAACCGCATAACGCTGGGCGGTGCCTTTGACTTTGGCTTCATCCACAGCGTCACGCAAGCGAATATGCTCTAGCCGGGCAAGCACATGATTCAACTCATCGGCCAACAAACTCTGAAACTTTTTACCCTTCAGGTTTTGCAGCCAGAAAGCCACTTCCGCTTCAAGCAATTGCGAGGCCAAATCTTTGTGTTGGTCAGCGCTGGTTTTCGCCATGTTCGTTCCGATGTGTAGTAGTGTTGAGTGATTCTAACCTGCTGTATCGAGGTTCCCGTGTTAAAGAAACTGATTGGTTTGTTGTTTGTTAGTGCAAGTGCTCCAGCCATGGCCCACCTGACCTGGATTGACGTTGGGCAACAAAGCCTTGGTTTGTCCACGGGGCACAATTTCCCCGCCAAAGAAATTACAGTCAAGGGTGAATATGTAGACTCTGTAAGATGCGTTGGTAGCGATGGCGAGGCGTTTCGCTTGCCATTCACTGACAACAGTATTCGCTATGTGTACAAAGAGCGCCCCGCCAACTGCATCGCCATTCTGAAAACCAGCCAGATTGAGCTTTCACCGCGGCAGGGCGCGCAACATTTTGATGAGAGCAAGGTGGACAAAGCCTTGGTGAACAAGGTGTTGAAAAGCGACAAATTCAACGAAGAATATTTTAAAGCGGCACAAATCAAACCCATTGAAAAAGACAGTGATTTGTACAACCCGGAACTTGCCCAATTCATCACGCTGCCAGGCGACGCTTCCACAATTTATGTTTACAAAAATGGCAAGCCCTTGGTGCAGCTTCCCATCGGCCTGGAGTATCCTGAAACGCCAGTAACCCTGTGGTCGAGAACCGATGCAAGCGGCAAAGTCACCTTGCTGTTACAACCCAAGAGCAAAGCGCTGCTTCGAGCGTTGATCACCGAAGAAAAAGGCAGTGCTTACAAAAGCCAGTTTTTGTCTGTTCTTCTGAACAGCCAATAAAAAACCCGCAACTTTTTGAGCTGCGGGTTTTTTGTCTACCAAACTCTACCCCTGAACTTAATCAGGCAGATCGAATGGCTCTGCTGTTTCAGAGGTTGCCAACATCAGGTTACTGACATTTTCAGGTTCACCGGTTTCAGAAGTGCTGCGCACCAAGGTACCCGCTTCAGATGAATTGATGTTTCCATCACTGGATGCGCTACCCAGGTTGAAAGGTGAGCCGTCTCCACCACCACAGGCTGCCACAGTAAGCAACAAACCTGCGCCAGCCACAATTCCAAATTTGCTTTTCAGTTTCATTTAAAGCTCCTTGAAATTAAGTTAGTTCCTGGCACCTGGAATTGGCGTATTCAGGAATGGAAAGCGATTTAAAAACGTAACCTGTTCCTGTGCCACTGCGTCATGAAGCGTTAGGGACGTTGAACCCAAAGGCACGCTGTCTGGGTTACAGGCTGAAGACAGGCTAGTACCGGGTACTGTATTCAAACCCAGACCGTTACTCGTACCATTTGCCACACACAAACCTCCCATCACTGCAACCAGCGAAATGTCGACCACGTCATCGATTGGTCTGCGACCATTTGGATAACCGGCATTGTCGCCACCAACAACCCCCAGTGTGTTCTGGTTCGCAATAGGGGTAGGTGATGTTGTCGTGTTCAAACGCATCATTTCCGACAGGGTTACATTTGCAGGGCGATTCACGCCTTGAATACCTGCCAAAAATACATTGAGCAGGTCGGTGCGCGGAAAGTTGATTGGCGCTGTGTTTTGAAGGCCCGGTACAACGAGACTGATCAACTGTGGCAATGTCGGATTAGACACATAGGTCAAGAACTGACCATCGCCGCTGGGCTTTGAAGCATTGAAACGGTCCTTGTCTTTCAAGCCAATCACCACCTCATTCACCAAGGGCATGCCAAGGCGGGAAACCTGTACCCACGCTCCGCCGACTTTCTCGGCAGTTTGATGCCCTTGGGCAGGCACACCATCGCCGATTTGCACTTGGCGCAAGCTGGCTGTCGTCCAGCCGCCGATCACCTTTTCAGTGCTCGGGGCCAAACAATCCTTGTGAATCTCCAGCGCAATGCTGGTGATGTTTTTGTCTTGAATTGAGTTGACGGCGGCCGCATTTGCGTTTGCACTGCTGCGATTCGAAATGGCACTGGCCGGGGCATTCACCAAGTCAAAAATTGCGCCCAAATTCACTGCAAAACCTTCCTGCCGCTGGCCCACAAACACCCGTGCCTGGTTGGTGCCTGCTGCACAGCCAGGAATGGTCACATTGTGAATGTGTGCATCAGCATAGCTTTGATAAGCCGCCGCGTTGCCCAGGGTTTTTTCACCAATATAATCCACCGGCTTTTCCAAGGTGGTTCCGCCGCCGCTGGTTTTGGCCGCCAAAGTACGGTTACCGTTGCGTCTTCCATCTCGCACTACAGTCAGGGTGTAGGTTTCATTCAGATTCAAATTGGGATCTGACAATGTAGACACAGTGCCCGCTTGAATCAATGGGATGCTGACTGAAGGCGCGTTACTCCCGCTTCCAATCGGAAGCGCGATATCCTTGAGATTATTTCTGAAATTAAACTGAAACGTGATTTCTTCCTGCGCATCACCATCGTTGTCAATGTGAATTTCATACAGCGCATTGGGATCCATCGAGAAATAATTCGGACCACCGTAGCCATCTTGAAGAGGCTGATAGTTGGCAATCAAGGTGATGAAGTCTGACCGGTTGGTCTCGTAGCTGCGGAACATGTAAAAATCAGTGCCGTCTGCTTTCGGAGTGGTGGTGATTGAAGGCGCTTCACGGTGGCTAGAAGCCAAAGCCGCAACGCTGACGACAGCCAAAAGACTGCCCGTTAAAATATTGAATTTAAACTTGTTGTTCTTGGTTGTGCTTGTCTTCCTCTGTGCTTTCATGTTGACTCCCTGACTTCCAATTGGTACTTCAAAAAACTAAACTAACGAAAACTCTTCTTGAGTATAGACTTCAATAACTGTTAGCACGATAACTATTTATGCAACAATCACTGCTCAATTGACTTTTACCCTACTTCACTAACCAATTAACAGGGTTTTGGATGCGTCAGTACAAATATTATGAATTCGTCCTGGTTGCGTTTGTGGCTGTGCTGTTGTGTTCCAACTTGATCGGCCCCGCAAAAATTGCCGAACTGAATTTGCCATGGGTTGGCACTGTTACCTTTGCAGCAGGTGTGTTGTTTTTCCCCATTTCTTACATATTCAGCGACATCCTGACCGAGGTGTATGGTTACGGCCGCGACCGCAGGGCCGTGTGGGCAGGTTTTGGGGCTTTGGCCTTTGCATCGTTCATGGCATTCACCGTGGTGAATCTTCCTGCCGCTTCCTTCTGGGTCGACAAACAGGCTGCAGTTGAAAGTGTGTTTGGCAACACCTGGCGCATAGTGCTGGCCTCTCTGATTGCCTTTTGGAGCGGTAGCTTCATCAATAGCTTCGTGCTGGCGAAAATGAAAATATGGACCCAGGGCAAATGGCTGTGGACCCGCACCATTGGCTCCACTGTGGTGGGTGAGTTCGTGGACTCTGGCTTGTTTTACACCATCGCGTTTTGGGGGATTATGACCACCGATCAAATCATCACCGTGGCATTGACGCAGTACGTGCTAAAAACCAGCTGGGAAATACTGGCCACGCCGCTCACCTACTGGGTAGTAGCGCGTTTGAAACGCGCAGAAAACGAAGATTATTACGACAGTGACACCAACTTCACGCCATTCAGTTTGAAGGTGTAATGCCCGCCAAACCCACGCGGCGGGCCGTAATGAAGTGACGTTGCCAGTAAGGGCTAAGCAACTTGGTAATTTCAACGCCCGCCCGCGTAGATACGTGCATGAACTGATTGTTACCCACATACACACCTACATGTCGACGTGTGGGGCCTGTGCGAAAAAACAGAAGGTCACCAGAACGCAAATCGGAGAGATCAACCCGCTCGCCCATGGTCATTTGCTCTCGTGAACTGCGTGGTAGGTGCAACTGGAATTTGTCTTGAAACAAGGTTTGAATAAAACTGGAACAGTCCACGCCGTTGGTACTGGTGCCGCCCAGTTTGTGGCGCGTACCCGCCCAATTTGAATAATGGGCCAACAACGCGTTTTGAATTTCATTGCTGTACGACTGCTCGGCCGCGGGCGGACTCAACAGGGAATCAAGGGAGGAATCACTGAATGCGAGGCCAGGCCAGAATGCAACGATCAACATGAGAAAACTGCTTTTCACTTTGTTGAAACGTCTCACATCGATCATGCACATGTTCCTGAAATCATATTGAGGAAAAGCGTCTGCTGGTTGTAAGAGGTCCGTATCATAGCGGCAAAGTGCAGAACAATCAGTAAAACTTGGTGAGAAACTCGAAACTGGTTCAAGTCTGGCCGGCAAACCGCTGAGATTGCGGCTTGCCGATGCGAAGAAAAAATTATTTGTTGGCGAAATACTCGTTAGTGAGCTTCACGATAACTGGTGAAAGCAACAGCAGCGAAATCAGGTTGGGCAAGGCCATGAAGGCGTTCAATGTGTCGGCCACCAGCCACACGAAGTCAAGCTGAGTAACAGCACCCACCATGACGAAACCGGTCCACAACACACGGTATGGCATGGTGATGGCATTGCCTGCAATAAACTCCCAGCACTTTTCACCGAAATACGACCAACCCAGAATGGTGGTGAAAGCGAAAAAGGCCAGCGACAATGCCAACACATATTCACCCACACCGGGCAAGCCTGCCGCGTAGGCACTGGAACTCAGGGCGGCGCCGTTCAAACCACTGCTCCACACGCCAGTCACCACAATCACCAGGCCTGTCATGGTGCACACAATAATGGTGTCGATGAAGGTACCCATCATGCCCACCAAGCCCGACTCCACCGGGTTGCTGCTTTGGCCTGCAGCTTGCGCAATACCGGCCGTGCCCAAGCCAGCCTCATTGGAAAAGATACCGCGCGCAACACCATATCGAATGGCCAGCATGATTGCTGCACCTGCAAAACCACCAGTGGCAGCAACCGGGTTGAAAGCACTTTCAATGATGAGGGCAAAAGCAGCAGGTACTTGGTCGATGTACATTCCCAGAATAATGACCGAGGCAACGATGTAAGCCACGCACATGAACGGAACCACTTTTTGCGCCACTGCACCAATTCGCTTCACGCCGCCGATCAACACAAAACCCACCAGCACCGTCATTACAATGCCGGAAATCCATTTGTCGATACCAAAGGTTACATTCAGCACATCGGCAACACTGTTTGCCTGAACCATGTTCCCAATACCAAAACCCGCCAAGCCACCGAACAGTGCGAATGCAATGCCCAACCATTTCCAGTTTTTACCCAAGCCATTTTTAATGGCATACATGGGACCGCCCACTTGCTGACCACGGGCGTCAGTTTCACGATAATGGACGGCCAACAACACCTCAGCATACTTGGTGGCCATACCCACCAGCGCAGTCATCCACATCCAGAACAAAGCACCAGGACCGCCCAAAGCAATGGCTGTGGCCACACCAGCAATATTGCCGGTACCCACCGTTGCGGCCAGCGCTGTCATCAGTGCAGCGTAAGGGGTAATTTCGCCTTTGGCACCGGCCTGGGGTGTTCTGCTTTTCAAAACCCACTTGAATCCCATGCCAATTTTAAAAATCGGCATCAATTTCAATCGAAGCTGTAGAAACAGACCTGTGCCCAGAATAGCGATCAGCATGGGAGGACCCCACACGATGCCATTAATTGCATTAACAAACTGCGTGAGTGCTTCCATGCATTGTTCTCCTTGTTGTGAAAAGCGATGCGCCGAATTGGTGCTGCAATGGCGAATTGCCAGTTTAGTACGCAAGCAATGTGCCTGCGACACACTTTTTAACAAATCGAACGAATAATTCCCATCAACAGGGATCATTCAGACATAAAAAAACCCCGAACCAGGTCGGGGTTTTTCAGAAAAAGTATCGCAACTTACTGTTTCTTTTCGGGCTGCTTGTCGCCGGCTTTGGGCTGATCACCCAGAATCGACTTGGCAGGACAAATTTTAAATGCAGGACATTT
>JAHJCM010000221.1 GCA_018812945.1 Gammaproteobacteria bacterium | reverse complement strand
TATGGAACAGGCTGTTGTTTCCGGTATCGCTTTCAACCGTGATGAAGCAAAAGTGACCATTCGTGGCGTGCCTGACAAGCCCGGTGTGGCCTATCAAATTTTGGGCCAGGTAGCTGAGGCCAACATCGACGTGGACATGATCATTCAGAACCAGGGTTCGGATGGCACCACCGATTTCACTTTCACCGTACACCGCAATGAATTCAACAAAACCATGGATTTGTTGAAAAACAAGATTCAGGGCAGCGTAGGTGCACGTGAAGTGGCAGGTGACACCAATGTGTGCAAGGTGTCGATTGTGGGCATTGGCATGCGTTCACATGTGGGCGTGGCCAGTTTGATGTTCAAAACCTTGTCGGAAGAGGGCATCAACATTCAGATGATTTCTACATCTGAAATCAAGGTGTCGGTGTTGATCGACGACAAGTACATGGAATTGGCAGTTCGTGCCCTGCACAAGGCCTTTGGTCTGGAAAAAGAAGCGGCTTGAACTGGAGTTTGGGCTGAGTTTTGAGTGATGGGAATGCGGTGCAATTTGCGTGAAAGCGATTTGCGCCAGCATTCAACATTTTGGCCGAAACCGTGTATAATTCGGCCTTCTGGAGACGTGGCCGAGTGGTCGAAGGCACTCCCCTGCTAAGGGAGCATACCCCAAAAGGGTATCGGAAGTTCGAATCTTCTCGTCTCCGCCAGAATGAAAAAGGGATCCCGCTTGGGATCCCTTTTTTTATTCCATCGCTACAAACTGCACTGCCGGGGCGCTGCTGATTTGAATCGAAGACAATGGCGCATGCACATCGCCATCCAGTTGCCAGGCTGTGGGCGAATCAAATTGAAATTCAATTTGGCCTACAGTACTTCGTTCCACGCCAATGCTATGCGGCATGGCACCGAACCAAATTCTGATCAAATTTAGCACCAGAGGCAGTTTGTTCGGTACACCGGCAATCAGGCACATGTCTTGTTTGGCTTTGTTCCCGCCACTGGTAGAAACACGAAACCGCAATGGTAAGCACTGAATACCGAGCGCCAGGCAGGCCTGCCATGCAAATGGGTGTGGCGTTGAATTGTCACGAGCTTGCTGCCCTTTGACCGTAGAGAACAGATTTTCAACAAATGTACTGCGTCGAATGATTCCCCACGCTATTTTGGCCAACAGTTTTGTAGCCGCAATTGGACCACTGCCCATGCTGTAGTACGCATGCATGAAATTGACGGTAACGCCGAAGCCAAACACAAAACCATATTGCTGACTTGATGTTTTAAGGGGGTAGCGTGGCGTGCTATGCAGATTCGTGTTGGCCTGGTGCTCAACCAACCATTGCAGTGCTTTAAGTGGTGCAGTTTTTGGGTACACGTCCCAGGCAATCATGTTCATGGTGCCCGCGTGCAAGGGGAAAATGGCAGGTATCGCATGGTCGCCCCACACTTTGGCTGCAGCGCCCAACACTGCTGAAACGGTGCCATCGCCACCAAAGGGGACAATGACTGAGGGTGGGGCGTCTTTGTAGGACAAAAGCGTTTGCTCCAGTTCTGCGGCGTTTTGAGTCAATGCCACATGCCCGGCATTGCCCAAGATGCGGTGAATTTCCGCAAGACTGCCACTTGAGTTGCGTGTTTTGAGATACCCAGCTTTGGGGTTTGCAATGACAAGGATCACGGTGATTTTGTTACGTAATGATTTGAATTAAATTTAACTGATTTTTTCACCTGCAAACCGGTGATTAAGCGGGCTTTTTTGTGGTTTGTAGGATGTCACTTACACCATGTTCAGAGAAAGACGACCTACTTTCTCGCAACTGGCTTTTACAGTAAGTGTCAACCGTTCGTTAACCCGAGGAGTTGATCATGTTGCACTACGCCGTTGTGTTTTTCGTCATTGCATTGGTTGCAGCCCTATTTGGTTTTGGCGGTATTGCTGCGGGCGCAGTGGAAATTGCCAAGGTCCTGTTTTTCATTTTCATCGTGCTTGCAGTGGTCACGTTCGTTTTTAACTTGATTAAGTCCAAACCTTAGCACCATGCCGTCATCCGTCAAACGTCAAATTCATCCCTACTGGCTTTTGGCGTTTGGCTGCGTGATGGTGCTTGCCTTGTTGGGTATCACCTATACCCATTCCCGAATGAATGCCGAGGTGGTGGCCCTGTCGGACATCAATCAAAAGCGCATAGATCGTCTGGACCAATTGTGGGTGTTGCTGGTGGATGCACAAGCCAGCGCATTGTCGTTCTTGTTGATGCGCAACGACGTATATCTTGAGCCGTACCGAGGTGCCGCGGCGCGGTTGGAGCCACTCATGGCCGCCATGAATTTCGATATTCCGCCAGGCTCGGATGACCATGCCGATTTGCAGGACTTGAAACGTCTGGTGGATGCGAAGTTTCAGTATCTGGGTGATATGTTGAGTCAGGGCAAGGCACCTGTGGCTGTGTCAGAGGAGCACGGTGAGCTTGGCAAGCAACTGATGGACGAGATTCGGGTTCGCCTTGCGATTCTAAAAGCGCGAAGGCAGAAGGCGCATCAAGATCTAGAAAACATGTATTTGGCGCGCGCCGGGAAAATTCAGTATGTGGGGTATGCGCTGGGTGCTGCTTCGCTTTTGCTCATCCTAAGCCTGTTTGTAGTGCAACAAAGGCAGGTGGCCTTGCGCGCCAGAATTCAGGAGTTGTTGAAAACGGAAAATAGTCGCCTTGAGGCCAAGGTGCAGGCGCGAACTGTTGAATTAAGCAATTTGGCCACTAATTTGACCACTGCGCAGGAGGCAGAGCGCCAGCACATTGCCCGTGAGTTGCATGACGAAATGGGGTCGGCGTTGACCGCTGCGAAAATGGATGCCGGTTGGTTGAGACGATCTTTGGGTGCACAGGTTGACGACAGTATTCAAGAGCGGATCCTGCGTTTGATTGAAAATATTGGAAGCACCATTTCATTAACGCGCCGTTTGGTCGATGACCTTCAGCCTCCTTTGCTCAAGGGGCTCGGGCTTATTGAAGCGCTTCGCTCATTGGGGCAGCAGTTTGAAATTGACATACCCGTAGAAATGCACTTTTCTGAAGATTCTTTGAAATTATCGCCAGAGAAGTCGCTGGCTTTGTTTCGTGTTGCGCAGGAATCGTTGACCAATGTTCGGAAATACGCCAAAGCCAGCAAGGTCGAGTTGAGCTTGATTGAAAAGTCAGGAATGGTGGTTCTCAGTGTGTGTGACAACGGTATTGGCTTTAACACCGAGAACATCGAGATGCATGGCCATGGCATTGCGGGCATGAAGCACCGCGCCCAAATGTTCAATGCACGGCTGGTTCTTGCTTCACGCCCTGGCCAAGGCACACGCATTGAAGTGCAGATGCCTGTTTAAACAACCTTGGCTTGCCTAATCTAGCAGCAAGCCGTGTTGGTGCGCATAGGTGGCCAATTCTGCGTTGCTGTTCACGCCGAGCTTCTCGAGTAACCTTGATCGATAGGTGCTCACCGTTTTTACACTCAAGTGAAGCACCTGAGCGATGGTGGACACACTTTCTCCTCTCACCAGGCGCATGAACACCTGCATTTCCCGTTCAGACAATTCCTGATGCGCTGGCTTGTCACTTTCGCCAGCCATTTCACGGGCCAATAGTTCAGCCGTGTTGGTGGAAATATAGCGCCGACCCTGCGCCACCGTGTGGATCGCATTGATCAGATCGCTGCGGTCGCAGTCTTTACACAAGTAGCCGCTTGCGCCACTACGAATCATGGACAAGGCGTAGCGTTCTTCTGAAAAGCTGCTGATGATCAGCACATGTGTTTCCTCATGGCGCTGTTTGACTGCCCTCAGCAGGTCAATGCCATTCTGATCGGGCAGGGAAAGGTCAAGCATTAACACATCACAGTTGTGTTGACGTAGCAGGCTTTGGGCCTCTTGAGCGGTGCCGGCCTCAAACTGAATGGACATGCCCAGTTCTTCACTGAGCATTTCCCGAAATCCTGCACGCACAATGGCATGGTCATCAACAATGGCCAGTCGAATCATTTGAATATTCCTTGTGTTGTTGTCAGGTGCGTAGGCCAGACTGGTCCTACAAGCGAATCGTCTTTGTCGGACAGATCCCCGTTTGGACTCTCCGTAGTATTGAACGCATGAAGCTTGATCAATACATACCCTTGGTCTCGATTTCTTGTCAGTAGTCAGTTCAATAACCTTGAAGGAGTACAACCATGAAAAAATTGATCACTCAAACCCTGATCGCCTCTGGTGTTGCGTTGTCTGCATTGAGCCCTGTGTTCGCAGCCGAGCAGGGGAAGGAACCCATGAAAGCAGTGGGGCAGTATGTGGATGACGCCACGATTACCACCAAGGTGAAAGCCAAGCATGCAGAGGACAAAACCGTAAGCGCCTTGCGTGTCAATGTAGAAACCAAGCAAGGTGTGGTGGTGTTGTCGGGTGAAGCCAGAACAGAGGCTGAACTTGAGCGCGCGGAGGCGTTGGCCAAACAGGTGGAAGGTGTGAAAGCCGTTTCCAACAAGATTGAATTGAAGCCCAAGTCATAAGCTCAGCGATTGAGCCGACTTTAAACCAATGTCCTGCTGGCCCTTGCGCTGGCAGGGCGTTGCAGGTGCCTGCCCATGAAAAAAAAATGTACAAAATCATTGCCATTGCGGGTGTTGCTGGTGGAAGACTCCATTGAATTGCAAACGATGCTGCAGGCCATGTTGAGCGAAATTCCCAGTGTTGAGGTCATTGCCAGTGTGGAGTCGGAAAAAGATGCTTTGGCGGTGATGAGGGAAGACCACACCGATTTGGCGATCGTGGATTTGGAATTGCGGTCTGGCACCGGCCTGGGTGTGCTGAAAAATCTGCACGACAGCCTGGATGGGAACGATGGGCGAGTTTGCGTTGTTGTTTTTTCCAACTATTCAAATTTGGTGATTCGACATCGTTGTTTGAATTTGGGCGCGAGGGCTTTTTTTGACAAGTCGTTTCAAATTGATGATTTGCTTGAGTTTGTGCAGAAACAGGCCTCGGGCGCTGCCAAAGGCTTGTCAGCTTGATTGTTGAATGGCTTTAAATGGGCTTAAATGGCTTGTGCCGGCCCAAAAAATTCATAATGCTGCCGCTCGGCGGGTACGCCCAGCTTGCCCAGCATATTCTTCACCGCACTCATAAAGCCAACTGGGCCTAAAAAGTAAACCTGTGCATTGTCGGGCAGGTTTTTCTGAATCGTTTGTGGGTTTATCAGCCCATGCTGATTTTCATAAATGTACTCGGCAGCGATGTTGCCGTGCTGGGTACTCAATTGCTCGGTCAAGTGTTTGAAAGAGTGTTGTGCTTCATTCTTGCAGGCATGGATGAATCGCACCTCGCGTTGGCCTGCGGCTGTTTTCAGCATGGCGATAGCAGGGGTCAACCCAACACCTGCCGTAATCAACACCAAGGGGTCTTTGCTGTCATCTAGTACAAACTCACCGCAGGGTGGGCTGAGCTGCACCGTGTCTCCCACGGCCAGTTGTTTGTGCATGTGGTTGGATACCACGCCGCCTTCTTCAAGCTTGACCGAGATTCGATAGTGTTGCCCGTTGGGTGCGTCAGACAGGGAATAGTTGCGCATGACCGTGGTGCCATTCACGTTCAGGTGCAGGGTGATGTATTGCCCCGGCTTGAAAGTCATGATTTCTTTTCCATCGAAAGGTTTTAGATAGAAAGATGTGACCAGTTCGCTTTCTTGCTCTTTTTTGGCAATTGTGAAAGCACGTTGCCCCTCCCACCCTCCAGTGGACATGGCTTGTTTGGCATACAGATTGGCTTCGGCGTTGATCAGAATATCGGCGAGCTGGCCATAAGCCGCCGCCCAGGCGTCGATAATTTCAGGTGTGGCTGCGGCGCCCAGCACCTCTTTCATGGCCTGCAGCAGGCATTCGCCCACAATCGGGTAGTGTTCGGCCTTCACTCCTAAGGCAACATGCTTGTTGACGATGAGGGTCACAGCGCTCATCAACACGGCAGGGTTGTCGATGTGTTTGGCGTAAGCCAGCACTGCATTGGCCAGGGCTCGAGGTTGAGTGCCCTTTTGCTGGTGTGCAGGGTTAAAAAAGGTGGCAGTAACAGGGTATTTGCTGAACATCAGTTTGTAGAAGTGCGTGGTCAATGCCTCGCCACCCTGTTCAAGTGCGGGAATTGTTGCCTTGATCCACTGTTTTTGTTCGGTGCTAACTGACATGTTTTTTTTCCTTTCTACTCGATTGTAAACTGACTAATGATTCTCAGTGACAAACACTATCAAGATGTATGCCAGCTTCATGTAATGCACTAAGGTGTTGAAATAGAAAGAAATAAGTGAAACGCCACTTTGTTAAACAACTAAAATAGTTGTCTTATTGACAAACTAGGGTTACTGTCATTAAAACAACAATTGTCAAAACGACACTCAGGTAATCAAGCAATGGAAATGTCTAGTTTTGTGTTGGCAGTGATCGAAGACTTGGGCGCCGATCTGGATCCATCGACTCGGTATATGCGCTATGTCAATTCATTGGCCGCAGCCTTGCCTGGTAATGCTTGCGCTTTGCTGAAAAAGGAAGGCTCAGCCTTGAGGCCACTGGCTGTTCGTGGTTTGACTCCCGACAGCCTTGGGCGCCGTTTTGAACTCAATGAGCATCCTCGTTTGAATGCGATTGTGACTTACCGGGGGGTGACTCATTTCCCGAACAAATCCACCTTGCCCGACCCTTATGATGGATTGCTTGAAGGCGTGCACGCCGGAGATTTGAATGTGCACGACTGTATGGGTTGCGCCCTGCATGTGAATGGCAAATTGTGGGGGGCAATTACTCTGGATTCCCTCAAAGCTGGTGTTTTTGATGTCAAGGTTGAACGCGCCATGGCCATGTTTGCACGCTTGGGTGAGGCGGTTGTGCATGTGGCCGAGCTCACTGAAAAAACTGACCGACACTCCAATTCCCTGGCACTGGGGCAGGGTGAGGGCAACGGTTTGAATGCACTGGAAGGTGTCCAGTTGTCTCGCCGTGAAATGATCGGGGACAGCATGCCCATTCGTGAACTGAAACATGAAATTTTGACGGTGGCCAACAGTCAACTGGCGGTTCTGATTCACGGAGAAACCGGTGTGGGCAAAGAATTGGTGGCGCAGGCTTTGCACGCCATGTCGACCCGGGCCAATTTACCTTTGGTGGTGATTAATTGCGCAGCACTGCCAGATCAATTGATTGAAAGCGAATTGTTTGGGCACGTTAAAGGCGCATTTTCTGGTGCCGAGCGCGATCGCCAAGGCAAATTCGAATTGGCTAACGGTGGCACTTTGTTTCTGGATGAAGTGGGAGAACTGAGCGCATCGGCACAGGCCAAGCTGTTGCGAGTTTTACAAAGCGGACAGGTACAACGCGTGGGCAGTGACAAGGAGCACCGGGTGGATGTGCGTATTGTGGCAGCCAGCAATCGCGATTTGTCGGCTGAAGTGAAAGCAGGGCGCTTTAGGGCCGACTTGTACCATCGCTTGTGTGCCTATCCATTGCACATTCCGCCTTTGCGAGATCGAGGCGACGATGTGGTGTTGCTGGCGGGTTATTTCTTGGAGCAGAACCGCAGCCGTTTGGGCTTGCGAAACCTTCGCTTGGGGCGGGGGTGCGAGGCTGCCCTGAAGCGCTACAGCTGGCCGGGCAATGTGCGGGAATTGGAACACACTTTGGGGCGAGCCGCATTGAAAGCGCGCCGGGATGAACCAAGCCCCATGGTGACTGTAGAACTTGAGCACTTGGACCTGGTTAACGAGGTTGAGCATATCCATTCTGTGACTGTTCGCGACCTCGGGTCAGTTCAAGACGCCGCAAATGCCACGTTACACACACAAGGCATAGCCTACCGCGACGCAGTCGACTCTTTTTCAAGAAACCTGTTGCAGCAGGTGCTGAAGCAGACCGGCGGTAATCGAGCCGCCGCTGCAAGACAGCTGGGGCTCGATTCTGGCAACTTTCACCGCATGCTCAAGCGACTTGGCCTTTAAACAGATACCCGAGCAGGCTCGCCAGTGGTGTTCTCCTGCAGGTATTGCAGTGCCTCATTGACCTGGTCGATCAAAACCAGTACCAAATGATCCGGGCCTGTTTCATCGAGGGCCATTTGAATGGCCTTGAATTCACCACGTACTTCGACCACGGTTGGCTTTTTGTCGCTGTCTGCGTTGGCAATGCCTTGTTGCAGCAAAGCTAATGTTTCACCATCGGGGCGACCGCGCTGGCATGCGTCTTCATACAACACGATATGATCAAAAAAGCCACCCACCAAGCGACCTTGTTCGATGATGTCTTGATCACGACGGTCGCCCGCAGCGCTGATCACCACTGTACGTCTAACCGCCGGGATGTTTTTAAGCGTGTTGACCAGTGTCGACACTGCGTCGGGGTTGTGGCCGTAGTCGGCAATGACAGAGCCCCCTTTGTGCTTGAAAAAGTTAAATCGACCGGGCACCGTGTCGGGAGTAGACTGAAAGCTCCCCAGCGCGGCACGAATGGTGTTGAATGGCACGTTCAGGCCCAGCGCGGCGGCCACTGCACACATCACGTTTTGCACTTGAAAGGTAAACAAGCCATTGTTGGTCAGCGGTACATCCATCAGATCAATGGTTTTTTCGATGTCGTCGTAGCTGATGTTGATGACGCGACCATCGTGAATAATCACTGGGCGACCTTTGGCTTTGTGTGCGGCCACAATCGGGTTGTCTGGGTTGCTGGTGAAAAACAGCACGCGTCCAGGGGTCAGCTTGGCCATGTTTGCTGCGTGTCGGTCATCAGCATTCAGTACGGCCAAACCATTGGGGGCTACGTTTTGAACCAGCACGCTTTTCAGCAGCGCCAGGTCTTCAACGCTGTCGATGAAATTCAGGCCCAGGTGGTCGCCCTCGCCAATGTTGGTCACAATGCCTACATCGCAAATGTCAAAGCCCAAACCCTCACGCAGCATGCCGCCACGTGCGCATTCAAGCACTGCAGCGTCAGCTTCGGGATGTACCAGCACTTTGTGTGCACTTTTCGGTCCGCTGCAATCGCCTGTGTCGATCAGGTGGCCGTTGACGACCACACCTTCGGTACCGGTAAAGCCCACCCGCAAGTTGTGGTAGCGCAGAATCTGTTCAATCAGGCGAACCGTGGTAGTCTTTCCGTTGGTGCCGGTGACCGCTACCACTGGAATGCGACCATTCTCATCTTTTTTGAACATCAGGTCGATTACGGCTGCGCCCACATCGCGCCCCTTGCCAATCGATGGCTCCAGGTGCATGCGCAGTCCAGGAGCCGCATTCAATTCAACAATTCCGCCACCTTGCGCCTCAAGCGACTCATCCACCCGCTCGCACACCACATCCACGCCGCACACTTCAATACCAATTTGCTGTGCTGCCTGAATGACCATTTCTGCCATGGCGGGGTGAACGTTGTCTGTGACATCGGTGGCGCTGCCGCCAGTGCTTAAGTTCGCATTGTTGCGAAGCACAACTCGTACACCTTGTTCAGGCACCGATTCAGCTGTAAAGCCCTGTTTCTTGATACGTGCAATGGCAATTTCATCCAGGCGAAGCTTGCTCAGTGCACTACCATGGCCTTCGCCACGCAAAGGGTTGCGGTTTTCAATTTCGATCAACTGGGCAATGGTGTGCACGCCATCACCCACTACGGAAGGCGGTTCACGGCGAGCGGCCGCCACCAGTTTATCGCCTACCACCAGGAAGCGATAATCGTGGCCGGGAATGAACTCTTCTACAATGGGCACGCCACTGCCGTATTTTTTTGCAGCGTCAAAGGCAACCCGAAGGTGATCTTCATCCACGATATTGACAGTGACCCCTTTGCCCTGATTGCCGTCGCTGGGTTTGATCACAACCCCTTTGCCTGTGGTCTTGGTGAGTTCGCGAAAGGCCTCAATGGCCTCTTCAAAGGTTTTCACCAGTTTGCCTTTCGGGGTAGGGATGCCAGCTGCTGACAAGATGGCTTTGGTCAGGTCCTTGTCTTGGGCTATTTCTTCAGAAATGGCGCAGGTTGTGTCGGTTTCTGCTGCCTGAATTCGGCGCGCTTTCGAACCCCAGCCCAGCTGCACAAGGCTGCCCTGGGTAAGGCGGCGAATGGGAATGCCGCGGCGCTGGGCTGCGTTCACGATAGAGCCAGTGCTGGGTCCAAGTTTGCAATCCTCATAAATTTCTTTCAGGCGTTCAATCGCCGAATTGGCATTGAAATCGTCGCCTGCCAAGGCGGCCAGAATTAGTTGGTGTGCTTCCTCAAAAGCGGCACGGGCCAAATCTTCTTCTTCGTACTGCACCACCACACGGAAGTAGCCGGTGGTGATGTTGTCGGCCACATGGGCGAAGGTAACTTGTGACCCCGCTTCAACCTGAAATCGCAGGGCGGCACGGCTTAAAATATGCGCTAGAGCGATGTTGCTTTGCTCAAACCCGGTGGCCCGTAGCGAACCAATGCCGGGCAGAGCACTGCGAACCCGCATTTCAATATTGGCAAAGCGGTCGTAAAGGCGTTCATTTTCTTCGCAAAACACCAAGGCTTCCATGCTGGTGTTTTTGCTCCACAAATTGGGGCCGCGCAAGGCGCGAATACGTTCAATTTTCATAATTTATCAGCCTGTCGTGTGCATCAGCTTTTGGATTAGTAGCGCTGCCGAAGATCGGCGCGCAGCAGGTGGTGCGGTACCTCCATAGCCCAACCCGCTGCTGCAAGCGCCAGCGCCTTGGTCAGGTTTGTTGGTGGCTGCTTCATGGGAATGGGGCTGCGTGCTTCCGCCTCGGCACGGTTGCCCACGAAGTGAATGCTTTCACCTTGGTACAACACAGCCATACCTCCGTTTTTCACATGTTCAGTAACAATGGGGTTGTCTGCGGTGCTGCTGATCCAGATCACCTTTCCATCGCACAGGTCTTTCAAGGGCAGCAAGCTGACTTCGTCTGCGTTTACCACCGCGTGGCCGCTGCTCAGCACCAAGTCAACTACAGTGCGCATTACATTAAAGTGCTGTTCTTTGGTCAGAATGTCCCATTCATCCAGGCCATCCATGGCGCCGAGACTGGTGATGACAGCCAAACTGGCACGATCATAAGGCAGACCTTCTGAAAGAATCGTGTTGGCTTTCACTTGCATCACCAAAGTGTCCAGGTTTTTGTTGATCAGGCAATTTCGGCCCGATTGCCAGTTCGCTGACGGTGCTTTGTTGATTGTGCGACCATTCATGAAAAGGCCTTGATCGCAGGCCACGCCCACTTTGTGCCCTTGGTCTTCGAGAATTTCAGTGAGCTCGAGGCCAAAGCCGTCAATTTCGGGGCCGCCCGAATAGGAAATGGTTGGAATTCGGCCGTTGGAGTCGCCTGGAAACAGAGATTCAATAATGGGCTTGCCCACGTTGCGCGCCTGGCCCTTTGCAGGCTTGATGTGCATGAGCAGGCCCGGGCCTGCATTGACTTCAACCACAGCCAGCGATTGCCCCCTGGGCGACTTGTCAATGTGCTCGCACACCAGGTCGATGCCTGCCACATCCAGGCCCACCACACGGGCAGCCATACAGCACAGGCGTGCAATTTCGGGGTGAATCAGATCGGTGACGTCCTCGGAGGCATTGCTGTTGCGTTCAATGATGACTTGAGTGCCTGCCGGAATAATTGAAGCTGCGTGGTAGCCCTGACGTTGCACTTCCAGAGACACCACGGGATTGCTTGAAATACGAATCGTTTTCAGAGGAGAGATTTCGGAATCACCACGGCGGGGGTCTGTGTTGATTTGTTGATCAATCAGGGTTTGAAGCTCGGATTGGCCATCGCCTGTGACAAACACCAACTCACCGCGAGACACAGCCGCAACTTGGTAATTCACCACCAGAATGCGGTGTTCCGCACCGCGAATGAATTTCTCGACAATCACGCCGCTGTAGCTTTCTTCGTAAGCAAGGGCCCATGCTTTTTCAATGTCCGCTTGCTTGCTGAGTTCTAACGACACGCCTCGTCCCTGATTGCCGTCAACTGGTTTTACCACCACAGGAAATCCGATGTTTTGTGCAATTTCCCACGCACGTTCGGCGGTTTTTGCAAATTCGCCTTCAGGCACGGGCACCCCGCATTGAGACAGCAGGTCTTTACACAAGTCTTTGTCGGCGGCAATGCCTTCGGCAATGGCCGAGGTTCTGGATGTTTCTGCAGTCCAGATTCGCTGCTGCTTGTTGCCGTGTCCCAGTTGAACCAGGTTGCCGTCGTTCAAGCGAACAATCGGAATTCGACGCTCGTAAGCCGCATCCAGAATATGTTGGGTGCTGGGGCCCAAGCCATGCATGTCGCAATGGTGCTTGATCACTTTCAGCTCGGCTTGTAAATCGTACTCTGTCCCTTCGATGGCGGCGTGCAGCAGCCGCACACCCGCTTCCAGGCAGGCCAGGCCCACCACCGGGTCTGGGGTGCGAAACACCATTTTGTAAATGCCTTCTTTGCTGGTCATTCGGGCTTTGCCAAAACCCACTTCCAACCCAGCCAGTGTATGTAATTCAATCACAATATGTTCGAGCATATGGGCTGCGTAAGTGCCTTCGCGCACCCTCAGGAGGAATCCACCTGGCTCACCGATGCCACAACGGTGGTCAACCAAACCGGGTAGCAAAGCCGTTAATCGCTCGTAAAATCCTGGCAACAGGTTGGAAGGAAATTGCTCCAGTTCTTGGATATCCACCAACGCTTCAATGCAACTTCGATAGGTCCAGATATTCGGGCCGTCAAGCCACATGGTTCGGAGTATTACAAGGCGTTTTTGCGTCATAAGCTGAGTGTCGGCAGGTTTGTTTTCGAGGATTGGATTTTCGATCAATGTTAACTCCGTGTCGCTGGAAATAGTGGTGTAACATCAGCGAATTCGCGAACTGAGGGGGTAATCTCATTGAAAATCGTTGGATTTTCACCGTC
>JAHJCM010000220.1 GCA_018812945.1 Gammaproteobacteria bacterium | reverse complement strand
TGCACCCCTTTAACAAAAACCATCAAATGTATTTTACTTCCAGCACTTCATATTCGCGCAAACCGCCTGGTGCCTGAACATGGGCCACATCACCTTCGTACTTGCCAATCAAGGCACGGGCAATCGGGCTGGAAATGGAAATCAGGCCAGCTTTGATGTCGGCCTCATCGTCGCCCACAATTTGGTATTCAACTGTGGCGCCGGCTTCAATGTCCTCCAGCTTCACAGTCGCGCCAAACACCACGCGGCCTTCCGCATCTACGTTCGTGGGGTCGATGATCTGTGCATTGCTCATCTTGCCTTCAATTTCCTTAATACGCCCTTCGATAAAACCCTGCTTTTCCTTGGCTGCATCGTATTCGGCATTCTCCGACAAATCGCCCTGCGCGCGCGCCTCGGAAATGGCATTGATCACCGCTGGGCGATCAATGGTTTTCAGGCGATGCAATTCTTGTTTCAGCTTTTCAGCACCCTTGACGGTCAATGGAATAGTGGCCATAAATTCAGTTGTTCCTGCAAATGGAAAGCCGCCTGATAGCAAACATTGCTATGAGACGGCTTAAAGGTTCAGACAGGCAGATTAAGCGGAGAGTTCCGCATGCAGGCTTTGAACGCTGTAAACGTCCATTGCGCCGAGGTGTTTCATGCCCTCCACTGAAGCCAGTGCACCTGCCATGGTTGTAAAGATCGTAACACGAGAACTCAGTGAAGTGGTTCTAATGTAACGGCTGTCGTTAATCGCGCTTCGGCGCTCTTCAACCGTGTTCACCACCAGCTGCACTTCTCCGTTTTTCAGCATGTCGACAATGTTCGGGCGGCCTTCAAGCACCTTGTTCACCACGGTACATTCAATGCCACCTTCAGCAATGGCCGCTGCCGTGCCTCGAGTTGCAATAATCTTGAAGCCCAGATCAACCAGGCCCTTGGCCAGTTTCACAGTGTGCTTCTTGTCTTCGGTTTTCACGCTGATGAAAGCGGTGCCACCTTCAGGCAACTTGACCGAAGCAGCCAGCTGCGACTTCACAAACGCCTCGCCGAAAGTGCGGCCAACGCCCATGACTTCACCCGTTGACTTCATTTCAGGGCCAAGAATGGTGTCAACTCCCGGGAACTTCACGAACGGGAACACAGCTTCTTTCACCGAGAAGTATTTCGGCACAGGGATTTCAGTCACGCCCTGGGCTGCGAAGGTTTGGCCGGCCATGCATCGTGCGGCAATCTTGGCCAACTGTTTGCCAGTCGCTTTTGATACATAAGGCACCGTGCGTGAGGCACGTGGGTTCACTTCCAGTACGTACACGGTGTCGTTTTGAATCGCGAACTGCACGTTCATCAAGCCAATTACGTTCAGGGCCTTGGCCATGAGTTCGGATTGACGCTTCAATTCATTGACCATGTCGGCCGACAGGCTGTACGGGGGCAAGCAGCAAGCAGAGTCGCCACTGTGCACGCCCGCTTGCTCAATGTGCTCCATCACGCCGCCGATCATCACGGTTTGTCCATCGCACAAGGCGTCTACGTCCACCTCAATCGCATCGTTCAGGAAGCGGTCGAGCAGCACAGGGCTGTCGTTGCTCACTTTTACGGCCTCGCGCATGTAGCGCTCGAGGTCTTTCTGCTCATGCACAATTTCCATGGCGCGGCCACCCAGCACGTAGCTTGGGCGCACCACCAATGGATAACCAATTTCCTGGGCATGGGCTATCGCTTCGGCTTCAGTGCGCGCAGTGCGGTTCGGCGGCTGACGCAGGTTCAGCTTGGTCAGCAGCTTTTGGAAACGCTCGCGGTCTTCAGCGATGTCAATGCTTTCAGGGCTGGTGCCGATGATAGGCACACCGTTGGCTTCCAGAGATTTCGCCAGTTTCAGTGGGGTTTGACCGCCGTACTGAACAATCACACCGACCGGCTTTTCAATGGCAACAATTTCAAGCACGTCTTCAAGCGTCAATGGCTCAAAGTACAGGCGATCGGAGGTGTCGTAATCGGTAGACACGGTTTCAGGGTTACAGTTGACCATGATGGTTTCATAGCCATCTTCACGCAGTGCCATGGCGGCATGCACGCAGCAGTAATCAAACTCAATACCCTGACCAATTCGGTTGGGGCCACCGCCCAACACCATGATTTTTTTCTTGTCAGTGGGTGCCGCTTCGCATTCCTCTTCATAGGTGGAATACATGTAAGCGGTACCGGTTTTGAATTCGGCCGCGCAAGTGTCCACACGCTTGTATACGGGGCGTACATTGTGGTGGTGGCGAAGCTTGCGAATTTCAGCTTCAGATACATCCAGCAGATAAGCCAAGCGTCGATCAGAGAAACCCTTGCGCTTGAGCAGACGCAACACCGGCTCGGAAAGATCAGCAAGCGTTTTTGTTTCCAGTTCCAGTTCAGTGTCAACGATGTCTTGAATCTGAATCAGGAACCAACGGTCAATCTTGGTCAGTTGATGTACTTCTTCCAGGCTAAAGCCTTGGGCAAAGGCGTCACCAACGTAGAAAATACGCTCAGGGCCGGGCTCACCCAGCTCGCGCTCGATCACTTCGCGATCGGTTGTTTTCTGGTTCAAACCATCCACGCCCACTTCCAGACCACGCAAAGCTTTCTGGAAACTTTCCTGGAAGGTGCGGCCCATGGCCATCACTTCGCCCACACTCTTCATCTGTGTGGTCAGGCGGTCGTCGGCTGTGGGGAATTTTTCGAATGCAAAACGTGGAATTTTAGTAACCACGTAATCGATAGAAGGTTCGAAAGATGCAGGTGTCAAGCCGCCTGTGATGTCGTTCTTCAACTCATCGAGTGTATAGCCCACAGACAACTTGGCCGCCACTTTGGCAATCGGGAAACCGGTTGCTTTGGAGGCCAGCGCGGAGGAACGGGACACGCGCGGGTTCATCTCGATCACAATCATTCGGCCATTGGCCGGGTTGATCGAGAATTGCACGTTGGAACCACCGGTGTCGACTCCAATTTCACGCAAAATAGCGATAGATGCATTGCGCATCAACTGGTATTCGCGATCAGTCAGGGTTTGTGCAGGCGCAACGGTGATGCTGTCGCCAGTGTGCACGCCCATGGGGTCGAGGTTTTCAATTGAACACACGATGATGCAGTTGTCTGCGCTGTCGCGCACCACTTCCATTTCGTATTCTTTCCAGCCAATCAGGCTTTCTTCGATCAGTAGTTCATTGGTGGGCGATGCTTCCAGACCACGGCGACAAATGGTCTCGAACTCTTCCGCGTTGTAGGCGATACCGCCACCGGTACCACCCAAGGTGAAGCTGGGGCGAATGATGACGGGAAAACCGTTGCTGCCTACTTCTTTGGCAATTTTCGCTTGCACTTCCAGTGCTTCTTCCATGGAGTGCGCTACACCGCTCTTCGCAGAATCCAACCCGATGCTGGTCATGGCGTTCTTGAACTTCAAGCGGTCTTCAGCTTTCTCAATCGCTTCTTCTTTCGCGCCAATCAATTCGACATTGTACTTGGCCAGCACGCCATGCTTGGCCAAATCAAGCGCGCAGTTCAGCGCAGTTTGACCACCCATGGTGGGCAGCACGGCATCAGGACGCTCTTTCTCGATGATTCGTTCAACAACCTGCCAGGTGATGGGTTCGATGTAGGTCACATCCGCCATTTCCGGGTCGGTCATGATGGTGGCAGGGTTGCTGTTGACCAGCACCACTTTGTAGCCTTCCTCGCGAAGTGCTTTACAGGCTTGGGCACCTGAGTAGTCAAATTCGCAGGCCTGACCAATCACAATGGGGCCGGCGCCGATGATCAGGATTGTTTTTAGATCGTTACGCTTTGGCATAACTTCCCTTTAATTTTAAAAATTTCAATACGGTTCAGACAGGTTTGCACAAAAGCAGATTAGGCTTTGGCTGCCTTGATGTCTGAAATAAAACGGTCGAACAGTTCTGCCAAATCGTGCGGACCTGGACTGGCTTCAGGGTGTCCCTGGAAGCAGAAGGCTGCACGGTCGGTGCGCTCTAGACCCTGAATGGACCCATCGAACAACGACACGTGGGTTACACGCAAATTGGCGGGCAATGAATCGGCGTCCACCGCAAAGCCATGGTTTTGGCTGGTAATGGCCACACGCTTGGTTTTCAAGTCTTGCACAGGGTGGTTAGCCCCGTGGTGACCGAACTTCATCTTCATGGTTTTGGCACCACTGGCCAAGGCCATCAGCTGGTGACCCAAGCAAATGCCAAAGACGGGCAGTTTGGTGTTGTCCAAAATATGCTTGATGGCAGAAATTGCATAGTCGCAGGGCTCGGGATCGCCTGGGCCGTTGCTCAAGAACACGCCATCGGGGTTCAAGGCCAACACTTTCTCAACCGGAGTTTGTGCGGGCACCACTGTGACTCGGCAACCACGCTGAGCCAGCATGCGCAAAATGTTGCGCTTGGCACCATAGTCGAATGCCACCACGTGGTGAGGGCGCTCGCCAGTCTGAAAATGTGGTTCTTCGGACGCAACACCCAAAGCCCATTCGCCTTCAACCCACTCATGTGCTTCCTTGCAGGAGACCACCTTGGCCAAGTCCATGCCAGCCAAGCCTGGAAAGCCTTTGGCCAGTTCGATGGCGCGCTCGGCGCTAAAGGTTTCGCCACCGCCTTCAGTCAGCAGGCAGCCATTCTGGGCGCCCTTTTCACGAAGAATACGCGTCAACTTTCGGGTGTCGATACCGGCAATGCCTGGCACGCCGTGCTTTTTCAGGTAATCCGCCAAAGGCATTGTTGAACGGAAGTTGGACACCAGTTCAGGCAGGTCTTTAATGACCAGGCCAGACAGATGCAACCCGGCGGATTCTTCGTCCTGAGGGTTGGTACCGACGTTGCCGATGTGAGGATAAGTGAGGGTGACAATTTGGCGGCAGTAGGATGGGTCGGTGGCGATTTCTTGATAACCCGTGAGCGATGTATTGAACACCACTTCACCCACTTGCGTGGTAGGGGCGCCAAAAGAAATGCCCTCGAATACTGTGCCGTCTGCGAGCGCGAGCAAGGCGCGCGGGTGGGCGCTTGCGACTAATTTCGACAAGGGAAACTCCAATAGATGCGACAAAACACCCGGGGACAAATAACACCCGCG
>JAHJCM010000028.1 GCA_018812945.1 Gammaproteobacteria bacterium | reverse complement strand
GGCGGTGCCTTTCCACAAAAGCCTGCAAATGATGTTTGCCACGCCACGCGAACTGACCGAGACTGAAATCCTTGATTTGATTGCCCGCTGGGGCCGCACCGCCAAGGTGTGCAAAGACGCAGGGTTTGACGGCGTGCAAATTCATGGTGCGCATGGCTACTTGATCAGCCAGTTTTTAAGCCCGCTAAGTAACCAGCGCACCGACCAGTGGGGTGGCAGCGCGGAAAACCGCCGTCGCTTTGTACTGGCCATTTACGACGAAGTGCGCAAACAAGTGGGGCCCAACTTCCCGGTGGGTATCAAGTTGAATTCAGCCGACTTCCAAAAAGGCGGTTTTTCAGAGGAAGAATCACTGGCAGTAATTCAGGAACTGACCGCGCGCGGCATCGACATGATTGAAGTGTCGGGCGGCACCTATGAAGCCCCCGCCATGACGGGCGCAAGTGCAAAACCCAAGAAGGAAAGCACCGTAAAGCGCGAAGCCTACTTCATCGACTTCACAGAGAAAGTACGTGCCGTGTGCAAAGTACCACTGATGCTCACTGGGGGTTTTCGCACCGTTGGTGGCATGAAAAAAGCGCTGAACAGTGGTGCTGTGGATTTGATCGGCCTTGCCCGCTCCATCGCCATTGAACCCGACTTGCCCAAACGCCTGCTGGACAACAAGGAAGCCCTGCACCCGGTGAAGCCCTTGATTACCGGTGTCAAAGCCGTGGACCGCACTGGTTTGCTGGAAATTCAGTGGTATACCCGCCAAATTCACCGCATGGGCAAAGGCAAAAACCCTGTTCCGAACGAGAGCGCCCTAAAAGCCCTGTTTTTCTATATTCTGGATAGCAGTTGGGGCTTGTTCAAGGCCCGCAAATTAAGGGCGTGATCAAACACAGGGAGTTCAGCCATGGTGAAATTCAGCTGCATGTTGGTGTTAAGCCTGAGCACATTCAATGCTTTCGCCATGGACGACGCCACCATTCTTGAACAGGGTCGCAAACTGTTTCAAACCGATGCCGACCCGGCCTGCGCCATTTGCCACACACTGGCCGATGCTGGCACCAAGGGCAAAATTGGCCCAGTGCTCGATGTACTCAAACCCAGTGAAGAACGCGTGTTGAATGTGCTGAAAAACGGCAAAGGGGGCATGCCCCCTTTTGTTGATCATTTGACCGTGGATCAAATGAAAATTCTGGCAAAGTATGTTTCCACCGTAACAGGTGGAAACAAGCAATAAAGCCTGCCAATCAGTTTTTGTAATCCGGCTGCTCGCGATCCAGTTTGCGCAATAGCGCAGGCCAGGCAATATTGCCACCCAAACCACGGGTTACCTGTGCAGCCGCTGCCTTGATACCGTCCACAATCGGCTGGGCAATCGGAATCAATTGCGCGCCACCCGATTGCGCCGCAATTTGAACCTCGCAGGCGCGCTGCAAAATAAACATGTTCAAAAACGCATCTGCCACCGTGGCACCACAGGTCAACAAACCATGGTTGCGCAAAATCAGGTTGTTGGCTTCGCCCAGGTCGGCCTGCAAACGGGCCTTTTCATCTTCGCGCAAGGCCAAACCTTCATAGTCGTGATACGCCAGCCCAGCCAAGGGAAACAGGGACTGCTGTGAAATCGGCAGCAAGCCTTGTTCTTGAATAGACACCGCAACGCCCGCCACGGTGTGGGTGTGCATCACGCAGTGCGCATCATGCCGAATGGCATGCACAGCGCTGTGAATGGTGAAACCGGCCGGGTTTACATCGTAGGGGCTGTTGTCCACTTTCTCGCAGTTCATGTTCACCTTCACCAAGCTGCTGGCAGTGATTTCTTCGAACATGAAACCATAGGGGTTGATCAAGAAGTGGCCGTCTTCGCCGGGCACCCGTGCCGAAATATGCGTGAACACCAAATCGTCCCATTTGTGCATGGCCACCAAACGGTAAGCTGCAGCCAAATCAACGCGGGCCTGCCATTCCTGTTGGCCAATGTGGGCGGGTGGGGTACTTGAAAGCGGTGCGTTCATGGTGGGTCTCCTTGGCTGCTTTTGGAATAGGGTTTTTACAAAGTGTACCAGCGCGCAGCCAAGTGCTTGCAAAAGCACTTGAAATTGCAGGCAATCGGGGGCAATCTAACATTACAAAATAAAATTCATAATGTGGGAGACAGTAATACCATGCATGCCAAAGTCAAACAGCTTGTGCCCAAGGAGTCTCAGGACGAAGCAGTCCGCTCGGTTCGGGCCAACTACCGGGCTGAATTCATTTCAACGGGTTACCAAGGCTATCTGCATTTGGCCATGACCATGACCTTGGGCTTGGGCGTAATCGCGCTATGTATTTACTGGCTAGAGTCCCCCAGCGCACTGGAATGCTTGACCATACCCGCCACCTTTTTGTATGCCAATTTTGCGGAATGGGCAGGCCACAAATACGCCATGCACCGCCCGGTCAAGGGCCTTGGCTTTGTGTACAAACGGCACTCGCTGCAACACCACAAGTTTTTCACCGACACCCACATGGAAATTGACAGCCACCAGGACTTCAAAGCCGTGCTGTTTCCAATCGCCATTGTCGGGTTTTTTGTGGCGGCATTTTTTGTGCCCATGGGCTTTTTATTGGCCTGGCTGTTCAGCCCCAACGTGGCCCTGTTGCTGGTAGCCACCGGCATGGCGTATTACCTGAACTATGAATTACTGCACCTTTCCTACCACCTGAAAGAAGACCATTGGGTGCATCACATTCCTGGCTTCACCCGGTTTGCACGGTTACACACCACGCACCACGACCAGCGGATCATGGCGCACAAAAACTTCAACATCACCTACCCCATCATGGACTGGTTGATGGGGACTTGGGACAGAAGGTAATTGGATTGGCGAGGTGGCAGGTTACAAACGATCGTCTCTGATCACCACAGTATTGGCGAGCTTGTCGTGCCAAGACCGCTTTTTCGAATCAAACACGATCCAAATGACCCCCAAACCAAGTGGAAGGAACGAAATATAGTAAGCAAAATATCGACCAATCGCCTGCCCCAGCTTCAAGGTAGCGCCCGTTTCAGCATCGATTACTTTGAGTGCAAACAATATTTTGCCGGGTGTGGCCTGGCGGTATATCCAAAAAAGTATGGTGGCGATCGCAGGGGCGATCCAAGATACGACCACCTCTCCCATTCCCCTGTAAATTTCCGGATTATTCGCATCGCCATAGACTGAGCCGTACATCAAATACAGCACCGGAGCCGTGATCACAGTGATTAGGATCATATCCACCACGGTTGCGCCAAGCCGAATCCAAAACCCGGCATATTCCACATCATTTAAATGCATAAGCAGATCCTGCGAGCCAAAAAATTGTCAATAAGGCCATCAGGGTAATCCAATGTGGAAATACCAGTCTAGCCCCCACCCGGCATGACGACCCAGCTTGAGCTAAACACCCCATAAGCACCTGTTTTCCCTCGCTTTTCCGAAGCTACCGCCGTCAACGATGTCTTTAGACTGGTTTCATCGCCACCTTTTACGTGCCTCGCCATGAAACAACTCAGTCAAAAAGCCCACGCCGCCGCCTTTCATGCGGAATTTTTTGGCAACACCACCCAGAAACGCTACGTACTGGGCATTAACGAGTTTGCTGATGCAGTGGCCAGCCGAGCAAACCTCGACGGTTTTATTGACGAATTCACCACCGCCACCGAATACCTAGGCAAACCGGTTTTGAAATTAAACCAGGTGCCTGCTGGCAGCATGGTGATTTCAACCGTGACACAGGCGCGCCCCAAAACCGCCATGAATAAACTGCTGCGCCTCAATGGTGTGGTGTCGATGGATTACTTCGCAGTGGCCGACGCCAGTCATTTTCAGCTACCGCAAGTACAAGCCCTGGCAGATACCCAAAAGGAATATGCAGCCCACCCCGAGAAATTTGAATGGGTGCGCGACCTGTTCGCCGATCAAGAATCGCGGGAAGTGTTTAACCGGGTTATGGAGTTTCGCCTGAACGCCAACCTGCGTGCCATGCGGTTTTTCGACTACACAGCCGACCAGCAATATTTCGAGCCCTTTGTAAAATTTTCACCGGGCGAGGTTTTTGTAGATGGTGGTGGCTTTGACGGCTACACCACTGAAGAATTCATCAAGCGATGCCCGCAGTATGGTGGTGTGCACTTTTTCGAACCAACTGAGACCACGCTGGCAAATGCCAAAATAAAGTTATCCCAGCACCGCGACATTCACTACCATCCGGTGGGCTTGTTTGATGAAAAGCAAACCTTATCGTTTGACGCAGGTGCCGGTTCGGCTTGCAAAATTTCAGAAACAGGCGGCGTGAAGATTGAAGTGGATGCGCTTGACAACCGAGTGACAGAATCGGTGAGCTTCATCAAACTCGACCTGGAAGGTGCAGAACCCAAAGCACTCGAAGGCATGAAGTGGCACATTCAGGAAGATCACCCCAAGCTGGCCGTGGCGGTGTACCACGACCCCGCCCATTTTTGGCAAGTGCCTGAAATTATTCTCGGTGTCCGCAATGACTACAACGTGTATTTACGTCACTACACCGAAGGCTGGACAGAGACCGTGATGTTCTTCATCCCGAAATAAACCTCACCCGCCATAAGTGTCCAGCAGGTACTCCACAATCGCTTTGGATTCGAACATGGTCTTGCCCGTGTTCGGATCTTCCAGGTACGGCACCATCATCTTGTTGGTTTTGGCCATGAACTGCTCGCGTTTTCCACCCTTCACCGGGTTGTATTCGCCAACAGCGGCATGCACGCCATTCACCCCCATGTCCGCAAACTGCTCCTTGCCCAAATTCACCAAGTGGTAAGGAATCTCCAGCTCACACAACACCTCACGCACTGGCCTGCAAAATGGCGATGCTTCGAAACTGTACAGTGTCAACATTTGCTCAGGCTTTTTCGAAGCACGTACATGGGTCCCAGCACCCAGCCCCAAAGCTGAATTGGCCAGGCTGGACACCGCCTGCGGCAACGCAGCCTTCACGCGCAACGGCACTGCCCGCTTGGCATAGGTGGTGTACAGGTACTCGATTATGTCGGCTGACTCATACAACTTCACGCCAGTGTTGTCGTCCACCAAAAAAGGAAACTGGGCCTTGCCACCCAACTCCAGCACGTCCGCACGAAACCGCGTTCCGCCCTTGGGGCAGGGGTAAATGTCAGCGTCCAGCGCCAGCTCCGTGAGGGTTTCACGCACCAAGCGGCAGTAGGGGCAGCTTTCGAACTCGTATAGTTTCAACGGTTTTTCAGGCTGAACCGCTGCAGGCTCAGTCACCACCATGCCCTGCCAGCCACGCAATGTAGACGCTGCCGTGGCCAAGGCCACCTTGAACAAATGATTCATGTTTCTCCTCCCGATCAATGCGCGTCTTGGTTTTCAAGCGCGCTTAAAGCGGCCGCCAGCAAAATCATGGACCCGCCAATTCCCACCTGCAGCGTCAGCACTTCGTTGGTCAGCAATATAGCGGACAATGTAGCAAACACCACCTCTGACAGCATCACCACCGAGGTTACATTGGCCGGCAAACGCGACGCTCCATACTGCAAACCATAGTTGGCCACCAGCAAGGTAACCGCAAAAGCCAACAGCACCAAACCACCGTAAAGCCCTGGCAACACAGGCCACTGCACAAAGGCATTGCCCTCGCCCAACAACAGGGCCAATAAAGCAGCCACCGCGCTTGGCGCAACAATGCCGCCTACAAACATGGCGAACAAACGCGCCTGCGCGGTGCGTTCGGCTTGATGCCGCAACATGATGTTATTCAGCGCAAATGCCGCACCACCCATCAAACCCAGCCATTCCGCCAAGTTTGAAGGCACAGGAAAACCAATACTTCCGTTGGGGCTTAATACCAAAACCGCACCAGCGAAAGCCAAACCCACACGCAGCAAAGCCTTCAAGGTAATTCGTTCATTCAGGGCAACACGCGCAATCAACACCGCCCAAATTGGCATCAGGTAGAACAACAACACCACCCGGATCACTTCGCCAATCGACACGCCCCAATTAAAGCCCACCATGGTGGTGCCAGCCGCCAGGGCCAGCAGCCACAACGCTTTGTGACGTACAAACTCGCCCCACACCTTGGGCATGAAGCACAACATGGCCAATGCACCCAGCAAGTAGGTGAATGCAGAGGACCACAACGGATGCAAACCCTCACCCTGCAATTCGCGCAGCGGCCACCACGACACACCCCACACCAATGCATTCAGCACCAGGGCCAGGTAAGGCAAAGCCCGATTTTCAGGCACAGTTCACCACCACACGCCCCTGCAGTTGATTGGCCAACACCAGGCGCGCGCTGTCGAGGGCTTGGGCAAGCCGCACTTCCTTGATCATGAAATCCAGATCGTATTCATTCAAAGCTTGCGCCAACATGCCCCAGGCGCGATCCCGCTCAGCATGCGTGCGGTACACACAGTTAATGCCGCGCAAGGTAATACCCCTCAAAATAAAAGGTGCCACGCTACCCTGAAAATCCATGCCCTGCGCCAGGCCACAGGCTGCCACCACGCCACCGTACTTTGTTTGGGCACAAGCATTCACCAAGGTATGGCTGCCCACACTGTCGACCACCGCCGCAAATTGTTCTTTTTGCAAAGGCTTGCCCGGGCGCGACATGGACTCACGATGAATCAGGTGGGTTGAACCCAACTGCAATCGTTCAAAGTGTTTGCCTGCAGATTCGGACACAGGCTCACCCATGGCATCAATTGAACCAGTCAAACCCACCACCTCGTAACCCAAATGCTGCAACAGCAAACAGGCCACAGTGCCCACGCCGCCGCTGACCCCGGTCACCAGCACCGGGCCATCTTCCGGTTTCACAGGGTGATCTTGCAAGGCCATCACACACAAGGCGGCAGTGTAGCCTGCCGTACCCAGTGCAGCCGCCCATCTGGCGCTTCGGCCTTGCGGAATTGGTGAAATCCACTGTGCCGGCACACTGGCACGCTCGGCCAAACCACCCCAATGCGTTTCACCCAAGCCCCAATCATTCACCTGGCACACTGTGCCCACCGGCCACTGGTCTGAATTGGATTCAATCACCTCGCCCACCGCATCAATGCCATGCACCATGGGGTACTTGCGCGCTATCGGCGCGGTATGGGTAAGCGCCAATGCATCCTTGTAGTTCAGGCAGCTGTAATGCAACTTCAGCACCACATCCTGCCCGGCAAACTCAGACTCATCGAGAGTTTCCAGCGCGGCCTGCGCTTGCTCGGCCGTCCGGGAAATCCATGCCCTGATCATTTCGTCTCCTTATTCTGGGTGAGGCAATGATCGCACAAACAAGCCATCAAATTTGCGTGCCGGGCCTGCCTTGCATACACTTCAGGTTTGCCTTAGAAGAACAAGTACGCCGTGCGCAAACCCACCGCCAAAAGCCTCATTCTCGACCTGTTGCTTGCCTCCAAAGGTCGACCCCTTTCAGCCAAACAGGCCATCGCCGCCTGCGGCATTTTTGACATCAGCGTGAACAACACACGTGTGGCGCTAGTGCGGCTCTCGGCTGAAGGTCTGATCGAGTCTGCGGGCCGGGCCTTGTACCAGCTTACCGACGACGCACACACGCTGGCCGACGATGTAGCCGCCTGGCGCACCCGAAGTACACGGGTTCGCCCTTGGGATGGCAGCTACATTGTGGTACAAGCCGACAAGCTCTCGCGCAGTGAGGCCAAACAGCAGCGAGCACGCGCCCGTGCCTTGCTGATGCTGGGCTTTCAACCATTGAATGAACACCTGTTCATTCGCCCCAACAACATTGAAGACACACTGCAAAGTGTGCGTGATCGATTGTACAAACTGGGTTTGGAGAAAGACGCGCCGGTGTTCGAGGCTCGTGATTTTGACTCCGAGCTTCAGCGCCGAATTGCTACTTTGTGGAACCCACGTGAACTGGAATCCAACTACGCACAATTGGAAAAGAAAATGCGCACCTGGCTTGACCGCTCCGGTACGCTGGAACCTGAAGTCGCAGCCCGTGAATCATTCTTGTTGGGTGGCACCGCAATTAAGCATGTGGTGTACGATCCGTTTTTGCCCGCAGAATGGGTCAATGTTCAGGCCCGTGAGCGGTTTTTAGGCGCAGTGGACGAAGTGGACCAAGCCGGCATGCGGATCTGGAGCGGGCTTTGGGCGAGCATGGAAGGCTGATTGCTCGCTTGCTGGTTTGCTTGGCCCAATCGGCTTGGGCTCAGCTGTCCCGCAGCTTCTTTCTTAATCGCCCGATCGGCTTGGGTTCCGATCTCTCGCCAGAAAACCTGTATTTCCCTTTTTGATACGCACCCTGACTCACCTCACTCGGCAAAAGGGCGGGCCGAGTCTCGGTGCCGGCCCATGGCCGAGCGTGGCGGGTGAATTCAAACGGGCAGGTTTTCTTGAAGGCGAAGCGATCGAAACACCGCCGCCGATTGGGCGTTGAACACAGTTGCGAG
>JAHJCM010000219.1 GCA_018812945.1 Gammaproteobacteria bacterium | reverse complement strand
TGCTCTCGCCGTTTTGCTTCACGCCAAAGGCGTGGGCCGCGTCGTAAATCACCTTCAGGCCATACACATCGGCAATGCGTTGAATCTCGGTGGTATTGGCGGGCAGGCCATAGCAATGTACCGGCAAAATGGCACTGGTTTGCGGCGTGATGGCTTCTTCAATGCGGCGGGGGTCCAGGTTCAGTGTCACCGGGTCTACATCCACAAACACGGGTTGCAAATCGTTCCACAACAGGGAATGGCTGGTGCACACGAATGAATAGGGAGTCGTAATCACTTCGCCTTGAATGCGCAGGGCTTTCAACGCAGTCATCAAAGCGATCGTGCCATTGCAAAACAGGGAAATGAAAGGCACACCCAAATGCTCGCACAACGCCTTTTCAAGCTGCTGGTGGTATGGCCCGTTGTTGGTCAGCGTTTTGCTGTCCCAAATCTGTTCCAGGTAGGGTATGAATTCCGCAAGCGGCGGCAGCGCTGGCTGCGTCACATAAATTTTCCGATGATCCATACCCAAGCCTTTCTATTTGATTTTCCTCATTATCCCGGCTGGGTTGCACAATCATTTGTTAAATATCAGGCCTCTTTCCCCTTCAGAAAAATGTTTTCCCCCATTCAGGCTTGCTATAGTTCGCATTGAATTTGGCTTGAAAACGGCCTTTATTGATCTATTTACCGGGAATTCACCATGTTTGTTGCCGGCAACGGTGTGGGTTGGCTTGAGGCCGTTATTTTGGGGCTGATCCAGGGGCTTACTGAATTTTTGCCCATTTCATCGAGTGCGCATTTGCGCATTATTGGCCCGATGTTGCCCTCAGGCCTTGATCCCGGCGCAGCTTTCACGGCCATTACCCAGCTGGGAACCGAACTCGCGGTACTGGTGTACTTCCGCCACGACATCGCCCGAATTTTTCTGGCCTGGTGTGGGTCCTTCAAACGCAATGCCGTCAGTGGTGTGCCAATGAGTCCCGATGCCCGTTTGGGGTGGCTGGTCATTGTGGGCACCTTGCCCATCGCTGTTTTGGGCCTGTTGTTTCAAGAACTGATTGAAACCTATCTGCGCAACCTCTACCTCACCGCGATCATGTTGATTGTGTTTGGTCTCATTCTTGGTTTTGCTGACAAGGTGGGCAAACGCCAAACCGAGCTGAGAGAAATGACTTGGCGCGACGGCATTGTGTTTGGTTTTGCGCAAGCCTTGGCTCTCATTCCCGGTGTGAGCCGTTCAGGCGGAACCATCACCGCAGGTTTGCTGATGGGCTACACACGCGAGGCAGCCGCGCGTTATTCCTTCTTGCTCGCGGTGCCCGCGGTATTTGCCTCCGGCTTTTACCAGTTGTACAAAAGCTGGGGCGTGGCCGGCCCGGTCAGCCCAGCCAACACGGCATTGGCAACCTTCATTGCATTCTTTGTGGGCTATGCCGTCATTGTGTGGTTCCTCAAGCTGGTCAGTACCCGTGGCTACGGCCTGTTTGTGGTGTACCGTGTGGTACTGGGTGTTGTGGTGTTGGCGCTGTTGGCCGCCGGGGTGTTGCAGCCGCTTTAAAGTTGCAGGAACGCAGTATGCAGGTGTTGTGGTTCAAACGGGATTTGCGTTTAAGCGATCACCTGCCGATGTTTGAAGCCATGCGCAACGCCAAGCACCACGGGCTTGTGCTGCCCTTGTACATTCATGAACCCAGCCAAATTACAGATGCGCACACCGCGCGCCAACACCAGTTGTTTGTGCACGAATGCCTGGATGATTTGAAGCAACAGTTTGCCGATGTGGGCGGCTATCTGCACGAGGAATTGGGCGAGGCCGTCGATGTGTTGGCCCGCCTGCATGCACAGTTCAAATTCACCCACGTGTGGGCACACCAGGAGACCACGCAGCTTGCACAATACCAACGCGATCAGGCCGTGGCGGCATGGTGTAAAAGCACGGGTGTGGCGCTTCATGAATTGCCTCAAAACAATGTGCAGCGCGGCACCTTCATGGCCAATCCGTTTGCTGAAAAAATTAATTTTCAAACTTACCTGGACCGGGCCGCTCAAGAAGAAATCAAAAACCCGGCCGGGCGAAATTTGCAGGCCTTCTTCGCACCCAAACCTCCTGTTGAACTCAACCGTGCCACTGTGCCGCTTGCTGCGGGCGATGACAAACCATTGCGCATGAAAGGTGGCCGAGCGCAGGCCCGGGCAGTGGCCACAAAATTCTTTACACCCGCCAAATTGAGAAGTTATCCCTTCTCAATTTCCAGCCCTTTGAAAGCATGGAATGGTTGCTCGCGCTTGTCGCCTTATCTGGCTTATGGTGTGGTGAGCGACCGCGAGGTGCTGCAAAAACTCAACGCCTTGGTGAACAGCGTGCATGGGCAGGGTGATGCGACCTACATTGCAAAAGTTGAAGATGCTGCGCGGTTTTATGTGGACAGGTTGATTTGGCGGCAAGGTTATTTGCAGCAGCTGGAGAACCACACGGGTTTGGAAACCGATGCTTTTTACTGCGATGAACCTGCGGAAGTGAATGAGGAATTTTTGAATGCCTGGCAGCAGGGCCGAACGGGCTTTGCCTACGTAGACGCTTGCCAGCGCTTTTTACAACAAACAGGTTGGCTGAACATGCGGGCGCGGGCCATGTTGGTGTCGTTTGCGTGCGTGCAATTGGGTTTGCCCTGGCAACCCGTGGCCTTGTTTTTGGCACAGCAGTTTCTCGACTTCGAGCCCGCCATTCACTACGGGCAGGTTCGCATTGCAAGTGGCACCAGCCACTTTTCGCAAATGCTGGTTTATGACCCCTTGAAACAACAGGCCGAGCAAGACCCCAAAGGCGAGTTTGTGAAGCGTTGGTTGCCGGAACATGGCACTGCCAATTACCCAGCGCCTATTGTCGACAATGCGGAATCACTAAGGCTTGGCAAGGCACGCTTGCATGCCATGCGCCAAAACCGGCTGTTATGAACGGGTGTTGCCGCGAAGCCCTGCGCTGATGTACTCGTGAAACAGCCGGCGCATTTCCTTCAAGCCACCGCTTTGGTTGACCAAGGGCAATAGCCTTTCATCGTGCATCACCATCGAAAAGTCGGCCAGACCATGAATGGCCGTGTTCACGGCCAAATGCACTTTAAAACGCAGCTGTGCTTCAGAGTATTGCGGGAAAAATTGTCGCAAAGTGGGCGCAAACACTTCCATATAGGGGTTGAAGTAGCGGGTCAGAAACCGCTGTCCCTGTTCGCCGGTTTGCCAGGTCAGGCGCGACAAAAACTGTATGCACACCGCACCAGTCTCGCCGCTTGAAAACAGTTGCACAAAGGGATCAAAAATCAGCTCGCACAAGCGGGTCCATTCTCTGTGTTCGGGCGCGTTGCGCGCAAATTCGGTGTGGGCCTGCTTGCAGTGAACATCAAGCTGACTTGTCACAAAATCCACCACTTCTTCCACCAATCGATCTTTGGTTTTGAAGTGATAGTGCACTGCAGAGCGGTTGCCCTGACCTGAAATCTGCCGAATTTTGCTCAACGTGACACCTTCAATGCCATGCTGTGCAAATTCATTCAATGCAATCCGTAACAGCTGTTCGCGAGTATCAATGAGAAGTGCGGCGTCGGCAGATTTGTTCATGTGTTTGTTTTTGTGAGTAAATTTCCGCTTGCCTGATTTAATACCAAAGTATTAATCTAGAGTGATTAAATACAATATAACCATAAAATCAGGAGACATGCGTGAAACTTTCAAAAGTATTCACGGCGGTGGTTGCAGGTGCAGCTCTTGGCTTGCTGGGTGCCTGTTCGTCTGAAGACCAGACCGTGGCAACTGGCCCCTCGGCATCGTCATCGGCCAGCAGCAACGTGCTCAGCAGTGAATCGCTGGCTAGGGCCATGGGTGGCAGCGAAACTCCCTTGGGTTTGGGGTGCGGCTGGATTGCAGCCAGCGATCCCGACAAAGCGAATATTGCGTTTCCCGACAGCGAAGCCAAGTACTGGGTGGCCGCTGCGCCTGTCTCGCCGCAAACAAGGCTGCGAATTGACGGCCGTTATCCGGATGCACGCTACTTTTCCTACAATGCTTACGATGTGGCGCTGCGCCCCACGGATGCAGTGGCAGACTTTGAGCTGACGCCTGCAGAAAAAGGTCGCGAGGGCAACCCTTTCGCACGCAAAGGTGCCAAACCTGGCGGTGCTTACACGGCTTACCTGGAATATGGCCCATCGCCTACTCAAAATCCGGGCGTGCAACGCAAGCCCAACACGTTTTATACCGGCGAGATCGGTCTTGGCCCTCTGAAAATTCCAAATGCCCTGGCCGTGTTCATTTACCGGGTTTATGTGTCGAACACCGGCGAGTTTTTCGATTGGGGGGTGGGCCTGCCCACACTTACTCTAGAGACTGCAGACGGCAGCCGTGAATTGGGAACACTTCCAAATTGTGCCGAACCCCTATTGCCCAGCGCTGGAGGAGCAACTCCACCTTTTGGGTTGAATGAACTATTGCTGGGTCTGGACTACCCCAATTCACTGGCTTTGCCTTTCCCCACCGCCACCAATCCGCCCAACACCTTGAAGTTTTTTAGCCTTGGTGACACCGCATTTCGAATTGCAGGCAATGTGACCGGGCAAGACACCAGCATGCTGGGTGGCCGCGTTGATTCAGGCTCTGGTGGCTTTTTAAGCAATGTGCACAATGCGTATACAAGCACCGGTTTTGCACGCAGCTATGGCAGTATAGGAATGGTTCGAGCAAAAGCGCCCACCTACCGTGGCCAGCCGGGTGTCGAGTTTGGTGAGGAGCAGTTGCGGTACTGGTCGTTGTGTGGCAATGAATTTGCAACCCAGCGTTTTACCGATTGCGCAGCCGATTATCAGGTGCCGCTGGATGATCAAGGATTTTTCACGGTGGTGATTTCCGATCCCGCTGATCGCCCAGCCAATGCCATCGCCGAGAACGGATTCTTGTGGTTGCCATGGGGCCCGTATCCTGATCAACTGCTGTTGTACCGCCACATGCTGCACAACCCTGACTTTGCCGAGGCAATACAGAACGTGGAGAAGGGCGAGCCGCTTGCAGATGTCATGAAAGATTTCGCGCCTGTCGGCATTTATTGCGACCCAAACGTTTTTACACAAAGCAATCGCAGTGGCGAGGTGTTCGCACTGTGTGAACAAGATCAAAACACCAATCGATAACCACTCATATTTGAGGAGACTACGAAATGGCAGTGCAAAAGTTGAAACACGGTTTGCTGGCAGCAGCAATCATTTTGGGGAGTGGCGCAGCGCTGGCCAATGACCTGTCTGAATTGGGCAAAAGCTTAACTCCCGTGGGTGCTGAGAAAAAAGGCAATGCTGCAGGCACCATTCCTGATTGGACTGGCGGTTTAGTTACGCCGCCCAAGGGCTTTGACCCAGACAAGGGCTACATTAACCCTTTCGCCGACGAGAAGCCTCTGTTCACCATCAGCGCGGCCAACATGGAGCAATACAAAGCCAACTTGACTCCTGGCCAGATGGAAATGATGAAGCGTTACCCCACCTACAAGATGAATGTGTACAAAACACATCGCACAGCCGGGTATCGCCAGTCGGTGTATGACAACGCCAAAGCCGAGGCCCCCAATGTGAAGCTGGTGGATGGCGGCAATGGAGTGCAAGGCATCAAGAAGTCCAACATTCCTTTCCCAGTGCCCAAAAGTGGCGTTGAGGTGATCTGGAACCACAACTTCCGTGATCTCGGCGGCTCATTCACTCGCTATTCAGCGGACTTCCCGGTTCAGACCGATGGATCGTTCACCGTGGGCAAGCGGATTGAGACTGTGTCGCTGGCTTCTTACATGGACAACCCTGAAGAAAACCGCATTTTGTACTTCATGAACCAGATTACAGCGCCTGCCAACGCGGCTGGTGAAGTGGCTTTGGTGCACGAACCAATTAATCAGGTGGCTGAACCTCGCCTGGCCTGGCAGTACAACCCTGGTCAACGCCGCGTAATTCGTGCTCCTGAGCTGGCTTACGACTCACCCGGTATCGGCGCAGACGGCTTGCGTACCAACGATGATTTGAACGGTTTTAACGGTTCCCCCGATCGTTACGAGTGGAAGCTGGTGGGCAAGAAAGAAATGTACGTGCCCTACAACAACTACAAATTGGCTGATCAAACACTGAAGTACAGCAACATTATTCAGAAAAGCCATGTGAATCCTGACATGGTGCGTTATGAGTTGCACCGTGTTTGGGTCATTGAGGCAACCCTGAAGCCCGGCAAGCGCCACATTTACGCCAAGCGCGTGTTCTACATCGATGAAGATTCATGGGGTGTGTTGCACGCGGACCAGTACGACAGCCGAAATACCCTTTGGCGTGTTCGTGAGGTGTACGGTACACAGGCTTACCACGCGCCAGCTTTCGCTTCTGCGGGTGAGGTTATCTATGACCTTCAATCGCGTCGCTACCTGGTGGGTGGTTTGACCAACGAAGAAAAGTTTGCCGAGTTTGGCAAGAAGTACTCGCCTGCTGACT
>JAHJCM010000218.1 GCA_018812945.1 Gammaproteobacteria bacterium | reverse complement strand
CCGAGGGTTCGTCCAATACAAACAAAGTATTCACCAGCGAACTGCCCAGTGCCGTGGTCAAATTGATTCGCTGTACTTCACCACCACTCAGGGTTCTGCTTTGCCTGTCCAGTGTCAGGTAACCCAAACCCACTTGAATCAAAAAGCCCAGGCGCGTGCGAATTTCTTGCAACACCAAATCACTGGCCTCATCGAGCGCGCCGGGCAGTTGCAGGTTTTTGAACAGCTGCGCCACCTTCAACAGCGGCATCTGCATGATTTCATGAATGCTGTGCTTGCCAGACTCGCTGGGCAACTTCCACAGCAGTGAATCGGGTTTCAAGCGTGCACCACCGCAATCCCCGCAAGGTGTGTAGCTGCGATATTTGCTCAACATGACCCGCACATGCATTTTGTAGGTGCGGCTTTCGAGCCATTCGAAAAAACGGGCTACACCATAGAACAAGTGACCGTCCCAATTGCCGTCAAAGTTGGCATCGCCCTCAATCACCCACAACTTGTGTTCTTCGGGCAAATGTTTGTATGCAATATCGGTGGCAATGCCGCGTTTTTTGGCAAATTTCACCAAGTCTTTCTGGCAGCTTTTAAAGCTCTCGGTGGTCCAGGGTTTTACGGCCCCCTCTTCCAGCGATTTGTTTTCATCCGGAATCACAAGGCCATAATCAATGCCAATTACCCTGCCAAAACCACGGCAGCTGTCGCAAGCGCCCAAGGGTGAATTGAAGCTGAAGTGGCTAGGCAAAGGGCTTGAATAATCCAGATCACAAGTGGCGCAATGCAAACCTTCGGAGAAGCGCCAGGGTTCTTGTTCTACAGCCCCTTCATCGCCAGTTTCGGGCAGCGCAAACACATTCACTTTGCCTTTGCCGCGGTGCAGGGCGCTGGCCACGGCATCGCTAAAACGACTTTCCTCTACACCCGCCACGCGGAAGCGGTCTTGCACCACATCGAGCAATTTTTCCACCACGCTGCGGCCTTTTTTAATCGGTGTTTCGCGGTGAATGCGGGTGTAACCTTGCGCGCTCAAGAAATCTTCAATCTCCTGAGTCGTAAATTTTGCGGGCACGCGCACGGGAAAGGTAACCACCAAGCGTGGGTCGTTTTGCGCAGCGGCCTTGTCCAGTATCGATTGCTTGATAGTGGCCACGGTGTCTTCGCGCACCCACTGGCTACATTGGCGGCAATGCAGGTGGGCCGCCCGTGCGTAAATCAGCTTCAGGTGATCATTGATTTCAGTCATGGTGCCCACGGTACTGCGGGAGGTGCGCACTGGGTTGGCCTGGTCAATCGCAATGGCGGGCAACACGCCTTCAATGCTGTCTACATCGGGTTTGTCCATGCGGTCCAGAAACTGGCGTGCATAGGGCGAAAAGGTTTCAACATAGCGGCGTTGCCCTTCGGCATACAGGGTATCGAACACCAATGAACTTTTACCGCTGCCCGACACACCCGTGAACACTGTGATTTCACCGGTTTTGATGTCGATGTCAACGTTTTTCAGATTGTGCTGGCGGGCACCCTTGATACGAATGATGTTGCCTAGGTATTGGGAATTTTGGTCTTTTTTTGCTTTGCTAGTCATGGGGTGCCTGCGGGGTAAAACAGTTGCTACATGACTTTGATTGTAATGGGTGAGGCGAGCTTAACCGGGCCTAAGCCGCCTGCTTGATTGAAATTATAAAACCCGGTGTTGCCTACTGGTTGAGGGGCAAGGGTAAGGACAAGGGCGGAACACGATGACGCACGCTTGGCGACTCGATTTGATCCCGCAGATGCATGGCTGCAGCCGTCAACGTGCCTACCCGCAACTGCCCCAGCAGTGGTGTTTGAATACCGGTGGGGATGGAGCCCTGAACCGCCAGATAGGCTGAATTCAGGTCACCCAACTGTTGATAATCCCGGGGCAGTGCATTGTGGCAGGCCGGGGCCTGATACCTGGGCAAGACAGTGGCCACCAAACTCTCGGCCAAACGAATGTGAGTTTCAAAAGTGGCGGCCTCTTGTTCGGCTTGAACCAGTATTTTGGTCGGTTTCCCCTGATCAGCCCGCTTCAAATCGGGTTTGTAACTGTTTTTCACCACAGCATCCAGACAGCCTTTCAAGTTATCAGCCTGATCGTAAACAAGGCTACTGCATGCCTGCAAATTTTCAAGGTTTTGAATCACCGGATTGGCCACACTGGCTGGCGTGGCAAAACGTCGGCATTGCTTCAAATAATCTTTTGCCAGCGAGTCGACCGATTTGGTCAACGCACTGGATTCTTTCTTCAAAGTTTGAACATCAGAAATGAAACCATCCAGCACCGCGGTACTGTGCTGCAACTGGGAATGAAGGGTCGCGCTTGCGTTGTACATGGTTAAACCCCCAACCTGGAATCCAGATTTTGAACCAGTTGTTCCACTGCTGGTTTCAATGGCGATTGACTTGTTTCGATACCCAGCATTTGTTGAAGTCCCACTACATCCATCTCGGCATCTTCAATTTTCTCCATATTGGATTGCAGGTAATTTTTTTGCTGCCTCATCCAGCCATTGGCCTGTTTCTCGCAAGTCCCAACGCGCGCATGCAAAGGCAACCAGCTTAAAAATCCGCTCATCAAATGGTTATGAGACTTCAATTGGCTTTCATAAGCCTTTGCGTGAAAGTTCAGTTGCTTCGAAAAGTTGTGCAGGAAATTGGTGCTTTCCTTGAGCATCTTGATGACTTTTTTCACATCCAATTCAACGCGGCCGCCTTCCTCGCAAACAATGACTTTGGCACCATTGCTCTGGGCCGTTTTAACGCTTTGCATCATCGACTTTCCAATGTCGCCCACCGCACTTGCGATTCCAGAAAGTTGTCGGGATTCAACCGCTTTGTCTCGCATGTTCCCGTAGATGGCTTGGGCATGACTTATTAGTTCGAGTGAATTGAGGCCACCACTGTTTGCATTGGGCTGACTGGCTGAAGTACTTGGGTTTGCAGAACTTGAATACATCTTGAATAGTCCTCAAAGTCGTGAAAAGGATAAGTCTGTTAACCAACCAAAAAAGAAGTTCGATTTATCAACAAAACTCAATCCGTTCTGCACAACAAAAATCCCGCTCGGGGCGTTGAACCCGGCGGGATTTTCTGAACTACACCAACAGTTGGCGGCGATTAAAACCGGATGTCAGGCAACCTGAGCCAACCTGCGTTTGCGCACACCTTGTGCCAAGGTTTCCAGTACTTGCAGGCTGTCGTCCCAGCCCACGCAACCATCGGTGATGCTTTGGCCGTAAGTCAAAGGCTTGCCGGGTTCAAGATCCTGGCGACCTTCCACCAAATGGCTTTCAACCATCACGCCCATAATACGAGCGTCACCGGCAGCCAATTGTTCAGCAATGTTTTCGCACACGCCAACCTGGTTCTTCGGCACCTTGCTGCTGTTGCCATGGCTTGCATCAATCATGATTCGGGCGGCGAGACCTGCCTTGCCAATATCAGCCGCAGCCGCCTCAACAGACGCTGCATCGTAATTCGGGCCTTTCCCGCCACGCAAAATAATGTGGCAATCTTCGTTGCCCGAGGTGCTCACAATGGCGCTACGCCCTTCCTTGGTCACACTTAAAAAGTGGTGCGGGTGCTGAGCGGCTTTGATGGCATCCACTGCAATTTTGACGTTGCCGTCGGTACCATTCTTGAAACCGACCGGGCAGCTCAGGCCCGATGACAACTCACGGTGAATCTGGCTTTCAGTGGTGCGGGCACCAATGGCGCCCCAGCTGACCAAATCAGCAATGTACTGCGGGGTGATCATGTCGAGAAATTCAGTGCCAGCGGGCAAACCAAGGCCGTTGATGTTCAACAGCACTTCACGCGCCATGCGCAGGCCTTTGTTAATCTCGAAACTGCCGTCCAGATTGGGGTCATTGATCAAACCCTTCCAACCCACGGTGGTGCGGGGCTTCTCAAAATAAACACGCATCACAATTTCCAGGTCTTCAGCGTATTTTTCGCGGTACACCTTTAGCTTGTTGGCGTACTCCATGGCCGCTTTCACGTCATGGATGGAGCAAGGCCCCATCACCACGATCAAACGGTCGTCGCCACCGTGCAGAATTTTGTGCAAAGCGGTACGGCAACCTGCGACTGTGTCAGCAATTGCGGGGGTAATGGGCACGTCTGCGATCAAGGCCGCAGGGGTGATCAGTTCTTTAATTTCTTTGATTCTCAAGTCGTCTGTTACCGTGTTCATGCCAATTCTCCTGAATGCTGGCGCGCTTTTTGTTCAAAGTGTCGGTT
>JAHJCM010000217.1 GCA_018812945.1 Gammaproteobacteria bacterium | reverse complement strand
GCCCTCCACGTCGGCCACTTGATCCGAACCAATTACAATGGCGGCTGGGTGTTCGGTCGCCACAGCCATGGCTTTTTCCCTGGCCAGACGTTGGCAAGTATCCAGCGGAGATTCATTGGGTTCAGGTGATTCGTCAATTTGCGGCGATTCGCACCTGAAGTTGATTTGCAGGCGGGTCAGCAACTCGCGGCGGTACTTGGAACTGGAAGCTAGATACAGTGAACGGGTCATTTGAATAGCGCGCTGGCTTTGACAGATTACGTTAAGCAGAGTATTATCGCGCGTTTCCTGCTTTTCTTATCGGCATGCGCCAAAAAAGCCCATTAAAACAGTTTGATGAATTCGACGCATGGTCGTTTTCTCGCTTGGGTGAAAGCATCCGCAGTGAAAATGTGAAGTTTGACTTCCCTAGGCTGGCGAGCGACGAGAATATTTTGTCCAGTCAAATCGAGAATTGGGAAGTGTCCGGGCGAATCAACGCCAAGTCTGAAAGTGTTATCCGGTTCAAAGGCCGGTTTACCGCAGAGCTTTCTTGTGTAGTGTGTGGTTCCGGTGTGCAGCACGCCATCGACTTTGATCGTCATTTGATTTTGATGACTTCTGAAGCGCAGGCCGACAGCTATGATGAAGACACTCTCGACGAAGACACAGACGTTGTTGCGTGCCCGGGTGCGATAAACTTGCGAGATTGGCTGGAAGACGAAATTTTGTTGGCATGCCCCATGTTCCCCAAGCATGACGCCTGCGCTGAAGAAGCGGGGCGAAGCTGGCGAGAAGAGGGTGCCGACCTTGAAGATACTGACGACCATCAGGATGACACTGCTGATGGCCCAACACAGGAAGTACAGCGTCCTTTTGCCAACCTGAGCGATTTGCTCAAGAGAAGCAAGAAGTAACACTTTTATACATGGAGCTTTAAAATGGCCGTTCAACAGAACAAAAAATCACCTTCGAAGCGTGGCATGCACCGCTCACACCAGAACCTGACAGCGCCAACTTTGTCCGCTGATTCTTCTTCTGGTGAAACCCACCTGCGCCACCACATCAGCCCCAATGGTATGTACCGTGGCAAGAAAGTAGTAAAAACCAAAGCTGACGAGTAATTATTTACAAATCAACAAGGCAACTGCAGTCATGTTGCCATGAAAACCAAAAGGTCTAAGAACGGATGGTTCGCATAGCGATTGATTGCATGGGTGGAGACCACGGTTTGTCGGTCACCATCCCGGCCTGTTTGCGCTTTCTCAAGCAGCACCCCGATGTTCAGCTAGTGCTCGTCGGAAAGCAGGCTGAAATAGAGGCGGCCTTGGCCAAGAAAAAGGCTTTGGAGCATCCCCAAATCACCATTCGTCACGCCAGTGAAGTGGTTGAAATGGACGAGCCCCCAGCACAAGCCTTGCGCAACAAGAAAGACTCATCCATCCGAGTGTGTGCCAACCTGGTAAAAGACGGGTTGGCGTCCGCATTCGTCAGTGCGGGTAACACTGGCGCGCTGATGGCCATTTCTCGTTTTGTACTCAAAACCCTGGATAGCATTGATCGGCCTGCAATTGCCTCAGCCTTGCCCAATATGAAAGGCAAAGGCACGCTGATGCTCGACCTGGGAGCCAACGTAGATTGCGAACCGGCCCATTTGTTTCAGTTCGCTGTCATGGGTTCAGCCTTCGTGAAAGGCACTGAGGGAATTGAAAAGCCCACAGTGGGTTTGCTGAATATTGGTGAGGAAGTGATCAAGGGCAATGATGTGGTTAAAAAGGCCTCGGAATTGTTGCGCGCCAGCGAATTGAACTTCTACGGCAACGTAGAAGGCAACGATATTTACAAAGGCACCACCGACGTAGTGGTGTGCGACGGTTTTGTGGGCAATGTAGCCCTGAAAACCTCGGAGGGCTTGGCACAAATGCTGGGCGATATAATAAAGACAGAGTTCAAGAGAGGCCTGTGGCCCAAAGTTGCTGCCATATTTGCAGCGCCAGTGTTGCTTCGATTCAAAAAAAGGGTGGACCACCGCCGCTACAACGGAGCTGCATTGCTTGGGCTGAAAGGGATTGTGATCAAAAGCCACGGCTCGGCAGATGCCTACGCCTTCTTCTATGCGATCAAGCGAGCTTACGATGCAGCCAACGGTAATTTGCTGGACAGCATCAGGCTCACCATGTCGCACTATGTGCCATTGGCCGCTCCGGCATCGAATAGCACTCAAGAGGCAGCAGCTGCACCAGTCGAGGTAAAACCAGACCAAGTGATTTAATGTCTCAATACAGTGCAATCCTTGGCACCGGCGCAAGCCTGCCAAGGCGTGCGGTTTCAAACCAGGAGCTGACCGAGTTTCTTGCCAAAAAAGGCGTAGAAACCAGTGCAGAATGGATTGAAACGCGCACCGGGATCAAGCAAAGATACCTTTGCGAAGCCGATGAAACCAATTGTCAAATGGCCAGCAGGGCCGCGTTGCAGGCCCTGAAGGCCGCAGGCGTTCTGCCCGATCAAGTGGACTTGATTGTGTTGGCTACCTCAACCCCTGATCAGGTTTTTCCATCCACTGCCTGCGCAGTTCAAGCTGAAATCGGTGCTAAAAAAGCCATGGCTTTCGATCTTCAGGCCGTGTGCAGTGGCTTCGTGTATGCGTTGACTGTTGCTGATTCCATGATCCGTTCCGGTCAGGTCGCTAACGCGCTGGTCATTGGTTCTGAGGTATTTAGCCGCCTGATGGACTGGAATGACCGCACGACCTGCGTGTTGTTTGGCGATGGTGCTGGTGCGGTATTCATTCAAGCCAGTTCCGAGCCGGGAATATTAGGCTGTAAGTTGCACTCCGACGGCACCCTTGGCTGTATTTTGAACACCACTGGCCGTATTGAAGGCGGGAAAATTATTGGTGATCCCTTTTTGCGCATGGATGGCCAAGCCGTGTTTCGCCAGGCTGTATCCGTGTTGGGCAGCAATGCGCTTGAATTGTTTGAAAGCCTTGATTTCAAGCTCGAAGACCTCGATTTTCTGGTGCCACACCAAGCCAATGTGCGAATTTTGCATTCTGTGGCGAAAAAACTGAAGCTTCCTGAAGAAAGGGTTGTCATCACTGTCGGTATGCATGGAAACACGTCTGCCGCCTCTGTGCCCTTGGCTTTGAACCATGCAATTGAGCAAAAACAGATTAAAAAAGGCGATAACGTGCTGTTACAGGGTGTCGGGGGCGGTTTTACATGGGGCAGCGTGCTTGTTCGCATGTAAAATAGCGCAAATTGCAAATTAGATGAATTCCTCGAAAATGACAAAGAAAATCGCCTTCCTGTTTCCAGGGCAGGGTTCGCAATCGGTAGGCATGCTGAACGCCTTCAAAACCAACAATGCCACAGCAAGCCTTTACACCACGGCAGCGCTCGAGGCAGAGCAGGCTTTGGGGCAAAATCTTGCCGCGTTAATCGAGCAAGGGCCTGCCGAGTCGCTCAATTTGACCACCAATACACAGCCAGCGATGTTGATGGCCGATGTGCTTGTGTTGCGTGCTTGGCTAGCCGCGGGTGGTAGTGCGCCCGACTTGGTGGCAGGTCACTCTTTGGGTGAATATGCTGCTTTGGTGGCTGCTGGCGTGTTCAGTTTTTCCGAGGGCCTGGGGCTCGTTCGAATTCGCGCGCAGGCCATGCAAGAGGCAGTTCCTGTCGGGCAAGGCGGCATGGCCGCCATTTTGGGTTTAACCGATGAGCAAGTCACACAAGCCTGTCAGCAGGCCTGTGTGAATGGAGAAGTGGCTGAGGCCGTGAATTTCAATGCGCCCAGCCAAGTGGTCATCGCAGGCAGTGCAAAAGGCGTAAAAGCGGCTTGCGAAGCCGCCAAGGCACTGGGTGCCAAGCGCGCCCTTGAGTTGCCTGTGTCCGCGCCATTTCATTCCAGCCTGATGAAGCCCGCCTCGGTTAAATTGGCCGCTGCTTTGGCCAGCACAAATTTCAATTCTCCGGCAGTGCCTGTGTACAACAACATTGATGTCGCTGTAGAATCCGACCCCGCAAGAATTCGCGACGCGCTGGTGCGCCAGGCCTATGGCCCTGTTCGTTGGGTTGAAACCATTCAAGCCATGACTGTTGCGGGCACAACGTTGTTCGTGGAGTGTGGCCCTGGGAAAGTTTTGGCAGGATTGGTGAAGCGAATCAGCGATGTGCCCGTGGTCAATATTTTTGATCCGGACAGCATTCAAGCGGCGCTTGTCGCCGAATAAAGGGATTAACCGAATGACCATGTTTGATTTGACCGGAAAAGTGGCCTTGGTGACAGGCGCAAGTCGCGGTATAGGCCGGGAAATTGCCATTACCTTGGGCAAAGCAGGCGCCGCTGTAGTTGGCACGGCCACATCGGAAGCTGGCGCAGCCGATATCTCGGAAGGTTTGAAAGCGGCTGGCATCAAAGGCTTCGGAGCGGTGCTTAATGTGACCGACACTGAAGGTCTTGAACCTTTGTTTTCAAAAATTGCTGAAGAATTAGGGCCAATGACAATTTTGGTCAATAACGCCGGTATTACCCGTGACCAGTTGTCCATGCGTATGAAAGACGAAGATTGGGATGCCGTGATCGCCACCAACCTGAGTGCGGTGTTCAAGTTGTCCAAGCTGGCCATGAAACCCATGATGAAGGCGCGTACTGGTCGCATGATCAACATTACATCCGTGGTGGGTACCAGTGGCAATGCTGGGCAGGCCAATTATGCTGCGGCCAAAGCTGGCGTGGCTGGGATGACAAAAGCGCTTGCGCGTGAACTGGGAAGCCGCAATATCACGGTAAACTGTGTGGCGCCCGGATTTATCCAAACTGACATGACTGATGCACTGAATGAAACACAGGTGGATCAGTTGAAGCAACAAATCCCGTTGGGCCGTATGGGGCAGGTAGGGGACATTGCTGCGGCAGTGTTGTACCTGGCCAGCGACCAAGCGGGGTATGTAACTGGAACCACATTACACGTGAATGGTGGAATGTGGATGGGCTAATAACAAGGCATTTAGAATATGATCTGTCATATCGCTTTGTTATTCTCACTCGATTTTATTAAAAACCCACGGAGGCTCCGTAATGGAAAACATCGAACAGCGCGTTAAAAAGATTGTGGCCGAGCAACTCGGCGTAAAAGAAGAGGAAATCAAGAACGAATCTTCTTTCGTAGATGATCTGGGCGCTGATTCCTTGGACACAGTGGAACTGGTCATGGCTTTGGAAGAAGAATTTGAAACAGAAATTCCTGACGAAGAAGCTGAAAAGATCACCACAGTTCAACAAGCGATCGATTACGTTAAGACAAACTCTAAGTCTTAATGGCTGAAT
>JAHJCM010000216.1 GCA_018812945.1 Gammaproteobacteria bacterium | reverse complement strand
GGTGTTTTCTGCGATTATTTGCTACTTCCGGCCGTTCACTAATAACGAAAAAGATCCGAATTCTGCCGCGGCTGCAAAGCTTGATCTCTCAGACTTTCATCCCATTTCTCCCGAGGAGCTATCTATCCACGAGGTTTGCAAAGACCTAAGGAATAAGGCGCTCGCTCATGCAGAAATCAAACACCATCCCACACGGTTTGATCTAGAAACTGGAGTTATTTCAAGTGCTATTTTTAGCCTCGTGGGGAAAGCTCCCGATCTGGAGGCGTTTGTCGAGTTGATTGAAAAGTACATTAGGCAGTGTCATAACAAGAGGGCCGACTATGTACACACTATGCGAAGCACTACCTAACACTTTGGCCAAGCGGGACTGCGGAACCGGCGTGGCTTTCCCGCTCACTCGCTTCCGCGCCGCAGCCCCTTACCTCCAACGTTAGACCTCATGATCTTCGCCGTGTCTACCGACGATCGCTCGTTAATGACCTTCGCAACCGAGGCTGACGCAGTCGGGTACTGCGAGGGCCTGGATGTGGAGGCCGCAATTTGGCTGTTCTGGGACAACCGCGGTGAACCGCTGGAGCCGCACTTCTCGGTCCCGAACAAGCGGGGATTCTTTGGCGTGGTGAATGGGGTCTACTCTCTTGTGCCTGCGGGCCCCGACCACCACGCGGTGCTAGACGAAGCACTCGAAGAGGTTCTCGCGTTCGAAGGCTCCGCCCCATTCAATTCCGCCGAGGGCATTCGGTCTTACCTCAGAGGGCAACGCGTTGAGTAAGGCATGGTGCGCGCTGAGCGGGCTCCTGTTGGTCGCCGGTCACCTCTACGTTAGACAGCATGGAAATCACTGACCTATCTGCCATCGAGCAAGACTCATTGTTGCGCACCCTGAATTATTGTGTTGCCCAGTGGGATTTGGAATCTCCAACGCTATTTAGTCTTGAACAAAGTGATTTTCAAGCACTAATTAGCACGTGGCCACAATGCATCGCTCTCCAAGAAAAAACCGCTGCATTGGCAGTCGTCGGTGGGCTTCGGGAAATACTGTATGGCTCTGCGGTAAAGAGCGAGGCAGTAGCCAAGTTAATCGGCATTAGTCACTCCGAGGCATGCGTACTGCTCGATCGTTTGTTGCCACGAATTGATCGCGCTTTGGGCCAAGACAATGCTGTCTAACATTACGGTCAAAGCCGTTCCGGCCTGCAGCCTCCACTTGACGCTGCACGATAAAGCGAAGCTCCCTTTACCTACAACGTTAGAACTATGACTGATCGCGAACTCACACACTTTTACGGCATAACCGCCATTGTCATTACAGTGGCTATAGCACTCTTCCAATCCCAGCGAGTACGCTCGTGGTTTTTCATCACATTCAACTCGTGGCGCTCAACCAAGAAGGAAAAATTCAATGCCCGTATCCAAGCGCGCATTGACCTTATCTCCGAGCTAGCGGCTTCGCCCGCAAAAGCCCAAGCCTATTTCTTCGCGAAGGCATTCATGCTCCTTTTGTTTTTCCTTGTCGTTTTCTTTCTTTCAGTAATGCTGCTTCTTCGTGCAGAAATCATTGTCAGCACAATCGGTTTTTTTGGTTTTTGGGCTTGGCTTCTCGTTTCAGCGGGTGAACCGTTCGACGTGGCAGTGAGGTTACGTAACCCCGAGAAGGCGCTTGCGTGGCTTGAAAGCCAAAAGAAGCCATAGTTCTAACATGGCGCTCAACCTCGCTCCCTCCGGTCGCTGGACGCTGCGCGATAAAGCCGCGCAGCGCCGGTTAGCTCTACGTTAGGCCGCTTCATGCGCAGCACTGCTTTCTCGTTTGCAGCAGAAGTTGAGCGCGAGATCGAGGCGCTCCCCACTGATGAGTTTCACCGCAGGCAAGGTCGCGCGAAAGTGTTGTTGGAGGAGTGGTATCCGATCTCGCGACTTGCGGTGCACTTGAAGCAGCCAGGGCTCGAGGTGGAAGTAGAAGCCTTTGGAGACAGCGGCGCGGCTGACGGACGCATCGAAGAACGTGGCTTTCGGCAACGTGTCTTCGATGTGCAGGTCACGTTCGTAGATGACTACGAAGGATCCATGCGTCGCGAACTGCTGCGCAAGCAAGGTTTCACGCCCGGTGCGGGTCCGATCTCACGCGAGAAGAGCACGGGCAACATTCAGGCAAGCATCGCAGCAGTCGACTCGGACCACAATCTCAAGCAGGCAGCGAGCGGCATAGCCAAGAGGTTTGCAATGAAGGAGGCGAAGACATATGCGCCAACTACGGTTCTGCTTATCGCGTTCGAGGACATGACCCTTCTGGGTCATGCAACTTGGGTCACGTTGCTCAGCCTTGTCAAGGCTGAAGCGAATCTTGCACAGACCAAGTTCGCAGGCGTCTACATCATCAACTGCGCGACGAATGAAATCGCCAAAGCGGCCTAACCCCTCCATCGAGCGGACGTTAGCCATCAAGAATACTTGCACAACGTAAACATTATGTTTATGATTGGCGTATGATTCAAACATTCGCCAACACTGAAACCGAGGGCTTTTTCGTCACAGGTAAATCTCGTCGTTTACCTTCTGAAATTCTCAAACGTGCAGCTATGCGTCTTAATCAATTGCATGCCGCTACAGAGTTAAAAGATTTACGTTTGCCGCCATCCAATCAACTGGAGGCTCTTTCAGGTAATCGCATTGGTCAATGGAGCATACGTATAAACCAACAGTGGCGTGTCTGTTTCAAATTTGAAAATGGTGACGCATTTAATGTCGAAATAGTGGATTACCACTAGGAGAAATAACATGATCCGCAACGGTTTAACACCCATCCATCCCGGCGAGTATCTCGCTGAAATCCTTGAGGAGCTTCATATCTCTCAAGCATCGTTCGCTCGTACCATTGGTGTGTCGCCCATGCGCATTTCCCATGTCGTTAAAGGCAAGCGCCCAGTTACGGCTGAATTGGCATTGCTGTTTGCAAAAGCTTTTGATCAAACTCCACAGTATTGGCTCAATTTGCAAGCCAGCTATGATTTAAAAACCGCTGAGAAAAGTATCGCCAATCGTCTTTTCTCCATTCATAGTTTGGCGCATGTGTAATGGCTAACCCCTCATTCCATCGACTGGCCGAAAAGCGCGGCCAGTCGCTGAATTCAAACGTTAGGTGTTTCAAATTGGGCCCAAAAACTGAAGAGCTAATCGGTGTGTTGGATGAACTCGCCGCAGTTCTTGAAGAAGACGGAAATGTCCACTGGGGCGGATGGATGCGAAAAGCGAGAGCGCGCCTACTCAACTCAGATTACTCGGGCATAGAGTATTTTCTTTCTGCGTATGGTGGCATGGGTTCGATGAATGACGTTATTGTCGGTCAACGTTATAAGAATGGTGTTCTTGAATGGAGGTCTGGGCATATTGAACTCAATCAGAAGTTCAACGCTCTTAGTGCCAAAGCATTGAAGTTGGCTGATGCCATTAAGCGTTCACAGTAACTGCGGTGCACTAACAATTTGGAGTTGACCCCGTTTAACGGACACGCCGCGTCATGCCGCTCACCTCCAACGTTTCCTCAACACTAAGCACAAACACCCCCCCCACCAATAAAAAAACCGAACCCGGTTCATCCAAGGTTCGGTTTTCTAAACTCCATCAATCCAAAAAATCACTTCAAAGGCTTGTAACGCACTCGCTTCGGCCGCGCACCTTCTTCACCCAGTCGCTTGATTTTGTCAGCTTCGTATTCCTGGAAGTTGCCGTCAAAGAACACCCATTGTGAATCACCTTCACAGGAAAGAATGTGGGTGGCAATACGGTCCAGGAACCAGCGGTCGTGCGATGTCACCAGCACAGTGCCCGCAAATTCCAGCAGCGCGTCTTCCAGCGAGCGCAGTGTTTCCACGTCCAGGTCGTTGGATGGTTCGTCCAGCAGCAACACGTTGCCGCCGGAAATCAGGGTTTTGGCCAAATGCAAGCGACCACGCTCACCACCGGACAAATTGCCAATCAGCTTTTGCTGGTCGCCACCCTTGAAGTTGAAGCGACCCAAGTAAGCGCGTGAAGGCATTTCGAACTTGCCCACGGTCAGAATGTCGGCACCATCGGCCACGCCATCGAACACTGTTTTGTCGTTGGGCAGTGAATCGCGGGCCTGGTCAACCACTGCCATGCGCACAGTTGAGCCAACTTTGATTGAACCACTGGTGGGCTCTTCCTTGCCCGCAATCATTTTGAACAGGGTTGATTTACCGGCACCGTTAGGGCCGATTACACCCACAATTGCACCCGGTGGAATCTTGAAGCTGAGGTTGTCAATCAGCAAGCGGTCGCCGAAGGCTTTGCTCACATTCTCGAACTCAATCACCTCATTGCCCAAACGCTCGGCCACCGGAATAAAAATTTCCTGTGTCTCGTTGCGCTTCTGGTATTCATGGCTGGACAATTCTTCAAAGCGTGCAATACGCGCCTTGGATTTGGCTTGGCGTCCTTTGGGGTTTTGGCGAACCCATTCCAGTTCTTTTTTCAAGGCTTTCTGGCGTGCGCTTTCGCTGCTTTCTTCCTGCTTTAAGCGATCTTGTTTCTGATCCAGCCAGGAACTGTAATTGCCTTTCCAGGGAATGCCAGATCCGCGGTCCAGTTCCAAAATCCATTCGGCTGCGTTGTCGAGGAAATAACGATCGTGGGTCACAGCCACCACAGTACCTGGAAACTTGTGCAGGAACTGCTCAAGCCAGTGCACCGATTCAGCATCCAGGTGGTTGGTGGGTTCGTCCAGCAACAACATATCGGGCTTGCTCATCAACAGACGACACAAGGCCACACGGCGTTTCTCACCACCGGAAAGCGCGGCCACGCTGGCCTCCCAAGGGGGCAGGCGCAGTGAATCGGCTGCAATTTCCATCAGGTGTTCAGCATCGTTTCCGGCCGCCGCAATCACAGCTTCCCACTTGGCTTGTTCTTCAGCCAGTTTGTCAAAGTCCGCTTCAGGGTCGGCGTAGGCGGCGTAAATTTCCTCCAGCTTTTGCTGGGCGATGCCCAGTTCACCCAAACCTTCTTCAACGGCTTGGCGCACCGTGTGTTCAGGGTTCAGTTCGGGTTCCTGGCTCAAATACCCAATATTCAAATTTGGCATGGGCATTGCTTCGCCTTCAATGTCTTTGTCCACACCCGCCATGATTTTCAGCAGGGTGGATTTGCCAGAGCCGTTCAAGCCCAGCACTCCGATTTTCGCGCCGGGGAAAAAACTCAGCGAAATGTTTTTCAAAATCAGGCGCTTGGGGGGAACAATTTTCCCCACGCGGTTCATGCTGTAGACATACTGGGCCATTCGGTTTCCAATTCAATAGGTTTAACGTTGCCGCAATTTTAAATCATCGCAGGCAGTTGAGGGGTTAAAGCTTGGCGTTCTTTGCTGGCCTCACCCAGCAAGGCCATGCCCAGCAGCGTGCCATCTGCGCCTTTAAACAATGCTTTCACACCGTTGTCATCGGCTGTTATTTCCCATTCACCAACATGCTCGGGCAGGGGTGGGTTCACCACCGCAGGGCAATCGGGCGTTTTAATGCTCACCGGCATCGCAGGGAATTTGATTTCAGTGGGCTTGCCAGCCAGTGTTTGTGCCATGGCACGTGCCGCTTGCATCACGGGCATAATGTACGGCAACACGAACTTGCCAAGGTATTCTGCACAATCACCCAATGCATAAATGTTGTTGTTGCTGGTTTGGCCAAGGCCGTTCACCACAATGCCGCGCGCCACGGTAATGCCAGCATTTTTAGCCAGTTCAGTGCGTGGCTTCAAACCGACTGCAGACAACACCAAATCAGCTTGGGTTGTTTCGCCAGTGGAATCAGTCAGTGTGTAGCCAGCCCCGCTCTTCACGATGCTGTTAACGGTACGACCCAGTTTCCAGCTCACGCCTTTCTCGGCCAGTTTGTTTTGCATGAAGGTACTGGCTTGTTCGGGTAAAAGGCGAGACAAGGGACGGTCTGCCAAATCAAACACGGTGGTGTGAATGTCCGCTTTCAACAAATCGTTGGCAAATTCGCAACCGATCAAGCCTGCACCCAACACGGCTACTTCTTTCTTGCCATCCAGCAGTTTTCGAAATTCTGCATAATCATTCAAGTCATTCACGCTGATTACGTCGCCCGCGCCATCGCCTTCAATCGGCAGTTTGATGGTGTCGGCACCCACAGCCAATACCAAGTTGTCGTAGCTGAACTCGCCTGCGCTGCTTGTCAGTCTGCGCGATTCAGCATCCACCGCGCTCACGGTGGCGTTGGGCACCAGTTCAACTTTCTGTTGTTCGGCAAATTTTGCAGCAGGCGTCATCACCAGGCTCTCGGCTGTTTTGCCACTGGCCAATGCATTGCTGAGCATGGGCTTGGAGTAGAAGTCACCGCTGTCAGCAGTAATCAAGCGAATTTGAGTCTCGGGATCAGCTTTGCGAAGTTCTCGAACCAATGTCCATGCGGCCACGCCGCTGCCAATGATGGTGGTATTCATATGTTCAATCCTGTGTGTTGCTCGTGAAGCTTAATAGTCAATTACTATGGTTGTTGATTTTTAATCACGAATCGCTATCGTAAACGTTGAGTATTGGCATTGTAAGCGGAATCCAAATGTATACGGCTGTTTACCAAACAGAGTGGCATTGGTTAAGATGCGCGTAGACATTCGATTTTCAAGCCATATTCTCAGGTAGGCTTGCTACATTCCTTTATTATCAAACGACTTCTACACAATACACATCAAAGGGAGACAACTTTGAGTACATTTGATCGCATCGGCACTTCTCGTTTTATCAAAACCGCGGCCTTGGCTTTGTCAGTGACTGTTTTGGCCGCTTGCGGATCAATCACAGGCATCAAAGACATTCCCGAGTACCTCGATTCTGATTTCGAGCATGTGGGTCCGCGTGATTTCATCACCAATATCGATCTGGCCCGAATCAAGCTGGGCATGTCGCCGCTTCAGGTTCAAAACCGATTGGGCATGCCCATGTTGAGCGCGAAAGATCAAGACGATCGCTGGGACTATGTGTTGAAAAAAGGCCAGGGAGCCAGCGAAGAGTTTGTGCCCTATGCGGTTTACTTCAAAGATCAAAAAGTGGTGCGTTTGGCGCCATTGACGCCACCGCCCGCACCTGTGGCTGAAGCTCCTGCCGAGGCGCCGGTAGTTGATGCGTCTGCTGTTGCAGCACCAGAAGCCAGTGCTGGCGAAGTAATGGCACCCGAACCCAGTTTGGCTGTTGGCGCTGATGTGGGCGATGCTGCTGCCATTAACGACATGTTGAGCAACTGGGCTGCTGCTTGGTCGTCTAAAGATGCAAATGGGTATCTCGGTTTTTATGCAGAAACCTTTGAGCATGGAAAGAAATCTCGCGCTGCTTGGGAAAGCCAGCGTCGTGCGCGTTTGTCCGACAAGGAAACTATTTCGGTTAGCGTGTCCGATGTGCAAATTGACGTTCAGTCCGAGGCCTTGGCCACTGTCAAGTTCAAGCAAGACTATTCATCAAACCGCTACAACGATTCAGGCATTAAAGTTTTGACTCTGTCCAAAGCCAGTGGCGCCTGGAAAATTCAACGCGAAGAATTCCAGAAGTAATTCCGGCGGATAAAGAAAAAACCCCTCACTGAATATCGTAGCGAGGGGTTTTTTTTAGGGCATTAGCCAAACAGATTACTGTTCGAAAATCTGAATTTTTCCGCAACCATCCAAACGTTCGACCAAATCGCTGCCCATCAGCTTCGATGGTGTGTAGGCACCGCCAGCAACATTCTTTTCCATCAAGATAAAACTTGCCACTGCCAGTGATCCCATCACGGTCAAAGAATATCCATTGGCGGTTTTTACGCGTGCCACCACTTTTTTGCCTTCGGCATTCGTGGCCTCACCCCACACATACGCAGGCATTTTGGCGCGTTGTTCTTCGTTGGGGCCTTCTACTTTCGCAGCCTGTTTTTTCAGAATTCCCTGAACCAGCGACATGCCCAGAATAGGGCGGGCCAGGTTTGCAGCACGCATCATCCGTACCGATTTCGGTGAGGAAGGAATGTACACCTCAATATTGCGAATGCCGGTGCTGTGGAATGCAGTGGACACGTCGCCCCAGGGAATCGTGACCGCAAATTTGGTGCCGTTGCCAAAATTGATTTCACGAGTGCTGTAGCCCAAGCCCACGGCCTTGATTTCACCTTCTTCACGAACACGGCCACCCAGCTTCATGGCTTCCACTGTGGTCTTTGCTGTGCCTGCTGACAAGCCACTTCTGGAATCAAAACCCAAAGCCAGGTGTGTGGCGTCGGGCAGCATTTCATGCAGGCGGGCAGCCACGCAATCGGTTGGAATCACATCGAAGCCCACACCCGGACACAGCACAATTTTTTGTTTGCGTGCCTTGCCGCTGAGCGACTGGGCGAGTTCGAACACCGAGATTTCACCGGTGATGTCCAGGTAGTGGGTTTTGGTTTGCAGGCAAGCCATCATCATCGGCTCGGCTGTTTCTGAAAAGGGGCCTGCGCAATGCAAAACCAGGTCAACTTCATTCAAGCCTTCAAGCACTGCGGCTTCATCACTCAACGAGAAGACACGACTTGGCAAGCTCAGTTTGTTGGCCAAGGCGGTTACTGCCGCTTCATTTCGGCCAGCCAGAATGGGGCGCATGCCGCGTTTGGCCGCTTCACGTGCAATCATTTCACCGGTGTAACCATTGGCACCGTAAATCATCCAGGGCATTGCGTCTCCTAAAGCGCTTTGGAGCCCTTAATCGGGCTCCCTTGTTGTTTTGTTCAAGATTCCAGTTTGGCTTTCACGCGGTCGAGAAACGTTCCAACCTGTGCATCGAATTCCGATTTCACGATACCTTCCGCAATCCCCTTCATCAGGCGGGGCACAGGCATTTCGAACTCGCCAGTGGAGCGGAACGAGATTGTACATGCCTTGGGGCTGTCTTCCTTAATCACCCAACCGCCAGCCACAGTGGCATTGCCTTCGCCTGGAACGGGGTTCCAGTCAATCTTCGATTTGCCATCGTTGGTGTACTTCACTGCGTACTTCACTTGATGGGAAATACCTGCCGCGCCAATCTTCGCCATTTCCCAGCGCCACACTGCATCGCCCAGATCAACAATTTTGTCCAGCTTTGGAAACAGGGCTACGGTGTCAGCAACATCAGCCAACTGGTCAAATGCTTTCTTGGCACTGCAGGCCACTTTGAACGACTTTTCGATTTTCACATTCACGTTAACTGCCATATGTCCCTCACTTTTTATTGTGGATGTTGTACTGCATGGGGTGAAGTGTATCGGTTAATTGGCGCGCTTGTTAGCCCGATGAGGCAACTGGGTGGCGCTTGATTGGAGGCTTGTGAAATCTCGTGAAATACCAGGTTCAACTAAAAACAGCCGTGTTGCGCTGCACTTAATCATGGGTTCCTTTAAATCGTTGTGTGTATTGATTCTTGCTTGTTTTGTTGTGAATACATGTTGCGGTGCAAGGTAAATCATTGATTTTTTTCGAATCGAGGCTCTAGAAAAGTCGCTGTTTTTTTGGTGCAATGAGGTTGACAGTTGTTCACTGAAAGCGCATGTTACGCCTAAGTAACTTAGAAGTAACTTTGATGACATTCAAGGGGTATAAACATGTCAAATTCACTTTTCGCCGTTTTTTCAGCAGTCGTGCTGATCGGCCTTGTCTACAGCGGTGCAAACCTGCTGACCTTCACCGCCGCCATTGGCGCCACTGCTCTGGGTTTCTATGCCTTGGGTGGTCTCGGTGAGTTGGGCCTCATTGTGTTTGCCGCAATTTACCTGCCGATCGCCGTAGTTCTCAACGTGCCAAGCCTGCGCCGTGGCGTGTTGACCGCACCAATCTTCAAGGCCTTCAGCAAGGCCCTGCCTGCCATGAGCCCGACTGAGAAAGACGCGCTCGAGGCTGGCGACACCTGGTGCGAAGCCGAAATGTTCGGTGGCAAGCCAGATTGGTCCAAGCTGATGAACGTCAAGTACACCGAGCTGACCGCCGATGAAAAGTCTTATCTCGACAACGAGACTGAAGAGCTTTGCAAAATGCTCGACGACTGGAAGATCACTTTCGAGCTGAAAGACCTGCCGCAAGAAGTGTGGGATTTCATGGGCAAGAAGAAATTCTTCGCCATGTTGATCGCCAAAGAACACGGCGGTTTGGGTTTCTCTCCCTACGCACAAAGCTGCGTGGTCGCGAAAATTGCAACCCGTTCATTAACTGCATCAGTCACCGTGATGGTTCCCAACTCCTTGGGCCCAGGTGAACTGATCATGCACTATGGTACGCAAGAGCAGAAAGATTACTGGCTGCCACGCTTGGTAGACGGTCGCGAAATTCCATGTTTCGGCCTTACCGGTCCTGAAGTGGGTTCGGATGCCTCTGCAATTCCCGACACCGGCGTGGTTGTGAAGCGCGTGGTGAATGGCAAAGAAGAATTGGGTATCGTGCTGAACTTCAGCAAGCGCTATATCACCCTGGCACCTGTGGCCACTGTGGTTGGTCTGGCATTCAAGCTGAAAGATCCAGAAGGTTTGTTGGGCGACAAAAACAAGGTCGATTACGGCATTACCTGCGCCTTGCTGCCCGCCAATACACCCAACGTTCAAATTGGCCGCCGCCACTTCCCGGGCGCGGTGTTCATGAACGGCCCCATCATCGGTAACGACGTTTACATTCCACTGACTTCCATCATTGGTGGTCGCGAAATGGCCGGCAAGGGCTGGAGAATGCTGGTGGAATGTTTGTCAGCCGGCCGTGGTATTTCATTGCCAGCTTTGTCTGCAGCCTCTGGTTGGGGCATGTACTTGGCCACTGGCGCCTACGCCCGAATTCGTCGCCAGTTCAAGATGCCGATTGGCCGCTTTGAAGGTGTTCAGGAGGCAACAGGCAAAATCGGTGGTCTCACTTACAAACTGGAAGCATCACGCGTATTGACAGCAACAGCTTGTGCCGAATGTGCACCGTCTGTTGTCACCGCCATGATGAAGTACCACATGACTGAAATGATGCGTGAAATTATTTTGCGCTCCATGGACGTTCATGGCGGTCGTACTGTAATTCTTGGCCCACGCAACTACCTGGGTCAGGCTTACCAGGCGATGCCAGTTGCCATCACTGTTGAAGGCGCAAATATTATGACGCGTAACCTGATCGTGTTTGGTCAGGGTGCAATTCGTTGTCATCCCTGGGTGCTGAAAGAAATGCAGGCCGCCCAAAACCCGAACAAAGAGGAAGGCTTGCGCGATTTCGACAAAGCATTCTTCGGCCACTTGGGTCATATTTTCAACCGTGCCATGCGTGCCTTGGTATTGGGCCTCACGGGCAACCGTTTGGCGAAAAGCCCCGTGAGCGGCCCAATGGCTGATTATGCAAAAGCCATTGAGCGCCGTTCTGCCGCCCTGGCATTCACGGCCGACGTGGCCATGGGTGTATTGGGTGGTGAGCTGAAGCGACGCGAGCGTTTATCGGCCCGCTTGGGTGACGTGCTCAGCCACCTGTACATGGCCACAGCCGTGCTGAAGTACTTTGAAACCAATGGCCGTTTGGCGGATGAACTGCCCCACGCACAATGGGCGATTGAAGATTCATTGTTCGAAATCGACAAGGCTTTCACCGAGTTCAACCGCAACTTCCCCAACAAGGCTGTTGGCAAACTGCTGAACTTCGTGGCCTACCCATTGGGCATGGGCAAAACCAAAGGCCCAAGCGACAAGGTGAATGCCGAAGTGGCAGAACTCCTGATGACTCGCAATGCTTTCGCAAATCGCTTGCTCGACAAAGTGTTTGTGGGTGAAGGTTTGTCCGACCCAACTGGCCGTATTCTGGAAGCCGCTGACAAACTGTTGTCCATCGAGCCAGGTTACAGCAACTTCTTGAAAGCAGTTTCGTCTGGCAAGGTGGTTGGTGAAGGTCTTGAAGCCCAGTTGAAAGACGCTGTGGCCAAAAACCTGATCAGCCCCGATCTGGCCCAAGGCATTCGCGAGTACGAACCAATTCGTTTCGATGCGATCCTGACCGACGACTTCAGCAAAGACTACTTGCGCACCAATGGTCAAATTCCTGACGAGATCATTGAAGCCAAGCCAGTCACAGAGTACAAGGCAGCTGCTTGATTTTAAAGGGCAAGTTTTTCGGCAACATTTTGTTGTAGCGAAAACATCGAAAGGCCTCGCGAAAGCGGGGCCTTTTTTGTTACTCGTTCAGAATTTTTTGCGCTATGCTGAATGCATGGCAATTGAATTGATTCGTGACAATCGTTTTGGTGCATTCTTCTGGACGCAGTTTCTCGGCGCGTTCAACGACAACCTTTTGAAATTCGCGGTTACGCTTGCAGTCACCTACAACGATGCGCTTCGCGGCAGTTTTTCCCCCGGTTTGCTCATCAATCTGATTGCGGCACTGTTCATCCTCCCCTTCGTTATTTTCTCTGCCACCAGCGGGCAACTTGCCGACAAATTTGACAAAACCAAAGTCATGCGATTGGCCAAATGGCTTGAGCCCCTGATTGTATTGATCACCGCCGCTGGCTTTTTGTTCAATTCCGTTGAGCTGCTCATACTTGGCGTATTTTTGCTGGGCACCCAGTCCGCATTTTTTGGTCCTGCAAAATATGCCTACTTGCCTGAACAGCTCAAGTCGAGCGAGCTGGTCATGGGCAATGCCTTGGTCGAGTCCGCAACCTTCATGGCCATTTTGCTGGGGACAATTGCTGCCGGTAGTTTGATGAGCCAAGAGGCCGGTGATGTCGCTGTCTACATCGTGTGCGGGTTTGGTTTTCTGGTGGCCCTGTTGGGCGTATACCAAGCGCAGCGCATGCCCTTGACACCATCGCATTCACCTAATTTGGAGGTGAATTGGAATTTGTTCACGGAAACGTGGCGCAATGTCAGTTTCGCAACCAATTTGCCCAAAGTCTGGCCCGCCTTGTTGGGAATTTCCTGGCTGTGGTTTGTGGGGGCAACCTATTTAACCCAGTTCCCGCTGTTGTCGAAAACCCTGCTCAATGCCAGCCCGGGTGTGGCCACTGTTCTGCTTTTCGCGTTTACCGTGGGGTTGGGTATCGGCGCATTTTTGTGCGAAAAATGGTCTCGAAAACGCATCGAAATGGGTTTGGTGTTGTGGGGCTTGCTCGTGATGATTCTGGCCGGAGTATTGCTGCATGGCGTGTTGGTGGCCTATCAAACCAATCCGGATCAACAAACCGTGGTCGAATTTTTTAGCCAACTGAACAACCTGGCGGTGCTCGGGCTATTTGTGCTGATTAGTGTTGGCGTGGGCTTGTACAGCGTTCCCCTGTACGCCACCATGCAAGCTTTTGCGCCCAAGGAAAGCCGCTCGCGGGTGGTGTCGGCCAATAACATCATCAATTCTTTTTTCATGGTGGTTTCCGCCGGGTTTGCCATCGCCATTTTGCTGGCCATGAAAGGCGAGGTGCTCTGGGTGTTCAGCGCAGTCACCGCCATCAATGTGGTGGTTTTGGGCCTGTGGCTGTTCAAGCAGCCTTATGTGGTGCTGCGTGCCCAACTGTTGTTGAAAGTGCCAGGCAAACAGTTGCCACGCATTGAAAACATGGATCATCTGGGCGATTCGGGTGGCAACCTTATTGTGTTCCCAACTTTGCTTCATGAGAATTATTTGCAGCGCATGGCGGGTTTGCCTATCGAAATGACTGTGGTGCTTTCCGGGCGGTTGAAACAATCCAGATTTGTGGATCGTTTGCGCAAACACGGCTTCGTACTCGAGTTCAGCAAACTCTCTGAAATTGATACTCAAAAGGAATTAATCAAGGCGATCGCGTCACATATTCAACAGGGCAAGTCGATTGCCATCGACAAACCCATGTTTGAACTGCTGCGCAAACAGTACCGCCTTGATGACATGCCCGGCGTGTTGGCCAAAAAGGGCGTGGTCATGAATGTGCTGGAGTTTATGGAAGAGCAGGTACAACAAAAAGTTCAAAAAAGTGCAATTTCTCAAACAGTCTGGCGTCTAAACAAAAGAGAGGCTCTAACCGCTTCAGGGGTTTGATACCCCACTAGATAGGGAGATAGTGGTAACAGCTAAGTTAACTAGAAAGTGTTGCAAGCACCAAAACGGCACAAAAATGTAAACAAACAAGCTGGCCTGTTTTTTGCAACTTTTTCGAGAGATGAAAGTGAACGCTTTGGGCGCGAAATAGGTTCACGGCCGAAGCAAAAGGCAAAGAAGCGTTGTGCAGGAGGACATCATGAACACAGAGCTTGAACCGCGTGATTTGAATTCCAGCGATTCTGACATTTTCGGTCAGTTTCAGTCTCGTTTTGCAGCTTTGCAGCAAACCGAGATGAGCCTCGAAGAATACCTCGACCTGTGCAAAGCCGACCCCCTCACATACGCCAGCGCGGCTGAGCGCATGCTCCATGCCATTGGCGAACCCGAAGTCATCAACACCCGGCACGATCCCCGTTTGTCTCGTATTTTCGCCAACCGGGTGGTGCGCCGTTATCCGTCGTTCAAAGAGTTCTACGGCATGGAGGAGGTGATCGAAAACATCGTCGCCTATTTCCGCCATGCCGCCCAGGGTCTTGAAGAACGCAAACAGGTGCTTTATCTGTTAGGCCCAGTGGGCAGTGCAAAATCTTCCTTGGCTGAACGCCTGAAAGCCTTGATGGAGCAGCAACCCATCTACGCCTTGAAAGGCTCGCCAATTAACGAATCCCCATTGGGTTTGTTCGACCCGACCCAGTTTGGTGCCTCGCTTGAAGACAAGTACGGCATTCCTCGCCGTTACTTGACTGGCATTGCCAGCCCTTGGGCCACCAAGCGCCTGGCTGAATTTGGCGGCGACCTGCGCAAGTTCCGGGTGGTTCGTTTAATGCCTTCCACCTTGAATCAAATTGCGATCGCCAAGACTGAACCTGGCGACGAAAACAATCAGGATATTTCAGCCTTGGTGGGAAAGGTCGACATTCGCATGTTGAACCAGTTCAGCCAGGACGATCCCGATGCCTACAGCTTCAGTGGTGGCCTGTGCCTGGCCAACCAAGGTTTGCTTGAATTCGTGGAAATGTTCAAGGCACCGATCAAAATGCTGCACCCCTTGCTGACAGCCACGCAAGAACGCAACTTCAAAGGAACCGAGGGTTTTGGTTCCATTCCGTTTGACGGCATCATTCTGGCCCACAGCAATGAATCGGAATGGCAGCAGTTCCGCAACAACAAAACCAATGAAGCGTTTCTGGACCGGGTATACATCGTGAAAGTGCCTTACTGCCTTCGTGTATCCGAAGAAGTGAAGATTTACGAGAAATTGTTGGAGAATTCTTCGCTGAACAAGGCACCATGCGCACCCGGAACGCTGAACATGATGGCGCAGTTCAGCGTGTTAACGCGTTTGAAAGAACCTGCAAACAGCAATCTGTTCAGCAAAATGCGCGTATATGACGGTGAAAACCTGAAAGATGTCGACCCGCATGCCAAGCCGATACAGGAGTATCGCGACCAATCCGGGCCCGATGAAGGCATGAACGGTTCTTCCACCCGCTGGGCTTACAAAGTGTTGTCCAAAGTGTTCAACTTCGACCACCATGAAGTCGCAGCCAACCCAGTGCATTTGTTGTACGTGCTTGAGCAACAGGTGATTAAAGACAACTTGCCCGAGGAGCAAACCCGCAAGTACCTTGATTTCATCAAGAGCTATCTGACTCCCAAGTACGCTGAGTTTGTGGCCAAGGAAATTCAGACCGCTTACCTGGAAAGCTACAGCGAGTATGGACAAAACCTGTTCGAGCGCTACATACAGTTTGCCGACAAGTGGATTCAGAACGAGGAATTCCGCGACCCTGCCACCGGGCAAATTTTCGATCGCGACTCGCTGAACGACGAATTGGTTCGAATTGAAAAGCCTGCGGGTATTGCCAATCCCAAAGACTTCCGGAACGAGGTTGTGAATTTTGTGTTGCGTGCACAGGCCAGCAATTCCGGCACCATGCCCGCGTGGACCAGCTACGAGAAATTACGCGAAGTGATTGAGCGCAGCATGTTCTCGAAAACCGAGGATTTGCTGCCTGTTATTTCTTTCGACCACAAAGGCTCGAAAGAAAGCCAGGAAAAGCACGAGAACTTTGTGGATCGCATGGTGGCCAAGGGTTACACCGAGAAACAGGTTCGTTTGTTGGTGGAATGGCATTTGCGCGTGAAAAAGGCGTCTTGATCACGCAAAACGCATAGGGAGTTTGCCATGGGCGATTCAACCATTATTGATCGCAGGCTCAACGGCAAAAACAGAAGCTTGCCCAACCGCGAGCGCTTTATTCGGCGTTACAAAACGCAATTGAAGAAAGCGGTCGCGGACGTGGCCGGTGAGTCGTCAATTTCTGATGTCAGCGGTGATGGGCGCGTGAAAGTGCGCATTCCCACTCGCGAAGTATCCGAGCCCACCTTTATTTTCGGCCAGGGTGGCGATGTAGAGCATGTGGTTCCTGGTAACCGCGATTTCGTGCCTGGCGACCGCATTCCACGCCCCAGCGGCGGTGGCGAAGGGCAGGGGGGTGGCAAGCCTGGCAAAGGTGAGGGTGAGGACGGATTCACCTTTGTGTTGTCCCGCGAAGAGTTCCTGAACCTGTATTTTGACGATCTTGAGTTGCCAGAACTGCTGAAACGGGAAATTTCATCGGTTAAGCGCATGAAAAGCCGAAATGCGGGTTACTCCCGCACGGGTGCACCCACCTCGCTTTCCGTGCTTCGGACCATGAAGGCCTCGCTTATGCGTCGCGTCGCGCTCGAGCCCAGGGGCGATGATGAGGACGATGACGAAGACGAGAAAGGGCAGCTTGATCTTCTCGAGGATGTGATGAAGAAGAAGCCCTATGTGCCTTTTCTTGACGAAGTTGACCTGCGCTATCGCAATCGCGTCACCTACCCCGAGCCCTCCACCAACGCAGTCATTTTCTGCCTGATGGACGTTTCTGCTTCAATGGATGAGGCCAAGAAAGACCTGGCCAAACGGTTTTACACACTGCTTTACCTGTTCCTCACTCGCAAGTACGAGGAAGTGAAGCTGGTTTTCATTCGCCACACCGATGAAGCTGAAGAGGTCAGCGAGGAAGACTTTTTCTATGGCAAAAAAAGTGGTGGCACGGAAATCATGCCGGCCATGGAATTGATGCATCACATCATAGAAACCCGATATCCGGGTAGTGCATGGAATGTTTACGTGGCGCAAGCCTCGGATGGCGATGCAACCTCCCGTGATGCGCGGGCCAGCGCGGAGTACCTCTCTTCCAAAATCATGCCGCATGTGCGTTACTACGCTTATGTCGAAACCATGCCAACACCCATGTTCGGCATGGCCCGTGCGTCGGACCTATGGGAGAGTTTTGAGCGGCTCGAAGACAGCTTCGCCGGACACTTTGCCATGCGCAAGTTGTTTAACCGTCGCGACATTTACCCCGTGTTTCGTGGTTTGTTTGAGAAGAAAGAAGTCGCCTTTGGGCGCTAGGAGTAGCAACAATGGCCCAACAACTCGACCTCGCCGGCAATGAATGGACGTTCGATCTGCTGCGTGACATTGACACGCAGCTTCATGACATTGCAGCCAACAAATACAAACTCGACACCTTCCCCAATCAAATTGAAGTGATCAGTGCCGAGCAAATGCTGGATGCATATTCCAGCGGCGCCATGCCTGTCATGTATCCACACTGGAGTTATGGCAAATCTTTTTCCGTCAACGAGCATCTCTATGAAACCGGGCAGCAAAACCTGGCCTACGAAGTGGTGATCAATTCCAACCCCTGCATTTCCTATCTCATGGAAGAGAACACCATGACCATGCAGACACTGGTTATTGCCCATGCCTGCTATGGACACAATTCCTTTTTCAAGGGCAACTACCTGTTTCGGCAATGGACCCAGGCCGATGCAATCATCGATTACCTGGTTTTCGCCAAAAAGTATGTGATGGAATGTGAAGAAAAATATGGCATTGATGCAGTTGAAGAAGTGCTTGACGCTGCGCATGCCATACAACATTTTGGGGTCGATCGTTACAAACGACGCTTTGAATCCGAAGCATCGTTGAAGCTAAAGCGTGATGACCTGGCCGAGGAAAAGCGCCGTCAGTACGATGAAATCATGGCCAAGGTGTCGCCAGTGGAGGCGGCTCAAATTGAGCGCCGGCAAGACAACTACCCCCGTGAGCCTGTCGAAAACATTCTGTACTTTGTTGAGAAAGAAGCGCCCAAACTGCGGGACTGGGAGCGCGAACTGGTTCGCATTGTTCGCAAAATGTCTCAGTACTTCTATCCGCAAGGTCAAACCAAGGTGATGAACGAAGGTTGGGCCAGCTTTTGGCATTACACCTTGCTCAATACTCTGTACGACGAGAAACTAGTATCCGATGGATTCATGCTTGAATTCCTCACCTCTCACACCAATGTGGTGTTTCAGCCCGATTCGCGCGATGGACGCTTTAGGGCCCTAAACCCCTACGCCCTCGGTTTTGCTATTTTCAGCGACATTCGTCGCATGTGTGAAAAGCCCACAGAAGAGGACAAACGCTGGTTTCCTGAAATTGCGGGTAGCGGCAATTGGTTGAAAGCTGTTGATTTTGCCATGCGCAATTTCAAGGATGAATCATTCATCCGCCAGTTTTTGTCCCCCAAGGTCATTCGAGACTTCCGTTTGTTTGCAATCGCAGATCACAAAACCGAAAGCGAACTGTTTATCGATGCCATTCACAACGACGAGGGTTACAAGCGAATCCGCACCCTGTTGGCCAATCAGTACTCTCGCGAAAGCATGGTTCCCGATATTCAAGTGACTTCCTATGCCCGCATGACCGATCGATCCCTCACGCTTACCCACATGAGCCGTCGTGGAAGGCCACTGAATACGGATGAAGCCGAGAAAACCCTTGCTCAGGTTGAGCGTTTGTGGGGTTTCCCGGTGCACCTGGAAACATCGGATGCGCATTGAAACTCACGTCAGGCAGCAGGCCAAACTAGATCTGTCCGGCTCGGTTGCCCCTTTTGAGTTGAAATTGCCTGACATGCCAGCTTCGGTGTGGGCCAGCCCGGATTTGTTGCGCTCTCGTTTCCATCTTGAAGCCGCCCGTTTTTTCGAGTGCGAATCTGTGTTGGCGGTAACCGGCATAGAAAGCGGTATCTCGGCGCTGGCACGTTTGTTTCAAACCTGGTACGGGTCAATGCGGGTGGTGCTGGCCGAGCCCAGTTTTGATCAATGGGACAAACGCTTTCGCCGGGCTAACCATGTCGTACTCGATTGGCCGGTGGATCTTGTGCTTGAAGGGGATATTCCCGAGTGCGATGTGGTGGTGCTGGGGCGCCCGGTCAACCCCACCTGCCAAATGATCAGCATCCAGCAAATCAAGCCCCTGGCCCGAAAGCTTCGGGAACAGGGCGGCTGGCTTATTCTTGATGAGGCCTATCTGGACTGGACTGGTGAGGAGTCCTATGCATCCTTCATCGAAGCAGAGCCGGCCATTGTGCTTCGCTCAGTGGCGCCTTTCTCAGGCTTGGCTGGGGCAAACCTGGCATTTGTGTGCGGTCCCAAGGCTGTGTGTACGGCACTGCTCAACGAAGTGGGTACACAAGCCGTGTCTTCGCCGCAATGGTGGCTGGCATTGCAATATTTTGCAGCAGAAGACTGGCGGGCCAAGCAGCTGATTCGCCTGGATGCGGTGTGTACAAGGCTCGAGTCGGTCTGGCGAGTTCGATTGGGCGAGCACATTCAAATTCACAAAGGTGGTTACTTCATCAGCTTTGCCCACCCCAACAATGAGCAATGGGCTGCCGACCTGGAACATGTGGGAATTCTGGTGCGCGCCTATCCGACTGAAGACAGCATTTTGCGATGCGGTGCACCGAAATCCGAAGCAGATTGGACCCGCCTTGAAAATGCGGTGAACTCGCTCAGCGATTAGTCGTGACGCATCACTTCTTCAATGCCTCGTTCCCGTGGTTTGGTTGAAACCAGCAGGGTTTTCGCCAGGCGGTCTTGGGGGAACTGCCCGTTTTTGTCAAAAAACGAATAAATGAAGGCGATGCCCGTCAAATTGAAAAACCAGCACAGCACATATCTCAGTGTGGCTTGAGCCAGCCCAACACGCTCTCCGTTTTCCTTCACCAGTCGAATGTGCCAGGTTTTCATGGCCAGGGTTTGGCCACCATGGCGCCAAAACCACACAAAATACAGCCCCAGTACAGCGAAAAACCACCACTGGCGAGCCTCTCGAAGGTATAAGGCATGTCTGCTTTGAGTCAGTGTGTCGAAAAAGTAGCCGGCAATGAATAAAACGCCGAAAAGCAGCATGCTTTCATACAACATGCTTGCGAACCGGCGTTTTCTGCTGGGGCTGATAAGCCCGTTGTCGAGTAGTCGTTCCATTTCGCTATTTTATCGCTGGCGCGCTAGCCAAATGGATGCGGGTTTTAATTCAGTGAAGGTTTGTTGCTTTTTCCCTTGAATTCATCGCGTTGTTTCGGATCCAGGCTTTGATAGCTGTTCCAGCTTGAATTTCGCTCGCCCTGGCGCTTCTCTTTCAGGGCCTTGTAGTTTTCACGGGCCGCCGCTTTTTCCCGCGGGCTTAGTTCGCTCCAGGCACTCACCCGTTCACGCATGATTGCCTGGCGCTCAGCGGGCTCACTTTCATACTTCCTGCCAACCTTTAACCAGCGCTCCTGTTGGGCATTGGTCATGGAATTCCAGTCGTTTTTCAGTGGTGCAAGCAGCTCCTGCTGTTTGGCAGACAGCTCAGACCAGTCAGTTGCAGCCAGCGCATCCGTGCTCTGAACGCAAAGCACCAGAACCAAGCCCAAGGTCATCAATCCGGAATAGAGTCTAGTCATCATCATGCCCCTGAATCCTTAAATGCTAGATCGACGTGGTGAAGTCGGCGGGTAATGAATCCATCCATTGTTCAATTCCGTCTTCCGCTGGAATTGCATTGTTCTTTTGCAGCTCAGTGGCGTAATTGATAAAGCCTGGATCCAGATACGCATCGGGTGGAAGGTCGTCCGACAAAATCGCGGCGTCGAGATCTGCAGTTTCAGAAATGCGAGCGTCGTAGTTCTCCAGACCAAATTGAGCCACCCCGAAAACCGCACCTGCAATGAACAAGGCACTCACCGCCATGGACAAGGCTGGGCGATTGAACCATTCTGAGAACTGTTGGAATAAATCGGCAATCTTGCCAGCATTGGCCTGTTTGGATTTGGCATGCTGCCCATGTTTCTCGGCATGAAGTTGCACCGATTTGGAGATGGCCAGGTTAAGGCGATCTTGAATGTGGGGCGGAACTTGACCTGCCGACTCATCAAGTAGCCTTTTTACTACATTTGCGGTTAGCCGATCTTCATTCATTCCCGAAACCCCTGTTGCCTCAATACCTGTGCCAATGCCTTTGTCGCTCTGGAGCAGTGCGTTTTCACACTGCCCTCAGAACACCCCATGATCTCTGCCGTTTCTGCCAAGTCCATCTCTTCCCAATAACGCAAGATGAATGCCTGGCGTTGACGCTCTGGCAAATTTGCGATGGCTTCTTCGATGGCCGCCATGTTCTGTGATTGTTCAATCTCGTCCTGGGCACTCGCATTCTGGGATTCATCCTGTGCGAGAAGGTTCTCGAGCACATCGTAATCTTCTTCATCTTTCTTCTGAAAGCTTGAAAACAGTGTTGTCCAGGTATTTCTGACCTTCTGGCGGCGGTGGTAGTCCAGAATCGTGTTCTGCAAAATGCGGGTAAACAGCATTGGCAGTTCTTCTTTGGGCTTGTCGCCGTATTTGTCAGAAAGCTTCATCATGCTTTCCTGCACCAGGTCCATGGCACTTTCTTCGTTCTTGACGGCAAAAAATGCTTGGCGATAAGCCCGGTGCGACACCTCTCTCAAAAAATCCTCTAATTCTCGCGTGCTGGCCATAAATGTGTGTGTCGAGGTGGTGTCAGAGGGTTTTTGGGTGGAGGCGAGAATGATTCGCAATATTTAACAATACGGCATGATATCAAAGCCGCAAGCTTTTTTCTTGACCCACAGCGGGCTTCGCACTAAGATCTCGTTCTACCCTGTTTTTGTCTCTAGTTAATCAGCATACCCTTGTTGTTTTAGCGAAAGACGCGCTAGGGCGCTGAACTTGTGGTTCAGAAGCCCATGGCCAACCTGCCCGACATAATCGGGTTGTGATCGCCAGCGCTTTGCGACATGTCCACACCCACAAGGTTGTTCATTTTCAAAAAGCCTGAGCCCCACGGCAATGCGATCCAGGACGGCATCCGACCAATGTCCCGTGGATTTTGTCAGGATTTTTTTAAAATGGAATATACCG
>JAHJCM010000215.1 GCA_018812945.1 Gammaproteobacteria bacterium | reverse complement strand
TGTTCGAATCAGTCGACCTGGTGTCGGTGACAGAGCCGAAGCAGACGGTCAAGGGTGTGGTGGACAACCGCCATCTGTTTGAGATCAGGGCTATTTTGCGAGGTGCTGAGCATGCGCCTGGATGAGATGAGTTTTCGGGACTTGGCCGATGAACTGCCCTTGCTTCCTTGGTCAAAAAGGCTGTTGTTGATTGGGGCGCTTTGGCTGGTGTTTTTGGTGCTTGGTTTTTTTCTGTTCTGGAAAGACACTTTGACCATCAGCACACAACTTGAAACCAATATTCAGGAATCTTTGGCCCGTCTGGATACGCAGTCGCGTTTGTTGCTGGACCGACCTGCGATTGAGGCTGAATTGGCTCAACTGGAGGTGCAGTTGCCTTTGCTGAAAATGGCCTTGCCCTCTGAGCGTGAACTGGCCTCGCTGCTGGAGCGTATCAATGAAGTGATTCTGGATCACGGGTTAAAGCTTGCCGAGTTTACGCCCAAAGAGCCATTGAACCGCGAAGTGATGCGTGTTGTGCCAGTGACAGTCAGTGTGCGCGGTGATGGCGATGCAATTTCACGTTTGCCGAATTACATTGCCGCACTTAGCCGCCAGGTAAGTTTGAAGGAGTTTGACATGGCGTATCTGCCGGATGAGGGTGGTTGGAAAATGACCGGTGAGCTGAATGCCTTTGCACAACTGCCCTTGAATGCACCGCAAACCGTGGAGGTCGAAAACCCATGATGGACTTTCTCTTTTCGATACTGCTGGTGCCCTTTTTTCCTGAATTGGGAGATCCCCAGGACAATCACGCCGTGGCCATGGCGGAGTTGGGGCAGCGCCTGAACGCGGGTCAGAGACAAGCTGGGAATGTATCTGAGCCTGAGGATTCAAGGGCGTTACAACACACGGGCAACTTGAGTGTTCGTGCAGCAGATTTACCGCCGATCACAGGTCGTTTGTTTCAATGGTCGAGTACCCAATGGGGCGATGAGGCCGATCGGCGCGCAGCCGTTAATTTGTCGGCGGAATCGTTGCGCCTGACGGGTTTAATTGAGTCGGCTGGCCAACGTGTTGCCATTCTGAATGACGGACAAGTCGACCATGTTGTCGGGGTGGGCAGTTACGTATTGGGGACCTACAAAGTGACCTCTTTTGGACCGGGACAGGTTGTGCTGTCGCGAATAGACTCCAGGGCGGGAGAAAAGCGCCTTGAACTGAACTTGATGCCAGTGAACATACCCGAGGATGCTCAATGAACAATCAACTATTTAATGCTGGGTTTGTGCGAACGTGTTTTAAGGCAGTTGCGCTGGTAGCGGGTTTGCTGATGCATTTGCAAGTCCATGCCCTGGCGGTGGTGGACGCCAAACTGGAAGAGTTGGCCGACCAGGCTCGCGTTACCCTGTTTTTTGATCAGGATTTTGATGGCAAATTGGGTTTGTTCCGGATTGCAAACCCTGCCCGACAGGTGCTTGATTTTCCCGTTGAATTGGGCAACAGCACGCTACCCATGGCTTTTCCCTCGGGCAGCAGAATCAAAAAGGCCCAGCTGATCGCGGCGGGCGGAAAAACCCGGCTGGTGTTTGAGTTGGCGCAAAATTACGAAGTACGGCTTAATCAAAAAGACCGCGCAATTGAGCTGACATTCTCCGGACCAAAACCCTTTCATCCCAATGGGGGGCAGGCAGCGGTGCTGTCTGAGCAAAGTGAGCTCAAAGACACTGTTGCGCAGATCATGGGCAAGCCTGCAATAATTGCAGAAGGCCCGGTTATGAAAGCCTGGAAGCTGGACAAAGTGGCCGGGAAATGGGTTCTTCGGCTGGAGTTCGATCGGCCCGATATAGTAGCGGATGCGGTGCTGCTGAACGACCAGTTGAAAGTCAGGTTCGCCAATGCGCAACTTGCTTCAGGTGTTGCACGGCAATTGCAAACCACTGGAGATTCACCGATTGCCATGGCAGAGTTGAAGCCCGGAGATTTGGCACTGACTGTTCAGATGAAGCTGAATGGTGCCACGCACCTGGTGCGTCAACGTGGACCAGTGGTGGAGGTTGAGCTAAGCCCGACGCAACACACGGCAGCACAAAAAAAGGCAATTGAACTGAAGCCCGCAACTTCAGAGCAAAGTGTGGTGGCCCGATACATTGGTCGCCCAATTACGCTTGACTTCAAGGATGCCGATATACGCACCGTGATGCAGGTGTTTGCCGACTTTACAAAAATGAACCTGGTGTTGAGCGACTCGGTTCAAGGCAAGGTGACGGTGTTTCTTAAAGATGTACCGTGGGACCAGGCGCTGGACATTGTGATGCGCTCCAAAGGTTTGGTGTCGAGCCAGTCGGGCAATGTGTTGTTGGTTTCCACGCCCACGGATGTCACCAACGATCAGTTTCAAACCGCCAACCGCCGTGCTCAGGACGAAATGGAGCCCTTGGTGTCCAAGGTGTTTCAGGTGAGTTACCAGAAAACAGCCGACCTGATGGCGTTGATCAAATCGGAGGATTCCAAACTGTTGTCGGCTCGAGGCACCTTGATTTCAGATGAGCGCACCAGCCAGATATTCGTTCAAGACACGCCCACCCGGCTTGAGCGCATCAGCATGATCGTCAATGGTCTGGACAAACCTGTGAAGCAGGTGATGATTGAGGCGCGTGTTGTGCTTGCAGATACCTCGGTGTCTCGAGATTTGGGCATCAGGTTGCGGGCCCTGTCATCTCGGGCAGACCCGGGTTTTGGGGATGTTGGCGATCAGTTTGGCAGTGGTAATTTCGTAAACACGGGCGTTGAGAATGCAACCAACCTCGGCTACACACTGTTCAATGCCAATTCAACACGCTTGATCAATCTGCAGCTACGGGCTCTTGAGCTTGAAAATAAAGTACGCACGGTTTCCAATCCCATAGTGATTACCTCGAACAAAGAACCAGCCTTGATTGAGTGGACCTACCAATATTGGTAAGAATCGATGCAGCAAGTCTTCTGGTAAGAACCGGGAGACTTTTTTTGGCATTTTTTACACATTCATAACATAATGAGTCCCAGCTGACCAACAACT
>JAHJCM010000214.1 GCA_018812945.1 Gammaproteobacteria bacterium | reverse complement strand
TTTCTGCTAACCTTGCTGCTCTTCAAACTTACTTAAAACCTTGAAGAACCGCTTGTTTGCTTCGTTTCGTGCTGCTTGTCGTGCAGCAGAGAAACGAGATTATGCACATCATCTTTCCACCTGTCAAACACTTTTGGCAAATAAATTCAAAGAATCTTTACATGAAAGTTAGACCGAGCGTAAAAATACTGCAATCACAAGGACTTGGCAGCCGTCGTGAATGTGAAAATATATTCTGGAATTCCGAGATTTTTCGCGACGGAATTCAGATCGACCCTGAAATCGATGAAATTTCTATGGGCGACACCCTGTTAATTGACGGAAAAAGCTTCGAAATCACCCAGCACAAGTATGTGCTGATGCACAAACCTGCGGGCTATGAGACTTCTCACCTGCCCAGTCACAATCCATCGGTATTTGATCTATTGCCAAAGCACTATATAAAGCGCGGCCTGCAGGCCGCTGGCCGACTGGATGTGGACACCACTGGACTTTTGCTGTTCTCAGATGACGGTCAGTTCATCCACCGACTTATCAGCGGCAAAGTCGGCACAAAACAGGAAATTGAAAAGATCTATGAGGTCAAGGGTGCGCGCCCATTCACAGAGTTGCAGTTGCAACGCTTGCTGGAAGGTGTGGACCTGGATGATGAACCTGAGATCATTTATGCCAGCAAAGCCAACTTACTGGGCGACGGGAGGCTGGAATTGGGCATTACTACAGGGAAGTATCATCAGGTTAAACGAATGGTAGCCGCGGTTGGAAATCATGTAGAGGCACTGCACCGACGAGTGGTCGGCCCCTACGAATTGCCGACAGACTTGGCCGCTGGCTTTTATATAGAAGTAGACCCAAGCCCGGTGTTAAACAGGAACACATCAAAAACAGTCTGAATTAAAAGGCTTTATTTCCCTTCAACCCCTCAAAAATGCCCTGAATTCACACGCGAAGATGTGTTGTGCCAACAAACACTTCGAGTACAATACGGGGCTTAAATTTTAAATCCTCATCAAACTCATGAAAACAGCACAAGAAGTTCGCCTAGGCAACGTGGTTATGGTTGGCAAAGACCCCATGGTGGTTTTGAAAACCGAATACAACAAATCAGGCCGCAACGCCGCCGTTGTGAAAATGAAAATGAAAAACCTGCTGACCGGTGCAGGCATGGAAAGCGTTTACAAAGCGGACGAGAAGTTCGAACTGTTGGTGCTGGAACGCAAGGAAGTGACTTATTCCTACTTTGCGGACCCAATGTATGTGTTTATGGATGCGGATTACAACCAGTACGAGGTAGAAGCCGAAAACATGGGCGACGCTTTGAACTATCTGGACGACGGCATGGAATGCGAAGTGGTGTTTTACGACGGCAAGGCACTTTCTGTGGAATTGCCAACCAGCTTGGTGCGTGAAGTTGAGTACACAGAACCAGCCGTACGTGGAGACACATCGGGCAAGATCATGAAAGCAGCCCGCATTAAGCCCACCAGCTTTGAAATTCAGGTGCCCGCTTTCGTTGAAATTGGCGACAAGATTGAGATTGACACTCGCACTGCGGAATACCGCGCACGCGTGAAGTGATTGCTCCATTTGAGATGGAAAACATGGGGCCCCACTTGGGGCCCTTTGTATTTTCAGGTTTGAGGCTCCATGCACATTGGCATTGTTTGCAAGGTAATCGATAATTTCGGCGATGCCGGCTTTTCCCTTCGCTTGGCGAAAGCGTTGGCTGCGAAGGGCCATTGCGTCGATTTGTTTCACGATGAGCCAGCCACTTTTCAGGCGCTGTATCCGCACTCGATCAACGATAACCTCAGGCTAATCGATGCGGTCAAGACGGACATCGAAACCGAGTATCGACAAACGCCAGATATGATTCTGGAGCCATTCGGAACTTCAAGTGAGCAAACTGCATTCCGCTTTGATTTAACGCTGAAAAGCCGTTTTCCCCGCACCCCTTGGTTGCTGATTGACTATCTTTCGTCTGAAAAATGGATTGAAAGCTTTCACCTGAACACATCAACAGACCCAATCACTGGGCACGTTACCACCTTTTTTTATCCCGGCTTTACTGAAAAAACGGGGGGACTGATTCATTGCGACTACCCTGCTCGCCTGGTTGGAAAACAGCAATCAACAAACAATGCGGGCCTGAATATCTTCGTTTTTGCCTATCCGAATGCACCTATTAGAAAGCTGATTGATCTCTGTAATTCAATTAACACCCCGGAATACGCAATAACAATTGGACTGGCAGGGAATGTTTTAACACCTGAACTGGAGGATTGTGCCCACCAGATCCCCTTCGTCGCACAAAGTGAATTTGATGAATTGTTGGCGCAATATGACGTGTTGTTTGTGAGGGGAGAAGACTCGTTTGTGAGGGCTCAACTGGCGGGAAAACCATTCATTTGGCAAATTTACCCGACCGAAGACAATGCACACACCGAAAAACTTGCCTGCTTTTACGATGTGTATGCAAGCGGGCTTGGTGCAGATTGTAGATTGGCGCTTTGGAACTGCTGGCTGGCCTGGAACTGTATTGACACAACGGTAGATTTTGGCAAAGTCTGGAATAATCTTTTGCCGCATTTGCCGGAACTACGAACCCATGCGATCAAGTGGCAAGCACAACTTCTTCACGGCAGAGAACTTGTAAAGGAAGTTCTTACATGGCGCGGTTTGCAGACTCCTACTTTGAACGAAAAGACTGATTTATAAGGCTTTTTTCATCAAAAGGAGACTTAATGGAAAGACAGAAACTGAATTCAGGTTTAACGCTTGGATTCAGCAATGTTGTCATTTCTTCTCTCTCTGGGTTTGGGTTTTGGTTCAATTGACCAGACACAATTGCCTGCACACCAAGTTGAACAGATTGCCAGGGAAGTCATGATGGAACTGGAGGTGGAAATGCGAACCAAACCCTCCCTGATCGTGACGGAACGTCCCGAACCCACACCACTGGGAGCCTTGGCTTATGCCAACGGAAAATGCGTAGTCATTGTGAATACAAATGAGACTGCATGGGCGCAGTGGGGGCGATTCCTGAACGAATCCAATCGCGCCCACTGGCAGCAAATTATCGCTGCATCAGTGGCCCACGAGATGGGACACTGCTTTCGGGAAAGCCGCTCTTTCGTGGCCAACTACGAGGTGGATGAAGATGAGTTCAAAGGGATTCAAAACACAGGGGGTTTTGGTCCGAAACCAGAGATGGTTTACAAACAAGAGCTGTTCGCTGACACCGTCGCCATTCTGTATGCCAAAGAGAATGCAGGAAACGACGCTGATTACGTGATTGAATCGATGATTCAGGCTCGGGAAAAATTCAGCGCCAATGACCCAACACACAACACGGCAAAGATGCTCAACCGACTGATTGCCGCAAAAATGACACGTCAAGGCGATGAGACTTTGGGTTCGACGGCGACACGTTTGCTTGCTGCGCTATAAAAGCTGAAAGACTTTTATTTGGCTCGCGGAAAAGCATTGTCGTACACGGTGGAAAGGTGGTCAAAATCCAGGGCCGTGTAGACCTGAGTAGACGCGATCGAAGCATGCCCCAACAATTCCTGAACGGCCCGCAGATTTTGAGTACCTTGCAGCAAATGACTTCCGAATGAGTGACGCAACATGTGGGGGTGTAAATGTTGCCCCAAACCGCAATTTGCAGCATGGTTTGCGATGTCTCGCTGTGCTTGCCTGACAGTCAAAGCTTGCCCTTTGGCAGACACGAACAGGGAGGTTTCTTGCCCCCTTCCATGTTTAAGCAGGTGACTTCGGCGGGGTTCAACAAATTCCCGGAGACGAGCCTGCAATGTGTCGACCACAGGCACAATGCGGGCCTTGTTCCCCTTACCGATAACCCTCAATTCTGTAGATCCATTCAAGGCTTCAGCTTGAAGCGACAAGGCCTCGCTGATTCGCAGCCCCGTGCAATACAGCAATTCAATCAGTACATGGGCCTGCGCAAAACGGAATTCCTGCGGAAGCGGCAGAGCAAGCAACGCAGCCAAGGGGTCAACTCCCACTGCCTTGGGAAGGGCCCTGGGTAGTTTGGGAGTTTTCAGCCCCAACGTGGGATCAATTTCAATAACACCGTTGTTCAGTAAATATTTGAAAAATCCCCGCCAGCTTGAGGCCACACGTGCCAGGCTGGCAGGTGCAGCACCGTTTGCATGGCGCTGAGCAAGAATTGATTTAAGTGCTGTGGGGGTAACTTGCTGAGGTGGATTGATGATCAACAACAAGTCACGCTGAGCGGCCTTGACGGAATTGTCACTGTAACGCCGCTCCAGTCGCAGAAAATCCAGATAACGTTGAATCAGGATTGCGTGTTCTGGAGTCTGCTCAGCGCGGCGCATGCGGTTTCAGCCAGAGTATTCAAAAAATCAGTTTCCAGGGTTGGCGAGAAGCGGTCTTTGTCGGGGGAACCAAATCCCAGGCAACCGAAGGTTACAGGACTGGCGCCGACACGCAAAGGGATCAATACCACTGAACGTGGAACCACATCTTCGCCTTCAAAAACCGAGAGTGTTGGGGCATTCTCAGCAAAACCACAGTACAAGTTTTTCATTCCATCGATAAGATCTTTGTCCGAATCGCTGACGGCGGAGTTACCCTCCCCCCACAGTTGCAAACGAACTATGGGAACCACAAATTTTTTCTTGATTGCCTCGACCAATACAGTGGGCAAATCACCTGCGTTTTTGACTGTGAGCAAAGTGCGGGTAATCGATTGAAGGTTATCAATAATCGCTTGATTCTCGACAGCTGCGTGCGTCATTTCGACCACCCGGTGCTCAAGAGACTTAACCTTTTCGCGCATGGTTTGAACTTGACGTTCGTGCAGCGATGCCACGTTCCCGGTGCTTTGCTCTGGCAGTTTGATAAAAGCGAGAATTCCTGGATTCTTGATCAAGAAATCAGGGTGTGCTTTCAGAAAATCGGCAACCTGAACGGCCTCGTCAGTCATAAGTAAAACTCTCCTTCAAAAACTGTTTGCGCTGGACCTGTCATCAAGACATCACTGTCCTGCTGGCCACTCCACTCAATGGTGAGGGTTCCACCGGCTTTGACAACGTCTACGCGCTCGGCGATTAGTCCCATTTTCATACCTACGACGGCAGCTGCACACGCCCCGGTTCCACAAGCGAGGGTTTCGCCTACCCCACGCTCATACACGCGAAGATGAACCCGACTGCGGTCTACGATATGAAGAAAGCCCACGTTAACCCTTTCAGGGAAACGGGGGTGCGATTCGAGTGTGGCGCCCAAGCGCTGAACCAAATCATCGGAGGCTGGTTGATCCAAGAGAACAACGACGTGGGGGTTCCCCATAGAAGCGACTCCAACCCACAACTCTTCCAGATCAGAACCCGAGTCAACTGGGATTTTGTATTGTGTCAGGCCACCTACCTTACGACTGGAAAGGCCCTCCGCAATGAACGGTACTTTGCCGGGATTAAGCTGCGCAGGCCCCATATTCACTTTGACCCAATTGTGTTTGATCAACTCGGGCTGAATGATGCCTGCGAGAGTTTCAACGATAATTTGATTTTTCTGGGTCAACCCCTTGTCGAACACATATTGTGCAAAACAGCGCGCGCCATTGCCACACTGCTGAACTTCCTGACCATCTGCATTGAAAATTCGGTACTTGAAATCGGCAAGGTCGGAAGACTCGACAATAAGAACCTGGTCAGCGCCGACGCCAAAATGGCGGTCGGCAAGCCGCTTGATCAGCCCGGGGCTGAGGTCTAGTTGACCCGCGCAGTTATCCAGTACAACGAAATCGTTGCCCGCACCGTGCATTTTGGTGAACTTGAGTGTATTCAAAGTTGCCATCGTCGCTTTATCAAAGACCGTGGTGTATTGATCTGAAGTATCAGTATATTCTGGACTCGCCGGCCGGGCGGGTTTTGAACCGCTTGTGCAACCACAAGTATTGCGGAATGTTGTCTTTCACCCAAGACTCGATGTAATGATTCATCAGCTGCGTTGATTCAGCGTCGTCGTCCAGGGGAAAGCTGGGTAACGGTGCATGAATATGAATGCTGTATCGACCCTTGCTGTATTTGGTGGTAACCGGTACAACTTGCGCCTGAAGCAGCCTGGACAACCGGGCCACCGCGGTGACCGTGGCAGCTTTGACCCCAAAAAAGTCGACAAATACAGAGTCGCGCTCACCGAAATCCATGTCGGGCAAATAGTACAAAGGGCGCCCCTTTTTCATCGCGGCCAGCAATGGACGCACGCCCTGTTGGCGGGACAACAGTAGTTGGTCGCCAAACTTTGAGCGTCCTTGCAATATCAACGAATTCAACACGGGATTCTTTTGGTTTGAATACATGGTGACCATGTCGATTTCGAGACACAGACGACTCCAAGCTGCATCGAGCCCTAGAAAATGTGGAGCCAGAAAAATAGTTGGAGACGCCGAGTCAAGAATAGCCAAGCCTTCCGGGTTCTCGATTCGCACCCGATCACGCACTACCCTTTCATTGCTTGACCACAGCCAGGCCCTGTCCAGAAAAGTACGAAGGTAAAAGTAGATGTGAACCATGGCCCAACGGATGCGCTGGAGAATGGACGAATCAGGAAAACACAAGGAAAGGTTGGTGAGTGTGACCATTCGGCGCTCACGCGCCAGGGCGAACAACAACATGGCCAACAACATCGCAATTGATGAGGAAATGAGCCGATAAGCAAAAAATGGTAAGCGCGCAAGTGCAAACCACATTGAGATCAGAAATTGAGTCACGATTGCCCTTGCTGGCCATGTTGACCTTTTGGAGATTTGTAACGTTCATAGCCCCAATAATACTGCTCAGGATGCATCAGAATAAGCTTTTCCATGGCGGCATTCACTTGAGTGGCCGCCTCAACAGGGTCCGCACTGAGCGACTCGGGGCCTTGATACAACTCAAGACAAAAACCTTGTCCTCCCGGCTTTCTGTAACCGATTGCCAAAACGATTGATGCACCGGTCGCGTGGTGGAGTCGACCCGGCAAGGTCATGGTGTATGCAGGTTGACCAAACATGGGTGCCCAAACACCCTCTCCATGAGCTGGAACTTGGTCAGGCAACATTCCAACGGCTTCTCCTCGCTTGAGCGCCTTGAGTAGGATTTTCACACCACCCAACGTAGTGGGCGCAAGGGCAACATTATCGCGCGCACGGCTGTCCTCAATAATGTGTTGAAGTTCCGCCTTGCGATTGGGTCGATACAACACAGTAATGGGTGCACGAGTTGAGAATATTTGGGCGGTTGATTCAAAACTTCCCATGTGCGGTGTGAGAAAAATAATGCCTTTCCCCTTTGCCTGGGCCCTTTCAACCACATCCCAGCCGGTGATGTCAGTGCATCGCGCCGCGCCTTGCTGCGTAGACAAGCCCCAAAGAAAAGGAAGCTCCAGAAGCGCCATTCCGGCATGCTGGACTGAACCCTTCACAGCGGCGAGCCGCGCCAATTCATCATCCGGAAAGGCAATTTTGGAGTGAATTTCAATTTTGCGACGGTAACTGGCCGACAAACCATATACCGCCCACCCCAACCACGCACCAAGTGCGTGCAGGACAGGCAAAGGAAAAACCGATAACACTTTGAACAAATTTTTGATCATGGGGCAGATTGTAACCAGTACGTGCTTTGCCTTCGTCCCCAAATGTTGTATATTTCCCAAGTTCGCTGAGTTAAATGACAACTTGCGGGGCGAACTAAAACAAATCTGCTAAAGCGTCGCCGGGCTTCAAACGAACATGGCGGCCATAACAACCCCTTGTTTATTTGGAGCTTTTTTAATGTCTAACGAATTTTTCTTCACTTCTGAGTCTGTCTCGGAAGGCCACCCAGACAAGGTCGCCGACCAAATTTCTGACGCGGTTTTAGATGCAATTCTCGAACAAGACCCCACCGCACGGGTAGCTGCTGAAACGCTAACCAACACGGGTTTGGTGGTAATGGCTGGCGAGATCACGACCACCGCCCAGGTGAACTACATCGACGTAGCCCGCGAAACACTGAAAAAAATTGGCTACGACAACGGCGATTTCGGTATCGATTACAAAAGCTGCGCGGTGATGGTGTGCTACGACCGCCAAAGTCCAGACATCGCTCAAGGTGTAGACAAAGCGCACGACAATGACCTGGACCAGGGCGCTGGTGACCAAGGTTTGATGTTTGGTTACGCAGTGAATGAAACCCGCGAATTGATGCCACTGGCCATCAGCCTTTCACACCAACTGGTTCAACGCCAGAGCCTGCTTCGCAAGGATGGCCGCCTGTCTTGGCTGCGTCCGGATGCAAAATCACAAGTGACAATCAAGTACGTTGACGGAAAGCCTTTCTGTATCGACACCGTAGTGCTTTCAACCCAGCATTCACCGGATATCGAGCTGGCGACCCTGCGCGAAGCAGTAATTGAAGAGGTGATCAAGCCGGTGCTGCCCAAAGAACTGGTGAAAGGAAATATCAACTTTTTGGTAAACCCAACAGGACGCTTTGTGATTGGCGGCCCTCAGGGTGACTGTGGTTTGACAGGTCGAAAAATTATCGTGGACACATACGGTGGCGCAGCTCCCCACGGTGGCGGTGCATTTTCGGGCAAAGACCCGTCCAAAGTAGACCGCTCTGCGGCTTATGCAGGTCGCTATGTGGCCAAGAACATTGTTGCAGCAGGCTTGGCTGAGAAGTGTTTGGTTCAGGTGAGCTACGCCATCGGCGTGGCACGCCCTACTTCGATCATGGTGAATACTTTCGGCACCGGAAAAATTGAGGACAGTGCAATTACTGAATTGGTGAGCGCCCACTTCGACCTGCGCCCCAAGGGGATTGTACAAATGCTGGATTTGCTGCGCCCAATTTATGCGAAAACAGCAGCTTATGGACACTTTGGCCGCGAAGAACCAGAATTCAGCTGGGAACGCACGGACAAGGCTGAAGCATTGAAAGCCGCAGCCGGCGTTTGACGAAAAACACAGAATGAGAATGATCAGGAAAGTGCCAGCATGAATACCGCTTGGTCTTCCTGAGTCAACCCTGTTACAATTTAGGCCGTTCGAGGAGCGTTGCGACACACCCATGCTTTTTTGGGGTGCTAGGCTCGAACAAGAAATAAACAACGGCGCTCACGCTTCTTTCTTTATGAACTTTAAAAAGGAGGGCGTGATGAACGCCATTGCAAAACCAATCACCGCTAACGGCGAAAACGATTTTTTCGTAGCCGACTTGTCTCAGGCCGATTTTGGCCGCAAAGAAATCGCGATTGCAGAAACCGAAATGCCTGGCTTGATGGCCATTCGCAAGGAATTTGCTGCATCCCAGCCTTTGAAAGGCGCCCGCATTACCGGTTCACTGCACATGACCATTCAAACAGCGGTGCTGATTGAAACCCTAGCAGCACTGGGCGCAGAAGTGCGTTGGGCCTCTTGCAACATTTATTCAACACAAGACCATGCAGCCGCAGCAATCGCAGCCGCTGGTATTCCTGTGTTTGCGTTCAAGGGCGAATCACTGACTGATTACTGGAATTTCACACACCGCATTTTCGAATGGGCAGACGGTGGTTATTCCAACATGATTCTGGACGATGGTGGCGATGCGACCATGTTGCTGCACTTGGGTACCAAGGCAGAAAAAGACATCAGCGTACTGAACAACCCTGGCAGCGAAGAAGAAATTTGCCTGTTCGAGTCAATCAAGAAAACGCTGAAAACAGACCCAACCTGGTATTCAACACGCCTGAAAGAGATCAAGGGCGTGACTGAAGAAACTACAACTGGTGTTCACCGCTTGTATGAAATGCACAAGAAGGGCGAATTGGCCTTCCCTGCAATCAACGTGAACGATTCAGTAACCAAGTCGAAATTCGACAATCTGTATGGCTGCCGTGAATCGCTGGTTGACGGTATCAAGCGTGCTACAGACGTAATGATCGCCGGTAAAGTGGCTGTTGTTGCCGGTTACGGCGATGTGGGCAAGGGCTCTGCACAAGCATTGCGCGCCCTGTCAGCCCAAGTTTGGGTTACTGAAATTGACCCAATTTGCGCACTGCAAGCAGCAATGGAAGGCTACCGCGTGGTGACCATGGATTATGCGGCTGACAAAGCTGACATTTTCGTGACGGCCACAGGCAACAAAGACATCATTACCCATGACCACATGGTGAAGATGAAGGACCAGGCGATTGTTTGTAACATTGGTCACTTCGACAACGAAATTGACATTGCCAGCGTGAAAAAGTACCAGTGGGAGAACATCAAGCCACAGGTTGATCACATTATTTTCCCGGACGGCAAGCGCATCATCATGTTGGCCGAAGGCCGCTTGGTGAACCTGGGCTGCGGCACTGGTCACCCCTCGTTCGTGATGTCCTCCAGCTTTGCCAATCAAACCATTGCACAAATCGAGCTGTGGACGCAAAACGAGAAGTATCCAGTGGGCGTGTATGTGTTGCCCAAGCACCTGGACGAAAAAGTGGCACGCCTGCACCTGATGAAAATTGGCGCCCAGCTGACAGAGCTGAGCCCATCGCAAGCAAGCTACATTGGCGTGAAGCAAGACGGCCCTTACAAGCCAGACCACTACCGCTATTAATCAGGGAAAGAGCTACCTTTGCGCGCTGACCTTGCCTTGGTTGAAAAAGGCCTGTGTCCCTCACGGGCGCAGGCACAAATATTGATCGAACAAGGAAAAGTGCAAGTGCGCAACGGTGTAGTTCAGGCACCTGTTGTTGTAAAAAAGCATCGCAGCAGATAGAGCCATTC
>JAHJCM010000027.1 GCA_018812945.1 Gammaproteobacteria bacterium | reverse complement strand
GTTTTTGCATCTCTTTGTTCCTTCCGCTTTTTCAGCATCTCTTTTCGCACTGCGGTGCCATTGGAGTGTGCATGAAGCGCATGTTATTTAACGCAACTCATTCAGAAGAGTTGCGGGTCGCAATTGTCGACGGCCAGAAACTTATCGACATTGACATTGAAACGGCGGGCCGTGAACAACGGAAAAGCAATATTTACAAGGGTGTTATTACCCGCGTAGAACCCAGTCTTGAAGCCTGTTTCGTCAACTACGGCGAAGACCGACACGGTTTTTTGCCATTCAAGGAAATTTCCCGACAATATTTCAAGGAAGGCGTTGAAGCGGGTAAGGCTCGCATTCAAGACGTCGTCAAAGAAGGCCAAGAACTGTTTGTTCAGGTCGAAAAAGAAGAACGTGGTAACAAGGGCGCTGCCCTGACCACATTCATTTCGCTGGCTGGCCGTTATTTGGTGCTAATGCCCAATAACCCGCGTGGTGGTGGTGTTTCACGCCGCATTGAAGGCGAAGAACGCCAGGAACTGCGCGAGGCACTCGACAAGCTTGAGTACCCCAAAGGAATGAGCATTATTGCCCGTACAGCGGGTATTGGGCGTTCGGTTGAGGAACTGCAATGGGACCTTAACTATTTGTTGCAACTGTGGACTGCGATCGACGGCGCTGGCAAATCTGCCAATGGTGCGTTCCTTATTTACCAGGAAAGCAGCCTTGTCATTCGCGCCATTCGCGATTACTTCAGCCCGGATATCGGTGAAGTACTCATTGATACCGATGAAATTTACGACCAAGCCAAGCAATTCATGCAGCATGTGATGCCTGACATGATGAATTTGGTGAAGCGCTACCGCGACGACATTCCTTTGTTCAGTCGTTTCCAGATTGAACACCAGATTGAAACTGCCTACAGCCGCATGGTTCCACTGCCCTCAGGCGGCGCGATTGTAATCGACCACACAGAAGCCTTGGTGTCTATCGATGTCAACTCCGCTCGCTCCACACGCGGCACCGATATTGAAGACACCGCATTGCGCACTAACCTGGAAGCTGCTGAAGAAGTGGCCCGTCAGTTACGCTTGCGCGACCTCGGTGGCCTGATCGTGATCGATTTTATCGACATGGAAAAGGCCAGCAACCAGAAAGAAGTTGAAAACCGGGTTAAAGACAGTCTGCATTTTGACCGTGCGCGCGTACAAATGGGCAAAATCAGCCGTTTCGGCCTGATGGAACTAAGCCGTCAACGCATCCGCCCTGCCCTGAATGAAGGTTCGCACACCACTTGTCCTCGCTGCAACGGCACGGGCGTGATTCGCGATACCGAAAGTACTGCCTTGCATGTGCTTCGTATTCTGCAAGAAGAAGCCATGAAGGAAGGTACAGCCAGCGTGCATGTACAGGTTCCGGTCGATGTGGCTACATTTTTGCTGAACGAAAAACGCTCAGAAATTTACAAACTGGAAGCGCGCTTGAAGGTGAATGTGCTGTTGATTCCAAATAAACATTTGGAAACACCCCACTATGAAATTACTCGCTTGCGCCATGACGACGAACGTCTGGAAGACCCGCGCCAAAGTTTTGAGTTGGCTACATCCAAAGATGAGCAAAGCTACTACGACAAGAAAACCGAAGGTGAAGCTGTAAAACGTCAGGAAGCGGTGATCAAGGGTGTAATTCCAACCCAGCCAGCCCCTCCCCACCAGGAACGCAAACCTAAAACCGATGTGGTTGTGGCAGCAGCTGCACCCGCTGGTCCTTCACTGATCCAACGAATCATTTCCTGGTTCAAGCGCGACACCACAGTTGAAGTGCCTGCGGTGGTAATTGACCAGAAATCCAGCGACCGTGGCGGACGTGGTCAAGGTCGCCCGCAGGGTGATCGAAACGATCAGCGCAATGGCCGTGGCGGACGCAATCGCCGTCGTGGCGGACGTGGCCGGGAAGACGAGTCTACAGCGACAGCCGCTGGCGACGAGGTAAAAGCTGCAGACGCTCAACAGCCACGTGCTGCTCAACAGAACCGTGGTGGTCGAGGCAAACCTCGTGAAGAACGGGCAGCCGGCGCTGAGGTGCTTGAAGTGAAACCATTGGCAGCTGTCGAGGCTGCTGCTGGCGATGCAGCAGACACCGCAGAGCAGAATGAACGTGGCGGACGCCGTCGCCGTCGTCGCGGCCGAGGTGGTCGTGGCGCTGGAGAAGGTGAAGCCGGTGCGGCGCTTGAGCAGTCTGCAATTCAGTCGGAAGACGCATTCCAGGCCGCAGATGCTACGGAAGACGAAGAGCTTGCCAACAAGATCGCCGAAACGATGTCCTATGGGTCTGATGAAGAAACGGGTGGCGATGAGCCACGTCGCCGTCGTCGTCGCCGTGGTCGGGGTGGTAATCGTGATGGTGCGCGTGAAAACGCAGGATCGGAACTGAACGCTTCAGAGTCTTCAGAGGAAAACCCGGAGCATACCAATGCGGCAACAGGTCTAAATGTTTCTGCGATGGGATTGCCAGCTGAGCCAACACAAATGGGCTCGACTGAAAACAACCCGGATGAATCCAATGTGCGCGCGCCTGAAATTCAGGCTGTGCAATCGGTGATTGCTGCGGTGGCTCAACCCAAAGAGCTCGAAGTTACAAATGAAGCGACAAGTGAGGCTGCAGATACTGCTGTACAGTCACGTGAGCCGACAACCGAGCAGACCGCAGTAGCGAGCGTAGTTGATGCATTTGTAGACCAAACTCCAGCAGATCCAACACCGGTGGTGCCGGTAGCAGTTGAAACCGTTGTTGAATCCAAGGTTCAGGAAGCGCCGGTTGCAGCGACTTTTTCAGCGCCGGTACCCAAACTGAACAAGGAAGGCCTTGAACAAATGCTAAGCAGTGCTGGCATGCTGTGGGTAGAAACTGACCATGAAAAATGGTCTGTGGTTCAAGCCAACCTGGCGTCCACACCAAAACCTGCACGCGTTCCGCGCGAGCGCAAGCCAGTTGTTCAAATTGCAAGCGAGAACCTGATACTGGTTGAAACCAAGCCAGAATTCAGATCAGGTTCGAACTAAAGCAATATCGTCTTAGCCAGATCAGTGAGCTGCAACAAAAAAGCCCGGTGACAAGCCAGTCACCGGGCTTTTCTTATTCAAATTGAGTTCAACACATTCCACCCGCATAACAACGCAATGGGGGCTCTTCGGTGCTTTTGGGCTGCAAAGCCACCGACTGCGCAAATGTGCTCATCATCTTGGTCGCGAAGTTAATAGGGAATGACAAGGGGTCAACGCCAGGCATGAAGGGTGTCAAACACAATGCTGGAACCTGCGCTTTCAGACGCTCAAGACTGGCTACACCAGGATGCGAAAGTGCGTCACTCACAATGGCGTACCCGACCGCATCGGAAGAACCCACCAGAAAATGATCTGCCGTGTTGGTCGGACACACATCTTGGGTTGCAATGTTGACTCTGTTTCCCTCACCTGTACGCAGGCTTGACACGCCATTTTCCTCATCGAAATTCGGAATGGCGACGTCGTCGGTTCGGGTGTAGACCTGCGTGTAATCGATACCTGGCAAAGTTTCGCCTCCAGCATTTAAAGCATCGAGCCACCTGGCTGCAACAGCAATTTGGGTGAATGAGGTAATACAGCCGATCACTGGCGTCGCACACAACAAACTAGTCTCAATCAAACCGTGGTTTGCAGCAGCAATACCAATCATGTCTTCAACCATGTCACGGGTGTCCCGGAAAAATTTCAAAGACCAACGGGGCATCACGCCGCCCTGACTGAAACCAACAATTGCGATTTTGGTGTTGGTGGAACGAAACATTTTGCGAATTGCGTGCGTGATGTATTCCGACGATGCTTGAAGCTCACCGGTATTGCTGTTGGGTAAGTCAACGGCACACCAAGGAATGCCTGCTTCATCAAAAGCTGGAATGTAATTCCAGCTGAAGTTGCTTTCAACTGTTTGGGTCGCGCCCGGAACCAGCAAAACAGCACGTCCGGAATTGCTGCCAAAGCCCTCACTGCACTGCATGGCTGCATCAAGTTCTTGCTCGGAAATTAATAAAGGCGGTGAAGGGCTATCAGCTGGCACAAAGCCACTGGAAGAGATTCGGGAGGACTCCGAATTGGTGGAACTGTCTGACCCACACGCAGACAATACTAAAAAAGAGGAAATTACAAACAGCTTGAATGGTTTCATCGCAAATCCTATTCAGATTCTTTCGGCCGCGCTAAGAAATCCGGGATAGGACAAAAAAGGGCAGAAAACCAAGTTTCTTTAAGGTGGGTCAAGAGCCCTTCTCCTCAAGTCTGAAAACGCAAGTTGCGTACCAGCCGAATTCAATTTAATTCACATTATTTTGCAATCACGATCTGACAATGCCTTCTAGGCAAATTTTGATTTTTGATGGCAGTAAACATACACCATTTGCCAATGCAGTTTTACTGATTAATTTCAGATAAATTAACGCACTATTTAACAGCGTGATTATATTTAGTGCGTATGTTGTTTGTGCTTTGCACCATTCATCGCTGGACAATGCACCAAATACATAAAAAAAGCCCACTCATTTCCGAGCGGGCTTTTCCTATTTGCAATTGGCGCCTAGGTGAATAAACGGCATTTAAAATTACTGTGCCATCACCTGAGAACCCATGGCTGTTGCACCCTCTTTGGAGCGCACTGGAGAAATTTTGCCAGACTTGATGTCGTCGTACCATGCATCGTGGTGAGCTTTTGCCCATGTTTCGTCCACATAGCCGTCACGCATGGCCTCAAGCGCACCTTCCATACCGATAGAGCCAATATAGATGTGTCCCAAGGACATAATAATGAATAGCAAAGCTGCACTAGCGTGGATCACATGTGACTGCTGCATCAGCAAACGGTTCTGGTCAAAGTTCGGGAAATCAAGAATAAGGCCCGTTGCGGACACCACAATGCCAAGCACTGTAACACCACCCCAGAACCAGATCTTTTCACCCATGTTGAAGCGACCTGCAGGCGCATGCCCAAACAAACCACCACCTTTTTTGAGCCACTCGATGTCGTTTTTCTCTGGCAGATTGTCTTTCACATACATGATGAAAAACACAATGACGCTGACAGCGAACAACGGACCCACGAAGTTGTGAATCACAATGCTGATCGATGCAAGCCATGAATTGAGCGTTAAGCCCATCCACGGTGCCAGCACATGTTTGCCAAACATCAACAACAAACCGGTAAGCGCCAGTGCCACAAAACTGAAAGCCATGGTCCAGTGGGCCACTCGTTCAGCAGAGGTGAAGCGTTCGATCAAACGACCGGTGCGCGGTTCGGGCAACTTCACTGGGCCTTTCACCAAATGGGCAGCCACAATCAACAGAAAAACCACCGCAACGGCCCAGCCGCCAAAGTAGGAGATCCAGTCATTGCGCATTTGGCGCCATGTTTCACCGCTTTTGTTAATCAACACGCCGGTTTCACGACCCTTGATTACGGTGGTGAATGATTCACCAGACGCAACTCCGGACCACACCGGTGAATTGTTCAGGGGCTGCGTTTGTTGCTTTTGAACTTGTGCTTGTGAGCGTTCAGATGCATCTTGCGCCATGGCCCCCATTGACCAAAGTGAGCACACAACGAGAACCAGAGCAGTGAACAAGGCCAGAACTGCCTTGTCCATGCCTGGCTGCGTTGCAGCCCGAATGGTTGAATGTGTCATGATCGACTCTCCTTATTTGGCCTTTGCCGAATCACCAGTACGAACGTATTCGTTCTGGGCTTTGGCTCGAACATTCAGGGTTTCTTGCCAGCTTTCCTTGTCACCAGCTTTGAAACCGCCAGCAGTGTACTGACCGCCGCCCGTTTCAAATGCCGGTGTGTCGGCTTTACCTGCATAGCCCTTGCCATTGTTGGCGTCTTCCAGGGGTGAGCAGCCAGTGGCCAGAATGAGGCCCGCAAAGGCCCCGGAAAGAATCAACTTACCGCGAAGCGCCATATTACGCGCCCTCCTTGGCAGGTTGACCATAAGCAGAGCTCCAGCCCCACACTTCAGCGCCTTTGCCACGAACAACCACGCGATTGCGGAAGATGTCGGAAACCACATCGCCGTCACCTGCCAACAAGGCCTTGGTTGAACACATTTCGGCGCACAGTGGCAACTTGCCTTCGGCCAAACGGTTGCGACCATACTTCTCGAATTCGGCTTCGGAAGTGTCTTCTTCTGGACCACCGGCACAGAATGTGCACTTGTCCATTTTGCCGCGCTGACCAAATGCACCTTCCTGTGGGAATTGTGGTGCACCGAATGGACAGGCGTAGAAGCAGTAACCGCAGCCAATACACAGATCCTTGTCGTGCAGCACAACACCTTCGTCGGTCTTGTAGAAGCAGTTCACGGGGCAGACAGCCTGGCAAGGCGCATCTGAACAGTGCATACAGGCTACGGAGATTGAACGCTCTCCGGGTTCGCCGTCGTTGATGGTTACCACGCGGCGGCGGTTAATGCCCCACTCTACCTCGTGCTCGTTTTTACATGCGGTGACGCAGCCATTGCACTCAATGCAACGCTCGGCATCACACAGAAACTTCATACGTGCCATTTTCTTATCTCCTTTGC
>JAHJCM010000004.1 GCA_018812945.1 Gammaproteobacteria bacterium | reverse complement strand
TCGCAAAAACAACACTGGCTATGACCTGCGCCATTTGTTGATTGGCTCGGAAGGCACTTTGTGAGTGGTAACCACTGCCTGCATGAAGGTGTACCCTGCCCCCAAAAGCCGCTGCGTGGCGTGGCTGAATGTAGACAACATTCAAACTGCTGTGGACGCATTGGGCTTCGTACAAAGCCGCTTGTTTGGTGAACTCAGCAGCTACGAATGGATGAATGCCAATGCAATTGATGTGGTTCAAACCCATTTTCCTGCCCGCGCGCCCACCTGCCCGGGCGCAGTAGACCATGTGCTGGCCGAATTCACCTCACTGGGTTCTGAAACCGAGTTGCGTGAACAGGTCACTAAAACGCTTGAAGCCCTGCTTGAAGAAGTGCCTGGCGTACGCAACATTGCGATGGCTCAAAATGGGCGTGACATTGAAACCTTTTGGGCCTTGCGAGAAAACATATCCGAGGCACAAGCCAAAGCGGGTTTGAATGTGAAACATGATGTGGCGTGTGCGGTGTCGCAGCTGCCGGCATTCCACGACATGGCCCTGAATGACATAGCAGAGCATGGTGTCGATGTTCAGCCAGTGCTGTTTGGCCATTTGGGCGATGGCAACTTGCACTTCAATTTGTCAGCCCCAACAGGCAGCAACTCTGCAGAATTTCTGAAACAACACCAAACTTTGCTCAACAATTTGGTGCACGACGCGATTCTGCGGTGCGGCGGCACCGTATCGGCTGAACATGGCATTGGGCAGTTGAAAGCCGAACTGCTGCGAGATATTACGAGTACCAGTAACTATGCTGCATTCAAGGCCATCAAACAGGCCATGGATCCCAAAAACCTGCTGAACCCCGGCAAGCTGGTTTTGCTGTAATGCCGGCTCAGGCTGCGTGCTTGAGCATTTTCGCCAAAGCATCTTCAACCACCTGCCAGTTGTTGGCCTTCAGCAGTGTTGAATCGGACAACACCTGACGGTAAAGCCTTCCACCTGCTTGGCCGTGAAACAGACCCAACCAGGATTTCGTAATGCTTCGAATGCTTTCACCTTTTCGCAACTCCTGCTCAGCATAAACGCGTAATTCATCAATAACATCCAAACGGGTTTTTGGTTTGATCGGTTGTCCGATGATTTCGTCAAACCCGGCCAATAGCCATGGATTGGAATAAGCCTCTCGACCAATCATGCAACCATCAGCCCATTCCAAGTGGGTTTGGATCGACTCAAGGGTTGTAATTCCCCCGTTCAGAATGATTTGAAGGTGCGGAAAATGTTGTTTCAGGCGCCTTACCACCTCGTAACGCAAGGGAGGAATATCGCGGTTTTCCTTCGGGGACAAGCCTTTGAGCACCGCATTGCGCGCATGCACAATGAAGGTATTACAACCCGCTTCACTGACCTTGCCCACAAAATCATAAAGCATGGTTTCGCTTTCATCGTAATCAAGGCCGATACGGTGCTTCACAGTCACATCGATCGAGCAGGCATCCCGCATGGCTTTCACGCAGTCGGCCACCAAGTCAGGTTCCGCCATCAGGCAAGCACCAAACGAGCCCTTTTGGACACGCTCCGAAGGACAACCCACATTCATGTTCAATTCGTCGTAACCGGCTTCTTCAATCCATTTCGCGCATTGCGCCATATGAACAGGATCGCTTCCACCGATCTGGAATGCAACCGGATGCTCTTCTTCGTTGAAAGCAAGAAAACGTTTTCTGTCGCCAAACACAAGCGCACCCGTGGTGATCATTTCGGTATAAAGCCAGGTGTGCTGGCTGATCGCGCGGTGAAACCGACGGCAATGCCGATCGGTCCAGTCGATCATGGGGGCAACAGAGAGAATTCTGGGTTTGAATGTCATAGTCTGGATTCTACAAACAAAAAGGGCGAGGCCAAAGCCACGCCCCTTTTGAATCTGGCCTTTCAGCCAAACAAAACTTATGCTGCGTCGCGGCTTGCGCGCTTGCGTTCGTGTTCCTTCAGGAAGCGCTTGCGAATACGAATATTCTTGGGAGTGATTTCTACCAATTCGTCTTCTGCAATAAACTCCACCGCGTATTCCAGGTTCATCTGGATTGGCGGCACCAGGCGAACGGCCTCGTCAGTACCCGATGAACGAACGTTGGTCAGTTGCTTGCCCTTGATCGGGTTCACAACCAAGTCGTTGTCCCGGCTGTGAATACCAATCACCATGCCTTCATACAGGGCCTCGCCCGGGGACACAAACATGCGGCCACGGTCTTGCAATTTCCACAAGGCGTAGGCGACTGCATCACCATCATCTTGAGAAATCAGCACGCCGTTGTGACGCTCGGCCGAACCGCCTTCGCGCACAGGTGCATATTGATCGAACACGTGGCTGATCAAGCCAGTGCCGCGTGTCAATGTCATGAAGTCACCCTGGAAACCAATCAAGCCACGCGCTGGAATTTTGTATTCCAGACGAACACGGCCTTTGCCATCGGGTGACATGTCGAGCAAGTCACCTTTGCGGCGGCCCAGTTCTTCCATCACGCCGCCCTGGTGTGAATCTTCCACATCCACGGTCAACATTTCGTAAGGCTCGCACTTCACGCCATCAATTTCCTTGAAAACCACGCGTGGGCGGGAAACCGCCAACTCGTAGCCTTCCCGGCGCATGTTTTCCAGCAAAATGGTCAGGTGCAATTCACCACGACCAGAGACTTCAAACACTGTATCGTCATCG
>JAHJCM010000213.1 GCA_018812945.1 Gammaproteobacteria bacterium | reverse complement strand
CAAGCCACCTACCCGCGCGCTCGGGGAGCGCCGTTGGCGCTTAAAGCGCCTGCGCGCCTATTTGGTGTTGCTCCAAGTGGGGTTTACCTAGCCAGCCTTGTTGCCAAGCCTGCGGGGGTCTCTTACACCTCCGGTTCGCCCTTGCCTGTGAAAGTTACCTTCCCATCGGCGGTGTGTTTTCTGTTGCACTTTCCGTCGCCTTGGGTTTTGTTGCCAAAACCGTATAGCGCCTGGTCGTTAACCAGCACCGTGCTCACTGGAGTCCGGACTTTCCTCTCCCTGAAATTCAGGCAGCGACTGTCCGACGCACTTTCCGAAAGCAAGTGTAGCCCCATCCCAAACAAAAGCCAATCTTTCATCAGATGAAGAAACCCGACGTGTTGGCTTCGCGCGATAAACAGCAGAGTCCTCATAAAAGCCGGTTTGCTCAGAATCGCGAAACCAGCCGGGAACCCCCATCACTGGTAAAGGACTCAAGTTACCGGGGGCGCGAAGTTGTTCAACCACCTGCAACATCAATCGCTGCAACTCAGGCAATTCCATGTCAAGCGAAGGTACCTGTACGGGCACCACCTTTGCACACAAGCCTTTGTGAGCTTTGCTCATGCTATCGAGCAAACCGTGCCCCAACAATAAAACCCTGGCACGGGTACTCCAGCTTTTTCGCTGATCAAGCAGCAAGGTTTTCCAGTCGTGCTGTAACAAAGCCGAGCATAGCGACCACTCCGTGGTCAAAAAAAGCGCACCGCTTTCATCGAACAAAGTCAGGGCATCTCGCAAGCGACTTCGACCATTGCCAGACAAACTTCCATTTTGGTCCGCAGAGCAACAGGCGTCCTGTACATGAAGCGCATTGATCAGTTGCTTCACTTTGGGAAAGGCCAACCAAACTTGGCCGTTGTACCAATCGTGAGAAAGATCTCGAGTCGGGATCTGGCCTGTTTGTACAAGGCGCTCATATTCCAGCGCTCCCAAACTCTCTGTCGAATGAACAAACACAGGGATAGTTTCGACTGTCTCTCCACGCAGGTCATTCAACCGACGGGAAACACCGCCCTCATGATCAAGTCGAGGATCAAAACGGGCACGGTTTTCACCATAGGGCCATAGCCAGGGGCTAACTGCTGAGTCTGCCACCACCGCTCACCGAAGACGGGTAACAGTCCAATCCAGCACCTCTCCTGCCCTCAAAGGCACAATCCCACTCTCGGTCACAAAGGGCAGCCGTTGCGGCACCTCAAAAGATTTGCGCTGTAGCTCAAACACACCTTCGTTAACAGGCAAACCATAAAATGCGGGACCATTCAAACTGCAAAACTTTTCAAACAGCTCAACGCTTTCCAATGCCCCCATCTGCTCAAAAGCTTCAGCGTACATGGCCATCGCATAGGGTGCTGAATAGCAACCAGCACACCCACACGACATTTCTTTCAGATGCCTCGCATGGGGCGCACTGTCTGTACCCAGGAAAAACTGCGGTAAACCACTGGTTGCCGCTTTCAACAGTGCCTGGCGATGTACCTCGCGCTTCAACACTGGCAGGCAATACCAATGTGGCTGTAAACCACCCTTGAACAAAGCGTTGCGGTTATAAAGCAAATGCTGCGGCGTAATGGTTGCAGCCAGCAGCAGCCTGCCCTGCGCGTCAAGCCCCGAATTTTCGGTGACAAATGTGGCCGCTTGCTCAGTGGTGATGTGTTCAAATACCACGCGCAAATTTGGGAATTGCCGGCGTAAGGGTTTCATCACTGTTTCTACAAATGCGGCTTCGCGATCAAACACATCCACATCCGCATCCGTCACTTCACCATGCACCAGCAAAGGCAAACCATGAAGCTCCATGGCCTGCAACACGGCGCCGCATTGGCCCAGCAAATCGGAAACACCAGCTTCAGAATTTGTGGTCGCGCCAGCTGGGTATAACTTCACTGCTCGCACTACACCGCTGTTGGCCGCTTTTTCAATTTCCTGAGGGCTGGTCGCACCGGTCAGGTACAGCACCATCAAGGGTTCAAACAAACGCATGACGGCCTGTTCCTCCGCGGAATAATCGCCCGTGCTACAAGCTTTCTCCACGGCATCCAGAATACGCTGACGATAAGCCACGGCTTGATCAACCGTGGTCACAGGCGGCTTCAAATTGGGCATCACAATCGCGCGTCTGAAATTCAACGCCGTGGCTGCAACTACATGCTCCAGGGCCTCGCCGTCGCGAAGGTGCAAATGCCAATCATCGGGCGGAGCAATTTGAATAGTCTGAATCATGAGGGCCAGAGATAGTTGTAGACGCTCTGTATTTTACCTTAGGCAGATTGCCCAAAATTCCTCAAGGCCTGCCGACCAGAATAATCCTCAAGTCATTCACATTGGTCATGGTTGGCCCAGTCACCAACAATCGATCCAGACTCTTAAAGTAGTCATAACTGGTGTGTTGATCCAAGTGCAACTGAGGCGCAAGCTTGGCCGCCTTGGACAGCTGCATGTCACCCGGCAACATGAGTGCACCGGCATGCCCGCCAATACCGTCAATACCATCCGTGTCTGCAGCAATCGCAGCTACTTCAACAGGCGCATTCAAATCCCGAAGGTAAAAAGCCAAGGCCAACAAAAACTCGGAATTTCGACCACCCCTTGCTTGTCTTAGCTGAGTGTCATTTAGCGTTACCGTGCATTCGCCACCACTGATAATTGCCAGGGGAGCAGCTGGCCAGCCGCCTTGCCCCATTGCTGCTTGTCTGGCAATTGCGGCATGCACCTGCGCCACATCTCGCGCCTCACCTTCCAAAGTGTCGCCAAGATTAAGCACTTGATAGCCTTTGGCCTCGAGGTGTTGAGTAACCGCATTCAATGACTTCAAGTTACTAGCCAACAAATGCGTTTTCACTTTGCGAAAAACCAGCGAACTTCGCTTGGGTGTATCAGGCACCGCACCCTTTATCCCTTTCTCGAGATACCTGGCAATTGAGTGTGGCACTTGCACCGCCCAACGCTTGATTACCTCAATGGCGTCGTGAAAAGTGCTTTCATCCGGACTGAATGGACCCGAGGCGATTGAAGAAGGATCATCGCCCGGTACATCGGATATCAACAACTGGAACACGGGCGCACGACAGACTTGTGCCAACTGCCCCCCCAGAGTTTGCGTCACATGTTTGCGCACGATGTTCATTTCATCGATCGGCGCACCGCAGGCCAACAAGGCACGGTTCAACTGTTGCAAATCAACAAAGGGAATATCGCGCACAGGCACGCTCAACAAACTTGAACCGCCACCTGATACCAGCGCGATCACCGCATCACTTGAAGGCACTTCCGAAATCGCTTTGTGCAGCCTGCGCGCGGCGCGCTGACCGTCTTCATCGGGCACTGGGTGCGCAGCCTGAACCACCTCGATCGTTGAAGTTTTCACCTCATGTCCGCGCCGCGTTACAACAAACCCTTGCAGTTTTTCTGAAGATCCAGCCACACCCTCCAGGGCTTTGGCCATGGATGCGGCCGCCTTGCCTGCACCAAAAACCCACACGCGCTCGCGCTCCGGGGCCAATTGGCTTAACCAAGGCATGATTTGCTCTTTCCACGCCTCCTGTAGGGCTTGTTCGGGTTGCGCCGCCAAAACACCCACCTCAAAAACCTCGGTCAAAAGGTCTTTGTAAAAATCATCCTTCTCAGACATGAAAAGTCTCTTAAAATAAAAATCAATTAATCAACAATTTACCAATTAAACCATGTGTCAATTGCTCGGCATGAACTGCAACACGCCAACCGACATCCAATTTTCATTTGAAGGCTTTGCCAAACGAGGCGGCTTGACCGATGAACATGCAGACGGCTGGGGTATCGCATTTTTTGAAGGCTCCGCAGCGAGATGTTTCATCGATCACCGCCCAGCCTCCGATTCACCTGTCGCGGAATTAATCCGGAACTACCCCATCCGCTCCTACAATGTGATATCCCATATCCGCAAAGCCACAGTTGGCCAAGTCAAACTTCAGAACTGCCATCCATTCATTCGGGAACTTTGGGGACAAGCCTGGGTTTTTGCTCACAACGGTGATCTGAAAGATTTCAATCCACACCTTCAAGGCGACTTTTTACCCATCGGAGAAACTGACAGCGAACTCGCATTCTGCCTATTGCTACAAACCCTGAAAAATGAGTTTGGCTACCGTACTGCAAGCAATCGCCCCAGCGTCGCTGAAGTCGATGAAGTGCTTCGCCCTGTGTGTTCGAAAATCGCTCAACACGGCACCTTCAACATGCTGCTCTCCAACGGGCAGGCCATGTACACGCATTGCTCCACCAAGCTGGAGTACATCGTTCGCGCTCATCCGTTCAAAGCCGCGCATTTGGTTGATTGCGACATTCAAGTCGACTTTGGTGCCGTAACCACACAGAACGATCGGGTTGCGGTAATTGCAACCTCGGCGCTCACGAACGACGAGGTATGGACACCTTTCGAGCCGCAATCCTTTTTGGTGTTCGAGGATGGCAGACCTGTGTTGAAAAACGGCCACTGCCTGCTTTCATAAACATTTAAAGCCAAAAGACAAAGGCTCGGCGCGCTGCAACTCGGCCAGCAGTATTTCACGCTGTTCTCGGGGGAATTCACCCAACACTTCCGTGGCAGCATAAAAACGTGGAAAACTTTGACCGCAGAGTTTATGCAAAGCCTTGAATGCAGGCACATACTGAGTGTACAGGCCAGACACACCCAACTTTGCATTATTCAAATCCTCAGCCATAAACCGGTCATAACCGGTCCATCCGCCCCAAGACTCCTTTAATGCATCGTAGTCAACCAGCAACTGCTCGAAACGCTGCTCTTTCAATCTCAACACCTGCGGTTTGTCCAGTCCATGGCTATTCTCATAAATCTGTTCCAAATCATCGCGAGCACGCGCCAACATAAGCCGGAAGGCATTTCTGCGTGAATCGAATAGATCATACTGCGCCTTCAGCACCTCCCGCCCAGGTTGGGCAAGCCAGGCAATCACCCCCAATTCCTCAATAGCCGTCGCAAAGCTCTCGTTAAACATGGTGTCGTCGGCAATGTAAACCACCTGGTGCGCTAGCTCATGAAAAACCAGCCTGGCCAATTCACCTGCCGGATAATTCACAAAAGTATTCAAAACCGGGTCGGGTGTAAAACCCAAGGTGGAGTACGCAGGCACACCCAGCACCGCCACATCCAGCCCCTGTTTCCGCAAACTTTCCGCAAGGGCCACTGCGTTAGACTCTGAATAAAAACCCTTGTAGGAAATGCAGCCGAGCAAAGGGAAACACCAGGTCTCCAAAGTCAAACTGTCGGGCTGGGAAGCGACCACATTCCACACCGCATAGGCGCGATTCAAGTCAGCATAAGTACGGTAACTCCGATTATCAGGAAGCCCCAATTGACCCACGGAAAACTCACGAATGTCCTGAACATATTCCAGTTGGGTGCGCAACCTGTCCGAAACATCTGACCGCGACAACACCTCATCAATATTCTCTGCAGCAGCCAGCACCTTCAAATGACCCGTGGTGGCCTGCCAAAAATAAGAACCCGTGCTGCAAGCATTCAATAGAACAGCGCTCACCAACCACAAGCCCAACAACATACTGCGCCGAATCATTCCCGCCTTACCTTGCATGAAGAACATTCATAGTAAAGCACAGCGATTGCCACGGTGAACAAAACCTGCGATTCTTAACGCTTGTACCAACCAGCGAAGTTTGTTGTGAATCCGAGCAAAATTGAATCCTGGGTTAAAACCCGCCGTGACATCCACGCCCATCCTGAATTGCGCTACGAAGAAAACCGTACCGCTGAAATTGTTGCAAAAAGATTGACCGAACTTGGATACGAGGTAGAAACCGGCATAGGACAAACTGGCGTGGTGGGCCTTATTCAAGGCAAGCAAGGCCCAGGAAAAATGATCGGTCTTCGCGCCGACATGGACGCATTACCCATTCAGGAACGCAACCAATTTCCGCACGCTTCGCTTCACCCCGGGAAAATGCACGCGTGTGGCCATGATGGCCACGTTGCTATACTGCTGGGTGCCGCACAAGAAATCGCAGAAAACCCCAACTTCAAAGGCAGTGTTGCCCTTATTTTCCAGCCTGCAGAAGAAGGCGGAGCTGGTGCCCAACGCATGATTGACGACGGCCTGTTTCAGCGCTACCCAGTTGACGCGGTGTTTGCCATGCACAACTGGCCCGGCTTGCAGGAAGGCGAGTTTGCTGCACACACCGGTGCGGTCATGGCATCGAGCAATGAATTTTCAGTAAAAATTCTGGCCAAAGGCGCGCATGCTGCGATGCCAGACCTCGGTATAGACCCAGTGGTTATCGCTGCACAGCTGATCCTCGCTTTCCAAACCATTGTCAGCAGAAGCTGCAAGCCTGTGGAGCCAGCCGTATTGTCTGTCACCCAGATTCAGGCGGGGGAAGCAATCAATGTGATACCCGACCATGCGATATTGCAGGGCACTGTTCGTACCTTCAGCATTGAAACGCTGGATTTGATTGAACAGCAAATGAGCAAGCTCAGCACCGAGCTTTGCGCGGCCTTCGGCGCAACTGCTGAAATGGAGTTTGAACGCAAGTACCCGCCCACCATTAATTCGGCGGAAATGGCCGAACTGGCAAAGAATGCCTTGAAACGAGTCCCTGAAGTAACCGCAGTTCACACCAACCTTCCTCCGACAATGGGCGCGGAAGACTTTGCATTCATGCTTCAACACAAACCTGGGGCATATCTTTGGATAGGCAATGGCGATGGGGGTCATCGCACCCATGGGCATGGTATTGGGCCCTGTACTCTGCACAACCCAAGCTATGACTTCAATGACAAAATACTTCCGCTTGGTGTTAAGGCATGGCTGGCAATAACGCACGCCTTTCTCGAGGGCACTTGAATCACCTCACTCGATAACCCAACAAAGCCTCAAACTCATGTTGCTTCGGACGTCGCCCCATGACTAGCAACTCTCCCTGACTCGGAACAAGAACCAGGGAATGAACCTTGCCACTTTTCTTCAGTGGTCGCCATGACTTTCCCTGAACAATCATCAATTCTTCAAAAACTGCAGACTCGAGAACAAAGCGGTGTTCCTTGCGTTCAAGCACACCACTTACGGGCGCCGCCATCACTCGCAAAGCATCTGGAGGTAAATCAAAGGTAGACACCAGATTAAAACCGGGTTCCCTTCGCGCAGCATCGACTATTAATTTTGGATCCAACCCCATCGCCGCTGCATACAAGGCATCGTCAGGCAATTTGGCAAACAACGACTGGTTAACAGCAAATGCACGCTGATAACCCAATTCATCAGCGCCGTCATAATGACTTAACATCGCTTTTTCTGGCGGAAGAAGAAAAAACAGATCACTGTGTAGCGATTGAAACCCTTGTCGACCCACAAAACCAGCCCCCCAAGTGGAATCGACTACTTTCCAAACACCATCGACTTTGACTGCATTCCACACATGATTGACAGGTTTGCCATTACGGTGCGATGTTGCAGGACCACCTTTCACCAAACCATAAATAGTCTTTACTTCAAGGCCCGCCATTTGCATCAAACGATGAGTGACATCGGCATAAACCGCACAACTACCGCCCGCAAGCTTGTGAAGTTTCTCAAGTGAATGTTGTGACGGATCTCCAATCCTGCTGGCCAAGCCCGCGTCATGTTTGAAATGATAAGTGACCCACCGGTAGACCAGCCAGGCCCTCTCTTCATCCGTTTCAGCAACCGCGAGTACGGAATAAAATTTTGATTCTAGCCGTGCTTCATGCGTAGCCAGTGTTTGGTGAAAGTGGGTATTTAGTTGCTGGTATCGAGAAAAGCCTTTATCAGCGCAAACGGTAAACGGGATAAGAAGAAGCAATAGGCCAAAAATAGACCGTGACCGACGATCAAGAAGATACTTCAACTTCAATTCCAAGGTAAACAAACAGAAAGCAGAGAAGATATAGGAATAAGTGCAAAATCGCATGAAACGAACGCCACTTGGGACCAAACAGCTTCGTTCTGAAAATTGTGCAGACACCGTTACACACTGTTTAATCGCATTAGACGCCTGGGATGGATCTGGAATAAAAAAACCCCGCCTCAAGTCTGAGAGCGGGGTTTTTTGGAATTGGAGAGCCTGACGATGTCCTACTTTCACATGCGAATGCACACTATCATTGGCGCTAAGGCGTTTCACGGTCCTGTTCGGGATGGGAAGGGGTGGTACCACCTTGCTATGGTCGTCAGGCAAAGAGGGTTGGCTGTAAGTGCGGTGCCTTGATTGCACTTACTTGTTAGCTAACCAGCGTTGCGGCTGATTGGCTCGATTTGGAATTGATGAGTTATCTTTGAGACAGCGCTGCTATCTTGTTGATGCGTGTTGCGGGTATATCTATTTCAAACAAACTACCTTGGTCTTCATTGAGGCACTTTGGCCTCGGGTAGATTTACTGTGTTGTTTCATGTGCGTATCTTTTAAGCAAGGCTCAATGCTATAGAGCCAAGCCGCACGGGCAATTAGTACTGGTTAGCTTAATGCATTACTGCACTTCCACACCCAGCCTATCAACGTCGTGGTCTTCAACGGCCCTT
>JAHJCM010000026.1 GCA_018812945.1 Gammaproteobacteria bacterium | reverse complement strand
GATTTGAGTTTTCATATTGTGGAATATCTAATGATTTTCCCGAATCCACCTGAATCCAGTCCACCCACTTGCCCGCTTGTTTTGTACACTTCAATCATCTTCAGGTTTTCGAGAACAATTGAACCGTGCGCCTCAGCGATCAACCCCGTACAAGCCCACTGGTGTGGGCCACCCCGCTGGTGGGCATCATCCTGTTTTTGCTTGCCATGGGCGCGTTTTTCTACACTCTGCATTCCGAAGATCAGAATCAAACACAGCTGCGCGTCATTCGTGATGTGGAACTGGCCCGTCAAACCATTCGTACCCGTTTATTGGCCTCACAGGAACGACTGAACCAGATTGCTCGCGGGTTTGAGCAGAACAGCAGTGATATTGAAGGTTTTCGTTTCTCCGCCCAGGCACTGTTAAATGAGTTTCAAGAGGTCCGCAGCGTGCTGATTATTGACGAGGAAAGACGGGTGACCAACTTGGCGTTGCCCAGTTTGCGCTCATCCGAAGTACTCCACCCCCTTTACCAAACCATCGAAGATGCCGAAAGTTATTGGGCATTCAACACGGCCAGGGAAACCAGATTGCCAGTGTTCTCAAGGCCATTTCTGGATCCTTCCGGCAAGGTGTTCATTGAAGTTCACAGCCCCATTTTTAACCGGGGAGAATTCATTGGCACGGTGGCGGCTACTATTCCTCTGGGTGCATTGCTGAATGATGCGGTACCTAACTCATTCGTGCAGCTTTATCTGGTCAGCATCGTCGACGGTGGCGGCAATCCAGTTGCCTCCAATGTGAGCAGGTCAATCGACAATGCAAAGTTAAGCCATGAGGTTCCTCTAGACCCGCCTGGCCATGGGCTGAAACTGCGAGCTGTGCTATACAAAACCAACACCGAGTTGTTTTCCAACATGTTGGCCTGGGCGGTGTTTGGGCTTTCACTGGTGATTGTATGGAGTTTTATCTTGCTGTTTCGGCATGCGAAACTTCGCAGCCAGGCTGAGAAACGATTGCTGGCGGAAACCAAGTTTCGACGGGCCATGGAAAACTCGGTGGTTACCGGCATGCGGGCCATCGACATGCAAGGCCGTATTACCTATGTGAACCCAGCCTTTTGCAGAATGACCGGCTACAAGGAATCGGAGCTGGTGGGCATGGCTCCCCCATTTCCATATTGGCCTGACAGGTCCTACGAAGAACAGCAAACCAACCTGGATTTGATTCTTTCGGGCAATGCGCCACAAAAAGGCATCGAGGTGCAAGTTCGCAGACGCGACGGCAGCGTGTTTGACGCACGCATGTATGTGTCACCACTGGTTGACAGCGATGGGCAGCAAAGCGGCTGGATGACCTCGATGACCGACATCACCGAGCCACGCCGAATTCGTGACGAACTGGCTGCTGCCCACCGGCGCTTTGTTCGTATTCTTGAAGAACTTGATGCAGCTGTGTGCGTTCAGGGCCCGGAAGCCGGACCCGATGAATATATTTTCGTGAACAGGCTACACAGGGAGTGGTTTGGCAAGGCCACGCCGCCGCGCATGTCAAAAAACCGCCGCAACCGGGTCAATCTGTATGAGCCATTCGAGTGGCTTAATCCAGTGTCGCAGCGCTGGTACGAAGTTCGGCGACGATCCATTTCATGGGTGGACGGGGCCACCGTGGTGATGCAGGTTGCCACTGACATTTCTTCGCGCAAGGAGGCGGAGAACATGTCGCGCCAGCAACAGGAAAAACTGCAATTTACCTCTCGTTTGATCACCCTTGGCGAACTGGCCTCTTCGCTGGCCCATGAAATTAACCAGCCGCTGGCCGCCATTTCAAATTACAACATGGGCAGTGTAACCCGGCTGAAAGCGGGCAAAGTAAGCCCGGAAGATCTGCTGCCAGTGCTTGAAAAGGTAAATGTACAGGCGCAGCGGGCGGGTGATGTGATTCGCCGAATTCGGGAATTCGTGAAACAACAGGAACCCAAACGCGGACCCTGCCCCATCGGTAAAATTATTGAGGATGCCATCAGCTTTTCCCGCCTGGAGGCCAAACACCAATCGGCCCGGATTGAGATGAACCTGCCCGATGCACTGATGTCGGTAGTGGCTGACCCGGTGCTGATCGAGCAAGTATTGATGAACCTGATCAAGAACGGCCTGGAGGCCATGGGCCATCTGCCACCGGAGCAAAAGTTAATCGAGATTCAGGTGGGTCAATCGGCCCAGTTTGCCTTGGTTGAGGTTCGAGATCACGGCATGGGGGTGCCCGAAGAAATTCGCCAACGGCTGTTTGAATCGTTTTTCACCACCAAATCCGATGGAATGGGCATGGGCTTGAACAGCTGTCGTACTATTATTGAGTATCATCAAGGCCAATTGTGGGTAGAACCCGCGCAAGGTCAGGGTAGTGTTTTCAAGTTCACGCTGCCATTGGCCGAAGACTCGGTGCTTGCGCACATCAATCCACCTGTTATGGAATAAAGCCAATGCTGCACACTCAGCCACGCCCCACCGAAATGCAAGAAACCGTGTTCATTGTGGACGACGATGAGGCGGTACGCGACTCGCTCCAATGGCTTATCGAAACCGAGGGCTATCAGGTGAAAACCTATGCAGACCCCGAGTTGTTTCTTGAGCAATTGGTTTGGCCACAACCCTGTGTGCTGCTGCTGGACATTCGCATGCCGAAGCTTTCAGGCCTTGAAGTGCAAAAAACACTGAATGAACGCGGCATTCCCATCCCCATCGTTTTCATCACCGGCCATGGCGATGTCACACTGGCAGTGGAAACCATGAAGAATGGCGCTGTTGATTTCTTGGAGAAGCCATTTGATGAAGGCAAGATCAAAGACCTGATTCATCAGCACATGCGCCTGGCCCATGAGCTTGCCCAAACTGCCAAGCTTGATGAACAAATCAACAAACTGTACTCGAAACTGACCACCCGTGAATTGCAGGTACTGGAGAGAATCGTATCGGGCCGCCTAAACAAGCAAATAGCGGACGACCTGAACATCAGCATTAAAACCGTGGAAGCGCACCGCGCCAACATTATGGACAAGCTGCAAGTGACCACCGTGGCTGATTTGCTGAAAATCGCCTTGCGCAAATCACCGGAACTGGCACAACCCTGAACACCACCAACAAGGCCCGCCAGGCATCTGCTGCTGGGCCTTGTTCAATTGAACCATTTCAAATTTTCGAACTCATTTAATCATGTCTGCACAAATCATCAGCGGAACCGAACTGGCCGCCTCCATTCGAGAAACAATTGCAAAACGTGCTGCTGAATTGACTGCCCTCGGCCATCAGCCAGGTTTGGCGGTAGTGCTGGTGGGGGAAGACCCAGCGTCGCAGGTTTACGTGCGCAACAAGGTTTCAGCCTGTGAAAAAGCCGGCTTTAAATCGGTGATGCACCGCATGCCCGAGAACACCAGCCAGGACGCACTGGTCGGTTTGGTTGAACAGCTGAATGATGACCCCACCATTCACGGTATTTTGGTGCAATTGCCCTTGCCAAAACACCTGGACTCCCACCTGGTCATTGAATCCATCAGCGCCGAGAAAGATGTAGACGGTTTTCACATCAGCAACGCAGGTTTGCTGATGACGGGCAAACCCCTGTTTCGCCCCTGTACGCCCTATGGCGTCATGAAAATGCTGGAGTTAACCGGGATTGAGTTGCGAGGCGCAGAGGCAGTTGTAATTGGTGCCAGCAACATCGTGGGTAAGCCACAGGCGATGTTGTTGCTGCAGCAAGGCGCCACGGTTACTTTGTGCAACAGCAAAACCAAAGACTTGAAATCGCATTGCCAACGCGCAGATGTACTTGTCGTTGCGGTGGGTCGCCCCAATATGATTACCGGCGACATGATCAAACCCGGTGCAGTGGTCATTGATGTGGGCATTAACCGCCTGCCCGATGGCAAGCTGTGCGGCGATGTTGATTTTGATTCGGCCAAGGAAGTGGCAGGCTGGATTACGCCAGTACCCGGTGGGGTTGGCCCCATGACCATCACCATGCTGTTGCAAAACACGATTGAAGCGGTAGAACGTAGCATATAAGCGCAGCCTTTCAGAATTTTTTAGCAGGACCCCAAGACCATGAGCATCAAAATGGACACGAACAATCCCCTACTCGACTTTTCCGGACTGCCCCGTTTTTCGGACATCAAAACCGAGCACGTGGAACCCGCCATTGACACGCTGATTGCTGCGGCCAAAAAACAACTGGAAGTGACAGCCAGCACAGCACCTGAACAGGCCACTTGGGAAGAAACCCTGTTACCGCTCGACATTGCCTGTGAACAGCTGAGCCGAGCCTGGGGCGTGGTTGGGCACTTGCATTCAGTGGCAGACACGGAGGAACTGCGTGCAGCCTACAATGCCTGCCTGCCCAAAACCACCGAGTTCTGGACCATGGTTGGGCAAGATGAGCGCCTGTACGCCATTTACAAAGCCATTGAACAAAGTGATGCAGCCCAACAATTCACGCCGGCACGCTTGAAGGTATTGGCCAATTCCATTCGTGGTTTCAAACTGGGCGGGGCTGAACTGCCCGCTGACCAAAAACCACGTTACGCGGAAATTCAAGACCGTCAGGCCGCCATAACTGCAAAGTTTTCCGAGAACGTGCTGGACGCCACCAATGCCTTTGAGTTAATCGTGACCGACAAAGCTGATTTGGCAGGCATTCCTGAATATGCGGTGCAAGCGGCCGAGGAACTTGCAAAATCGGAAGGCAAGGAAGGCTACAAATTTACCTTGCAGTTTCCCTCTTATTTTCCAGTGTTGCAGTACGCCGAGAAGCGTGAATTACGTGAAACACTTTATGAAGCCTATGCCAAACGAGCCTCCGAATTTGGCCCGGCCGAGCTGGACAATACAGCCCTGATTCGTGAACTGCTGCAACTTCGCCTTGAGGAAGCCCAAATGCTGGGTTACAAGAATTTTGGTGAACTTAGCCTGGTCCCGAAAATGGCCAACACGCCCGATGAAGTGGTCAACTTTCTGCGTGAACTGGCCGCCAAAGCCAAGCCATTCGCGCTGCGTGATCTGGAAGAAATCAAGGCATTTGCCAAAGCCGAGTTGGGTATGGACGATCTTCAAAGCTGGGACATGAGCTATGCCTCCGAAAAGCTGAAAGAGAAAAAATACGCCTTCAGCGATCTGGAAGTTCGCCAGTATTTCCAGGAAGACCGGGTGCTGGACGGCCTTTTCAAACTGACTGAAAAACTGTTCAGCGTGAACATTGTGAAAGCACAGGCCGACACCTGGCACCCCGATGTGCGCTTCTTTGAAGTACAAAAAGAAGGCAAGGCAATTGCGCATTTTTACCTGGACCCCTACGCGCGTGCCAGCAAACGCTCTGGTGCGTGGATGGACGACGCCCGCGGCCGCAAGCGCACCGAGCAAGGTGTGCAAACACCCGTGGCCTACCTCACCTGTAATTACACAAAACCGGCGGCGGGCAAAGCTGCACAATTGTCGCATGACGACGTACAAACCCTGTTCCATGAATTCGGGCACGGCATACACCACATGCTTACCAGGGTTGATGAACTGGATGTGGCAGGCATCAACGGCGTGGAATGGGATGCGGTGGAATTGCCCTCGCAATTCATGGAAAACTTCGCTTGGGAATGGAGTGTGGTTGAATCGCTCACTGCACATGAAACCACAGGCGAACCCATGCCCAAGGCCCTGTTTGACAAAATGGTGGCTGCAAAGAATTTCCAGAGTGGCCTGCAAACACTGCGTCAAATCGAGTTCTCGCTGTTTGACATGCTTGTGCACACCGAATTTGACCCGCACAGCGAAGCAAATATTCTTGAACTGCTGGCCGAAGTACGCAAAGAAGTGGCAGTGCTGATTCCGCCAGCCTACAACCGCTTCCCCAATTCGTTCAGCCATATTTTCGCGGGTGGTTATGCAGCGGGTTACTACAGCTACAAATGGGCTGAAGTCTTGTCGGCCGATGCTTTTGCCATGTTCGAAGAAAACGGTGTAGTCAGCCCGGAAACTGGCAAAAAGTTTCTGGAAGAGATTTTGTCGGTGGGCGGCAGCCGCCCTGCGGCCGAATCGTTCAAAGCCTTCCGTGGCCGCGAGCCCAGCATCGACGCCCTGCTTCGCCACACGGGCATGGTCGACAACAGGCAGGCAGCGTAATGACAGACCAAGCAGCAACAAGCATTCAACTGGCCACCTGGAACGTGAACTCGCTCAAGGTGCGCCTTCCACATCTGTTGCAATGGCTTGAGACCAACCCTGTCGATTTGCTGGGCCTGCAAGAGTTGAAACTGACCGACGACAATTTTCCCGTGGCTGAACTGGAAGCTGCCGGGTACGGTGCAGTATTTGCTGGCCAGAAAACCTACAACGGTGTGGCCATTCTGTACAAGAAAGCCACCATGCCCGAACCGGTTGATGTGCAGGTGAACCTGCCCAGCTTTCCCGATGAGCAAAAGCGCGTCATTGCAGCCACCTTTGGTGATTTACGCTTCGTCAGTGCTTATGTGGTCAATGGCTCGGAGGTGGGCTCGGACAAGTTCGAGTACAAAAAAGCCTGGCTAGATGCCTTGCTGAAAGACTGCGAAGCCTGGTTGGCCAAATACCCACAACTGGCCTTGGTAGGTGATTACAACATCGCCCCCGACGACCGTGATGTGCATGACCCCAAGGCTTGGGCAGGCCAAGTGCTGTGCTCAGACGATGAGCGCACTCGCTTCAATACACTGCTGGGCTTGGGTTTGGTTGACAGCTTCCGGCTGTTTGCGCAGGCCGAGAAAACCTTTTCTTGGTGGGATTACCGCATGTTGGGTTTTCAAAAGAACAAGGGATTGCGAATTGACCATGTGTTACTTTCAAAGCCCTTGGCTGAACGTTGCACTGCCAGCATGATTGACCGTGCACCGCGCAAATGGGAAAAACCCTCGGACCATGCCCCTGCCGTGGCAACTCTCTCAAGATAGCCACTACTCTCCCCCCTTAAAAAGGGGGAACACCTTGGTAAAACAGGCTATTTACCCCTCTAATTAGGCAATTAGCAAGGGGTAGGCGATGCGATGATCGAAGCTGTTCATAACCTTCCCAATCGCTTCACACCATGAACCTAAAGACTCTGCCCCTTTCCAAACAGATCAGCTTTACCAGCGCCGCTTTGGTGGCCCTGATTGTATTGAGTCTGGTCGGCATTACGGCCGCGTACACCTTCAATGCAGCCACAGCCCGAACCGAACGCGCCGTATCTACTCAGGCCGAGGGTTTGCGACAAACCATGGACATTGCCTACAAGCTGTCAGAAAGTTCTGTAACCCAATTGGCAGAATTGTTTGAGATAGAGTTCAAAGGCGAGTTGATGGTTGATCCTGAACAGCAGATTTCGATTACACCTGAAATTGACGGGCCCATGGTAACCCTGGACTCCACCTTCATTACCGGCAACTATGGTGTGGTGGATAACTTCACAAAAATGACAGGCGGCATAGCAACCGTGTTTGTTCGCACGGGTGACGACTACCTGAGAATTTCAACCAGCCTGAAAAAGGAAAATGGTGACCGTGCCGTGGGCACCAAGCTGGATCGAAGCCACCCCAGTTACGCCAAGATAATTAAAGGCGAAACCTACGTGGGTGAGGCGCTGTTATTCGGTAAGCGCTACATGTCGAAGTACTTGCCAATTAAAAGCACAAATGGTGAACATGATTTGGTGCTGTACATCGGCTTTGACATGACCAACCTGTTTGCTGATGTACAAAACGCGGTGTTGAGCACGCGCATTGGTGAAACCGGCATTCCCTACGTGCTGTACACCACGGGTGCCAATGCAGGCAAAGTGATGATTCATTCTCAATTCAAGGGTGATGAATTCAAGGAACTTGCTGCCAAAGAATCTGATTTACAAGGCCTGCTCGACAAAATTACAAAAGAAGACAGCGGCATTACCCAAATTAGCTGGAACGACCCGAAATCAGGCGAAAACCGCACCGAGTTTGTGGCATTCACGAAAGTACCCCAGTGGGGCGGTGCAGCCATTGTCGCACCCGCACTTACCTCTGAGATGTTTAGCACGATTTACGCTATGTCCGGCATGATGGTGATCATGGGCTTAATAGCATCTGCAGTCATCGCGCTTGCCCTCTACTTGGTCACAAGCCGTTTGACCAGCTCAACCAAGGTACTGACCGCTTTGGCTTTGAAACTGGGCAACGGTGACATGACTGCACGTGCCGGGGATGAAGTGACCAACGGCAGCGTGGCCACCAAAAACGAAATCAGCCTGTTGGCCCGCAGCATGAACCGCATGGCCGAAAGCATGGAACAAGCCTTGGGTGCCGTAAAACGCAGCACCGACCAAGTTCAAGAGGCATCTGAGGACCTAGTTCAAACCAGTGAAGAGCTCAGCAAAGGCGCCGCTTCTGGTAGCGATGCGGCCTCAGGAATGGCGGCTGCGGTTGAGGAAATGTCTTCCTCAATTTCCAGCGTTGGCGAATCGGCCACTGAAGCCAAAGATGTAAGCAACAAGGCGCGCCAGTTGGCAGACGATGGTTTGGGTGCGATTAATTCCGCCACTCAACAAATGCATAAAATTTCACAGAATGTACAAGGCACAGCCGATGTGATTCAACAACTCGGCGAACAATCCCGGGAAATTTCCGAGATTGCCCTGATTATCAAGGGCATTGCTGAACAAACCAACCTTCTGGCCTTGAATGCAGCCATTGAAGCTGCACGCGCGGGTGAACAGGGTCGTGGTTTCTCGGTGGTAGCCGATGAAGTGCGCAAGCTGGCAGAGCGCACTCGCAAGTCGACCGATGACATTCACGGCATGATTGAGGCCATTCAAAACAGCTCTGGCGTGGCCGTTAACAACATGGACATGGCTGTAGAAAGCGTGAAAAAAGGTGTTGAGCTTGTAGACCGCGCTGGCCAGGCCATGAACCAGATTACAGCCGATTCCTCCGCTGTGGCTCATTCTGTGGAAAACATTCACGCGGCGCTGCTTGAGCAAAACCAGGCCTCGGAAAGTATTGGTCACCAGGTTGAAGTGGTTGCTCAGCTTTCGGAAGGCAATTTGGACATGGCTCGCCGTGCGTCCAATGCAGTGTCAGGCCTGAAGGGAGTAGCCACTGACCTGTCCAATATTCTGAAGAAGTTTCAGGTCAAGAACATGTAATTCACCCCGCTGGTTACAACAAAAAAGCCTCTGCATCCAGAGGCTTTTTTTGGGCGCTTCAAACACTCTCAATCAATGTCTTTGACATCAATATTCAAGTCCTGAATTTTCCGGGTAATGGTATTGCGCCCTATTCCCAAACGCTGGGCTGCCTCAATCCGTTTGCCATGGGTGGCTTTTAAAGCTGCTTGGATCATGGTGGTTTCAAACTGTGCGGTCAATGCGTCCATTACATCAGGTTGTCCGCTTTCCAGGGCTTTCTCGGCCTCAATAAAAAGCAGCTCCAGCCAGCTGGCGCTGCCCACCAGTACAGACGGATTGGAGAAAGCATCGGTTGACGCCGTATCTACTGGATACTTGCCAGCTGACATGCCCGAACTGCTCTGCGAGGCAGGTGTACCTGTTGCAGGCAATACCGAGCTACCTTCGGCAAGCCACAGATTGGGGCTTGGGGAATTCCCCGCCATTTTCTCCTGTGCATGGGCACCACCGCTCTGGAACGCCTTCAGCTCAGGGGGCAAGTCACGTGCCTCAACCAGTTGGGCAGGTGCCATTACGGTGATCCAGCGGCACACGTTTTCCAGCTGACGCACATTGCCCGGGAATGGAAATTCGCTAATGATTCGAATGGCTGAATCCGACAGACGCTTGGTTTCGGTACCCAATTCCCGGGCAGACACATTCAAAAAATGCTTGGCAAGAATGGGAATGTCTTCCTGACGTTCCCGCAGTGGTGGCAAGCGAAGACGAATCACGTTCAAACGGTGATACAAGTCTTCCCTGAACATGCCAAGCTTGACGCGTTCATCCAGATTTTGGTGCGTAGCAGCGATTACCCGCACATTGGCCTTGATGGGCTGTTGCCCGCCAACACGGTAAAAATGCCCGTCTGACAAAACCCTCAACAGGCGGGTTTGTAATTCGGCAGGCATGTCACCAATTTCATCGAGAAACAGGGTTCCACCCTCGGCCTGCTCAAACCGGCCTTGTCGTTGAGCTTGCGCACCCGTGAAAGAACCGCGCTCGTGGCCAAACAACTCGGATTCAAGCAGGTCTTTGGGAATGGCTGCCGTATTCAGTGCGATAAACGGTTTTGAAGCGCGCGGGCTATGGCGGTGCAGGGCACGGGCGACTAGTTCTTTGCCTGCACCACTCTCGCCGGTAATCAGTACCGTGACATTGGACTGAGACAAACGGCCAATCGCGCGAAAAACTTCCTGCATGGCAGGCGCTTGGCCCAAAATTTCTGGCGCACTGGAATCGGCTTCTTCAATAAACTCTTCGGTTTGAGATTCACGCACTGCGCGCAAAATCAACTCAACCGCTTTCTCAATGTCGAAGGGTTTGGGCAGGTATTCAAACGCCCCACCCTGAAAGGCTGATACCGCACTGTCCAGGTCGGAGTAGGCCGTCATGATAATGACGGGCAAATCGGGCTGAAGCTCTCGCACCTTGGACAACAGCGTGAGTCCGCTTTGCCCTGGCATGCGTATGTCCGAGACCAGCACTTGGGGTACTTCGGTTTCAAGTCGTTCTAATACTTCGGCGGCTGAAGAAAAAATTTCGCAAGGAATACCTTCGCGGGAAATTGCTTTTTGCAAAACCCAACGAATGGAGTGGTCATCATCAACAACCCAAATTGGACGCATTAATTGTGGTTCCTTAAAACCGCTCAGCTGGTAGCGTGATCAAACTGCAGCGGCAATGTGACTTTGAAAAGTGTTCTTCCCGGTGTGGAGCTGCATTCAATAATGCCTTCGTGTTGTTGCACGAAAGTTTGGGCCAGCGTTAAGCCCAAACCACTGCCGCCCTCACGCCCAGAAACCAGCGGGAAAAAAATTCTTTCCATGATCTCAGCAGGTATGCCGGGTCCGTTGTCGATCACTTGCAAGTCTAATGCCAGCCTGTGTTGCTTGCGGTTTAAGGTTACCCTACGCACCACTCTGGTGCATAGTGTTATTTGCGCAGTGCCTTCGGCGATTTGAGGTGCCAAAGCTTGTGCAGCATTGCGCACTATATTCAGGATTGCCTGAATAAGTTGCTCCAGATCGCCCAAGAACTCGGGGATCGAAATGTCGTAGTCCCGGATGAATTTCAAGCCCTTGGGGTGCTCAGCCAAAATCACCGAACGCACACGCTCGCACACTTCATGAATATTCATCATGGACACAATGTGGGGTTTACGGTGCGGAGCAAGCAGGCGATCAACCAAGGTTTGCAGGCGATCCGACTCCTTGATCACCACCTGTGTGTATTCTTTCAGTTCGGGCGAAGGCAGTTCAATTTCAAGCAACTGGGCTGCGCCACGAATACCTCCCAGAGGGTTTTTGATTTCATGCGCCAAATTGCGTATCAGTTCTTTGTTGGCCAGAGACTGGTCCATCATCCGGGCCTCACGGTCTACTTTCAACTGCTGCTCAATTTCACGCAGTTCAATGATGGTTACTCCGTTGGCACCATCGGGACAAGACAGCGTAACGTGAACATGCTCAGAAGTGCCGCTAGGTCGAATCAACTCGAATACCTGCCGCTTCACGCCGAAGGGATCGGCGTGGGATTTGTTGAGAAAGTCCCGAAATGCACTGGCCTCGACGAACAAAGCTGCCAGTGCCTGCCCGTCCAGGCTGCGCCTGGATACTTCCAGCAATGTTTCTGCAGACAAGTTGGCGTATAGCACTACACCTTCTGGATTACTTACCACCACCGCAGTGGCCAACAACTCCAGACCTTGAAACCGTTCTTTTTTCACTTCATCCTCATGGCGATGCGGCCGGTTTCAAAAACACTATTTTGACAACCGAATCAATTCAGTTTTAAGTATTTCAATATTGTCATTGGTCACCATGATTTCCTGCTCTAGGCGCGAAACCCGGTCCAGATATTTTTGATAATTTTTTTCATTGCCCAAACGATCAGGCTG
>JAHJCM010000025.1 GCA_018812945.1 Gammaproteobacteria bacterium | reverse complement strand
CGGGGTTATTTTGATGAGCAATAATCAACCTGTAGACAAAGAACGTCGCGTATGGATGATCGCTTGCGGCGCAGCGGGTGGTGTAGCGGCTGCGGCAACTGGTGGCGCGTTTCTGACTTCAATGGCACCCTCCGAGCGCGCGAAAGCAGCCGGTGCGCCAGTTGAGCTTGATATTTCTGGCATGCAGCCAGGCGACATGAAAACTGTCGAATGGCGCGGAAAGCCAGTTTGGGTTGTTCGTCGCGATACAGCGATGCTTGAAGCCCTGCCTGAGTTGAATGATCAATTGGCCGACCCCAATTCTGAACGTAGTCCCGACCAGCTAACACCTGAATACGCACGCAACGTTCACCGCTCGATCAAACCCGAATACCTGGTTGCGGTTGGCATCTGCTCGCACTTGGGCTGCTCACCTTCTGCACGTTTTGAACCCGGTCCTCAGCCAAGCCTGCCCGATGACTGGCAAGGCGGCTTTTTCTGCCCCTGTCACGGTTCAACGTTTGACCTGGCTGGCCGCGTGTACGCGGGCAAGCCAGCACCAGACAACCTGGAAGTGCCACCCCACAAATATTTGTCAGACACCAAGTTGTTGATCGGTGTAGACGAGAACAACGCCTGACATCTGAGAGCGAGGAGTAGTAATTATGGCGGCAGACAAAAAAGTCGAAACAACAGGCGTGTTGGGCTGGATTGACCAGCGTTTCCCCCTGACCTCGACCTACAAAGCGCATTTGTCCGAGTACTATGCGCCCAAAAACTTCAACTTCTGGTACTTCTTTGGCTCACTGGCCTTGCTGGTGTTGGTCATCCAGATCGTGACCGGTATTTTCCTGGTCATGCATTACAAACCAGATGCGGCAAAAGCTTTCCAGTCCGTGGAGTACATCATGCGCGATGTACCTTGGGGCTGGTTGGTGCGTTACATGCACTCCACCGGCGCCTCCATGTTCTTCGTGGTGGTTTACCTGCACATGATGCGTGGCCTGTTGTACGGTTCTTATCGCAAGCCCCGTGAACTGATCTGGATTTTTGGTGTTGCAATTTTCCTGTGTCTGATGGCCGAGGCTTTCTTTGGTTACCTGTTGCCATGGGGCCAAATGAGCTACTGGGGTGCACAGGTGATCGTGAATCTGTTTTCTGCAATTCCGGTGATTGGTCCTGATCTGGCCATCTGGATTCGTGGTGACTACGTGGTGTCCGATGCCACCCTGAACCGTTTCTTCTCCTTCCACGTGATCGCCATTCCTTTGGTGTTGCTGGGTCTGGTGGCTGCGCACTTGGTGGCTTTGCACGAAGTGGGTTCCAACAATCCTGACGGCGTGGAAATCAAGGAAAAGAAGGATGCCAACGGCAAGCCTCTGGACGGCATTCCTTTCCACCCCTACTACACCGTGCATGACATTTTGGGTGTGGGTGTGTTCCTGATGGTGTTTTCTGCCATTGTGTTTTTCGCACCTGAAATGGGTGGTTACTTCCTGGAGTACAACAACTTTATTCCAGCTGACCCGTTGAAAACACCAGCGCACATCGCTCCCGTTTGGTACTTCACACCCTTCTATTCCATTCTTCGTGCCATTACTTTCCCGTTCCTGGGGCTTGATGCGAAGTTCTGGGGCGTGGTGGCCATGGGCGGCGCGGTTGTTATCCTGTTCTTCCTGCCATGGTTGGACAAGAGCAAGGTCAAGTCAATCCGTTATCGCCCAGCGTTGCACAAGTGGATTTACGGGGTGTTCGTAATCAACTTCATCGTGTTGGGTTACCTGGGCGTGAAGCCACCATCAGATGTTGGTCAAATCGTGTCCCAGATTGGTACCCTGTACTACTTCCTGTTCTTCCTGGCCATGCCATGGTGGTCAAAGCTGGGCACCTTCAAGCCCGTGCCTGACCGTGTGGTGTTTCAACCGCACTAAGTATGCGCACCAAGCTGACTGGATGACGAACTGGAGAAGATAGGATTAAATGATGAAAAAACTACTGGCTTTGTTGGCGCTTGTTCCCTCACTGGTTTTCGGTGCGGGCAGCAACTATCCTTTGGACAAGGCGCCCGATTTGACGAATGACCTGGCCGCGCTTCAACGTGGTGCCAAGCTGTTCTCCAACTATTGTTTGAATTGCCACTCTGCAGAGAGCATGCGTTACAACCGCCTGCGCGACATTGGTTTGACCGATGAGCAGATCAAGGAAAACCTGATGTTCGCCACCGACAACGTGGGTGACACCATGAACATTTCCATGGATCCAAAAGATGCCAAGAAATGGTTTGGTGCGGCACCTCCTGATTTGTCGTTGATTGCACGTTCACGCGCTTCTTCAAATGGCCCGGGTGCTGATTACATTTACACCTATCTGCGCACCTATTACCGCGACCCTTCCAAGCCCACCGGCTGGAACAACATGGCCTTCCCGAACGTGGGCATGCCGCATGTGTTGTGGGAATTGCAGGGTGAGCGAGTTGCCAAGTACGAAGAAGTGACTGACCCGCACGATGCGACCAAGAAAATTCAAAAGTTTGTTGGATTCGAGCAGGTCAAGCCTGGCACCATGACTCAGGTAGAGTACGACCAAGCCATGGCCGACCTCACGAGTTTCCTGGTGTTTATGGCTGAACCTGTGCGGGAAGATCGCTTCAAGTTGGGCGTGATCGTGCTGTTGTTCTTTGGCGTATTCACCATTTTTGCATGGCGCTTGAACGCCGCTTACTGGAAAGACATCAAGTAAGCTATTTGGCTTAATCATGTACAGGCTGGGGTGTTTGCTCGCCCCGGCCATTTTTTGTTTTGGGATGACAACATTATGATGGTTCTTTACTCTGGAACGACCTGCCCGTTTTCTCAGCGTTGCCGGTTCGTTTTGCATGAAAAAGGCATGGATTTCGAGATCAAGGACATTGACTTGTTCAATCGGCCTGATGACATCAGTGTGATGAACCCCTACAGCCAGGTGCCAATTCTGGTTGAACGCGATTTGATTTTGTATGAGTCAAATATTATCAATGAGTACATTGATGAGCGTTTCCCTCATCCCCAATTGATGCCGGCAGACCCGGTGATGCGTGCACGTACCCGCTTGTTCCTGTTCAATTTTGAGCGTGAACTGTTTCAACATGTGAGCGTGTTGGAAAAAGCGGGTAACCCCAAGGCCATGGACAAAGCCAAGTCGGCAATTCGCGAGCAGCTGACCCAACTGGCCCCTGTGTTTGTGAAAAGCAAATACATGCTGGGCGAAGAGTTCTCGATGCTTGATGTTGCTTTGGCACCTTTGCTGTGGCGTTTGGAGCACTATGGTATTGAGCTGCCCAAGTCTGCTGCGCCATTGATGAAGTATGCCGAACGTATTTTCGCGAAGCCTGCATTTATTGATGCATTGACACCTTCAGAAAAGGTAATGCGTCGTTAATTGAAGTTTCATTGCGAAGCTGTCCGGAAACGTCGAGGAAAAAGTTGTGACTGAAGTATCTACAAAGCCTTATTTGATTCGAGCCATTCACGAATGGTGTGTCGACAATGGCTACACGCCTTACCTCGCCGTGGCTGTGAATGAAAAAACCCAGGTGCCAAAAGAGTTTGTCAAGGCGGGGGAGATTGTGCTGAATACGTCTCCTTTGGCCACCAACAAATTGAGTCTCGGCAACGCCGCGATTGAGTTTGAGGCCCGGTTCGGTGGCGTGGTTCGAGAAATCTTTGTGCCGATCGAGCAGATCAGTGCTATTTACGCGCGCGAGAATGGCCACGGAATGGCTTTTGAAGTGTTGAAGCCATTGGCCGAGATTGAGGGTGACGGAAGCGAGGCGGTGCAGTTCATTCTTGATGAAGAGGATGAGCCCGTTTCAACCGATCCTGATGACAAGCCAGCTGGTTTACGTTCGGTTTCGGGGGCCTCTGATGACCCGCAGCCTCTGTCTGTGGCTAAATCAGATAAATCTGATGAAAAAACACCAAAAAAACCCGGGCAGAAGAAAAAAAATCATCTGACTCGAGTAAAATAGCGCTTCTCTTAAGTGCCGCTTTAGCTCAGTTGGT
>JAHJCM010000024.1 GCA_018812945.1 Gammaproteobacteria bacterium | reverse complement strand
TGGCCACCAAACCCGCTTCTGGAATCCAAAAATGGCCCCCTACATTTACGGCCATCGTAACAAAATTCACATTATCAACCTGGAAAAAACCGTTGTAATGCTCGACGACGCGCTGAAATTTGTGAAGCGCCTGTCAGCCAACCGCGGCAACATCCTGTTTGTATGTACAAAGCGCCAAGCCAAAGAGATCATCGCCGAAGAGGCACAGCGTTGTGGCATGCCTTACGTTGACCAGCGTTGGCTGGGCGGCATGTTGACCAACTTCAAAACTGTCAAAACATCCATCAAGCGTCTGAAAGACATGGAAGCCATTATTGCCGACGGCGGTACCGAGCGCATGTCCAAGAAAGAGGCCCTGATGTTCGCCCGTGAACTCGAAAAGCTGAATCAGTCAATCGGTGGCATCAAAGACATGCCCACTTTGCCTGACGCAATTTTCGTATGCGACGTGGGTTACCACAAAATTGCCATTACCGAAGCTGAAAAGCTGGGTATTCCGGTGGTAGGTGTTGTGGATACCAACCACTCACCAGCAGGCGTTAGCTATATCGTTCCCGGTAACGATGACTCCGCCCGTGCCATTCGTTTGTACGCCCGTTCTGTGGCCGATGCCGTTTTGGCTGGCCGCGACCAGGCTGTAAACGACGTGGTTGAAGCCATCAAAGGCGGCGACGACTTCGTTGAAGTGTCTGAAGAGGGAGCTGAGGGCTGATCAAGCCTTTGCCTTCCGATGGGGCGATCAGTCGCCCCTTTTTTTTGTCTAATTCAGAATCCGACTTTAGGAGAAAATCAATGGCTGAAATTACAGCAGCAATGGTTAAAGTACTGCGCGAGAAAACAGACGCGCCCATGATGGAATGCAAAAAAGCCCTGACCGAAGCCGCTGGCGACATGGACAAGGCCGAAGAAATTTTGCGCGTCAAGCTGGGCAGCAAAGCCAGCAAGGCAGCCACTCGTGTAACCGCTGAAGGCTTGGTTGGTATTTATATCAATGATTCCAATAAGTTGGGAACAATCGTTGAAGTGAACTGTGAAACCGACTTCGTGGCCAAAAATGATGACTTCCTGGCTTTTGTAGCCAACGTGGCCAAATTGATCGCCGACCATAACCCAGCCAATGTGGAAGCACTGTCAGCCTTGCCTTTGGGCGAAGGCACCGTTGAAACAGTTCGTGCAGCCTTGATCGGCAAAATCGGTGAAAACATGTCTGTACGCCGCTTCAAACGCGTGGAAGCCAAAGGCAGCCTGAGTTCATACATCCACGGCGGCAAAATTGGCGTACTGGTTGATTACACCGGTTCCGACGAAAACGTGGGCAAAGACGTGGCCTTGCACATCGCCGCAACAAAGCCCAAGGCTTTGCATGAAAGCGGTGTTCCACAGGAAGACATCGACCGCGAGCGTTCAGTAGCCAAAGCCAAAGCGGAAGAGTCTGGCAAGCCAGCCGACATCGCAGAGAAAATGGTGGAAGGTTCCATCAAGAAGTTCTTGAAAGAAGTTGCCCTGTTGTCTCAGCCTTTCGTAAAAGACGACAAGCTCACCGTTGAAGCCATGCTCAAGAGCAAAGGCAGCGAAGTGAATGGCTTTGACCTGTTCATCGTCGGTGAAGGCATTGAGAAGAAGGTAAACGATTTTGCCGCTGAAGTTGCCGCACAAGCCGCAGCTGCCGCCGCAGGCCGTTAATTCCTTTGTTTGAAGAGGGGTTTCTCGACAAGGGAAGCCCCTTTTTATTTGCATGTCGACGAAGTTCTGTGCTTTACGTTATAGAATCCTGACAATGATCCAACAAGAGGCTTGAATGACAGCATACAAACGTGTGTTACTCAAATTGTCAGGCGAAGCCCTGATGGGCGAAGACTCCTACGGCATCAACCGTCAAACCATTGAGAGAATGGTTGCTGAAGTTGCAGAAGTCTCCGCATCAGGAGTGGAATTGGCAGTTGTAATTGGTGGTGGCAACATTTTCCGTGGAATCGCCCCTGGCGCAGCCGGCATGGACAGGGCCACTGCTGACTACATGGGAATGATGGCCACCGTAATGAACGCGCTTGCTCTGCAAGATGCATTTCGACGCGCGGGCGTCGAGGCCAGGGTTCAATCGGCACTTAACATTGAGCAGGTTGTTGAGCCCTACATCCGACCCAAAGCGATCCGATACCTTGAAGAAGGCAAAGTCGTCATCTTCGCGGCAGGAACAGGCAACCCATTTTTTACAACCGACACCGCAGCAGCATTGCGGGGCTCTGAAATTGGGGCTGAGGTTGTTCTAAAAGCCACCAAGGTCGATGGTATTTACACCGCCGACCCCAACAAAGATCCTACCGCCACCCGGTACGAAAGAATTTCGTTCAATGAAGCGATTTCAAAAAATCTCGAAGTCATGGATGCCACGGCGTTCGCCCTGTGTCGCGACCAAAAACTTCCAATTCGGGTATTTTCCATCAACAAGCCCGGCGCATTGCACCGAGCAGTTGCTGGTGAAAACGAGGGCACCTTGGTGCATATGTAGCTAACTGGCCATTCGATCGACTAATTAATTCACTAATTAATCTACTAAGGCAGTGAGAATTCAATCATGAGCGTTGCAAACATTCGAAAAACGACCGAAGAAAAGATGGTGAAATCCATCGAATCCCTGAAAACCGATCTGCAGAAAGTGCGCACCGGGCGTGCACACACCGGCATTCTGGATCATGTTCAGGTTGATTACTACGGTTCTATGGTGCCCATTTCGCAAGTCGCGAACTTAAGCCTCGCAGATGCGCGAACCATCGTGGTTCAACCTTGGGAAAAGAACATGGCCAACGCCGTGGAAAAGGCCATTCGTGAATCAGACCTTGGCCTGAACCCTGCATCCATGGGTGAAACCATTCGGGTTCCAATGCCCGCGTTGACCGAAGAGCGTCGCCGAGAATTGACCAAATTCATCAAAGGCGAGGGCGAACAAACCAAGGTGGCGATTCGCAACCTTCGCCGCGACGCCAACGAAGCGCTGAAACGCCTGGTTAATGACAAGGAAATTTCAGAGGACGATGAGCGCCGCGCACAGGCGGACATTCAAAAATTGACCGACAAGTTTGTGTCTGAAGTCGATCAGGTTTTGCAGTCCAAAGAAGCCGAAATCATGACGGTTTAAATCATTCATGACCGTCTACACCAGCTCAACTCTGGATGTGCCCAGCACATCCAACATTCCAAAGCACGTTGCAATCGTGATGGATGGAAATGGCCGTTGGGCTAAAAGTCGCCTGATGCCCCGATTTGCTGGGCACAAGCGGGGGGTGGATGCGGTCAAGCGCACCGTTCAGGCCTGTTGCGAACTGGGCGTAGAACACCTCACACTGTTTGCTTTTTCTTCAGAAAATTGGCGTAGACCCCCTGAAGAAGTCAGTTTGCTGATGCGCCTGTTCATCCGCGTGCTTCGCAAAGACGTAGAGGCCATGCACCGTGAAAATATTTGTTTGCGGATTATCGGCGACACCACAGCGTTTGAACCAGAATTGCAGGCGGCGATCGCCTCTGCCCAAGAACTCACCAAAGACAACAGCCGACTGTTTTTAAACATCGCTGCCAATTATGGTGGTCGCTGGGACATTCTCCAAGCTACAAAAAACATGCTGAAAAGCAATCCTGAATTGGCCAATAACCCGGATCAAATTTCGGAAACCGACCTTTCCAGGCACTTGTGTCTTCAAGGCAGCCCAGAACCAGATCTGTTCATTCGCACCGGTGGGGAACAAAGGGTATCCAATTTCCTGTTGTGGCAATTGGCGTACACTGAATTTTATTTCACAGACAAATTTTGGCCCGATTTCGGCAAGCCGATGCTGCTCGAGGCCATTGATTCCTATAACAACAGAGAGCGACGCTTTGGTCGAACCTCCGAGCAAATTCAGCCCCCCGTGGGCAATGTTCGGCAATCCGCCCAGTGATTCAGTTCTCAATCGAGACATATCATGCTTAGAACGCGTGTGATCACGGCAGTGATCCTGCTGATCGTGTTGCTAGTTGTTTTGTTGTATGGCGGCGAAATTGGCTGGAATCTTTTCGTTTTAACGGTGCTGGTGGGCGCATTTTGGGAATGGGCCCGACTTGGTCTTTTCGAACCAGCGAAAGCTGTCGTTTACGCATTAGCGGGCGGAGCTCTTTGTGTCTTGATAGAGCGTTCCTTGAATCTTCAAACCCAAGCCTTCCCCTTGCTTGCCTTGGCCAGTGTGTTCTGGGTTGCATTTGCCCCCTGGTGTCTGCGCAATGTGTCGGTGGGCATATTGGCCAACAAAAGCATTCACGGCCTGGTGGGCTTTGTTCTGATTGCCGCAGCGGGGTTGGCTTTGGTCATTACCAAAACCTACGGCATTGTTTTTCTGCTAAGTACCATTGCAATTTGCTTCTCAGCCGATATTTTTGCCTACTTTTTTGGCAAAACCTTCGGAAGGCGTAAACTCGCGCCCCGAATTTCTCCGGGAAAAAGTTGGGAAGGTGCAATTGGCGGCGCATTCAGCGTCGTGGCGCTCAGCTGGATTGTTGTTTTACTGGCTGGCACCTACCCTGAATTGAAGAATACCTGGCAGGCAATGGCTTTTGATCGTTGGCATCCAATCGTATTCACCTTCTGGCTGGTGGTCTTGAGTGCTTACAGTGTGGTGGGCGACTTGTTTGAGTCCATGCTTAAACGCCGGGCAGGCCTGAAAGACAGCAGTCAATTGCTGCCGGGCCATGGAGGTGTTCTGGACCGGATTGATGCACAGTTGCCCGTGCTCCCCCTTGCAATTTTGCTGATCAGTGCGATCGTGGCTTGAGTTGAACAATGAATTTGCAAAAACTACTAATTTTGGGTGCCACCGGCACCATTGGTGTCAACACTCTGGACGTGGTTGCAAGGCACCCTGAGCGTTTTCAGGTGTATGGCCTGGCTGCTGGCAAAAATATTGAGTTGTTGTATTCACAGGCCTGCACTCATCGCCCCAAGGCATTGATTATTTGCGACAGCAAGGCACTCGATCAGTGGCACGCCTCAGGTTTCAGCGCGAAGCTTCGCGAACAACTCGGCTATCTTCCCGAAATCGGTGGTCAAGGAGAACTGGAATCGCTTTGCCAAAGCGAACAAGTTGATGTTGTTGTGGCTGCAATCGTGGGCTCTGCGGGGCTAAAACCAACGCTAAGCGCGCTGCAGGCCGGGAAACGGGTGCTGTTGGCCAACAAAGAGTCGCTTGTTCTTGCCGGGCAGTTCATGATTCAAGCCTGTTTGCGCTCAGGCGCGACAATATTGCCCGTCGATTCCGAACACAATGCGATTTATCAGTGTTTGCCCGCCAATTATGACTTGAGCAAGGCATCCGAATACGGTGTAGAAAGGTTGATATTAACCGCATCTGGTGGCCCTTTCAGGAGCAAAAACCTCGCGGAACTCTCTCAAGTCAGTCCTGCCCAAGCGATAGCGCATCCAAATTGGGTAATGGGGCGGAAAATTTCGGTGGATAGCGCCACAATGGCAAACAAGGGTTTAGAGTTGATCGAAGCACTGTGGCTGTTTGGTTTACCTGCCAGGCAACTTTCAGTGTTGGTTCACCCACAATCGATTGTTCATTCATTGGTGGAATACCGCGACGGCAGCATGCTGGCACAACTGGGTTGCCCCGATATGCGAACACCGATCGCCCATGTTTTGGGTTTGCCCGATCGAATTGAATCCGGCTCACCACGCCTGAACTTGGCGGCTTTGGGTAAGCTGGACTTTGAAGAACCCGACTTGAGTCGTTTCCCGATGCTGAAACTGGCCTTTGAAGTATTAGAGAAGCCTGACACCTTGGCGCCAGTATTCAACGCGGCCAATGAAATGGCAGTGGACTTGTTTTTGAATGAAAAGATTGCTTACATGGACATTGTGAAGCTGACGCAGCTGTGCATGTCCCGTTTTGCGTCAACGTCAATTGCAAACCTGGACGATGCCTTTGCACTGGACGCTGAGGTGCGCGCCTTTGCAACCGAATGCGCCGAGAAGTTTTAAACACAGGATCTTAATGCTGAATTCAATTGTCTCATTCCTGCTTGCTTTGGGCATTCTGGTGTTCATCCACGAATATGGTCACTACTCTGTGGCCCGCTTCTATGGCGTGCGCGTAATTCGGTTTTCTGTGGGTTTTGGCAAACCCATATTCAGGTGGATTAACCGCAAAACCAAAGTGGAATGGACTGTTTCATGGATTCCCTTGGGCGGTTACGTCCGAATGCTGGATGAGCGAGACCCAGACAGTTTGAAGGGCCATGACATTGAACTTTCCGAGGCGTTCAATCGCAAACCTGTTGGTCAACGCATTGCGATAGTATTGGCCGGCCCTTTGGCCAATCTCATTCTTGCGGCCCTCATTTATGGCTTTCTGGCCTACATGCAGCCCATGGGCTTGGCCACCCAGGTTTCAGAGCCAATCCCGAATTCAATCGCTGCCGATGCTGGTTTGATGGGTGGCGATGAAATTACCGAGGTGAACGGTGACCGGACCAAAAACTGGAATGAAGTGTCCTGGGCCCTGATCAAGGCCAGGCTTTTCCGCGATGATCTCTCAATCAAAGTGAATCGTGGCGGACATGAGTTGTTTCTGGAGCCAGTTCAATCCTCGGAGGTTAATGCCGAGTTGGGGCCGTCCTTGACGCGAGAACTTGGCTTTTCCCCGATCGAAAAAAGCGTCTCGGTCCGGGCCGTGGGCGAGGGCAGTGCGGCCGCCGCTGCGGGCTTCATGGCCAATGATCAATTGCTCAGCGTGGATGGCATACCCGTTGAAACATCAGCCCAATTTACAAGCCTGATCAAAGAACGCCCGGCACAGGAAACCACAGTGCGCATTCGTCGAAACGATCTGGACATCAGTGTTTTGGCCGTGCCCGAGAAAACCCAGCTTGAAAATGGCGAAATCATCGGCCGACTTGGCTTGTCGATTGGCGGCGAATCGGCGATTGTGAACAATCCCCTGAATCCGCTTGAGTCGATCGTGGAGGGCACTGGCCGAATGATCGAAGTCAGCGTGTTTTCACTGGCTGCGTTGGGTAAAATGGTGACGGGCGATTTGTCCTGGAATCACCTCAGTGGGCCAGTGTCCATTGCATCCGCAGCGGGTGAATCATCAAGCCTCGGGATTCTTCCTTTTTTCGGTTTTCTGGCCATGGTTTCTGTTAGCCTAGGCATTTTGAATCTTTTGCCGATCCCCCTCTTGGATGGTGGGCACTTGATGTATTATTTGGCCGAAATCGTCAGAGGCAAGCCCGTTGATGAGGTTTGGCAAATTCGAGGTCAAAAGCTGGGTATTTTGCTGATTGGCATATTGACCAGTGTTGCTTTTTTTAATGATATCCAAAGGCTAATTTTCTAAAGGCCTTCATATATTGGTTCCAGCCTGACGGGGCTGGTAGGAACGATCTGAATGACAATAAGAAGTACTCTGTTTCCCGCGCGCTTGGTTTACCCAGTCGTGGCCACCTGCGCTTTGTCGGTGGGCGTTGTACATGCTCAGACAAACCAGTTTGTGGTGAAAGACATCGAGGTAGAGGGGTTGCGCCGCACTGAGGCGGGCACGGTATTTAGTTACCTGCCTATTCGCGTGGGTGATACATTCACCGACGAGAAAGCCCTTCAGGCCATTCGCTCACTGTTCGCAACCGGTTTTTTTGAAGATGTCAAAATTTCGGCCAAAGGTGATGTGTTGGTGGTGACTGTGGTTGAACGCCCGGCAATCGCCTCAGTAGAAATTAACGGCACCAAAGAATTTGACAAGGAAACCCTGAAAGAGGCGCTGAAAGGTGTCGGTATTGGTGAATCCCTGATTTTCGACAGGTCGCTTCTTGACAAAGCCGAGCAGGAACTGAAGCGTCAGTATCTGTCGCGCAGCAAATATGGCGCACAGGTTCAAACCCGTGTTGACCAATTGGCGCGTAATCGCGTCGGCATTACGTTCAACGTCGATGAAGGCGAATCTGCCTCAATCAAGCAATTGAAAATTCTGGGAGCAAAAGACTTCAAGGAAAAGGAACTGCTTGAGGAGTTCGAGCTGAGCACCGGCGGCTGGATGTCGTGGTACAGCAAGAATGATCAGTATTCCCGGCAAAAGCTGAGTGGCGACATTGAAAAGTTGCGTTCTTTTTACTTGAATCGTGGTTACGCCGATTTCAACATCGAAAACACCCAGGTTCAAATCGCACCCAACAAGCAAGATATTTTTATCACCATCACCATCAAGGAAGGTGAGAAATTCACTTTCGGTGACATTGAGCTTTCTGGCCAGTTGCTGGGTCGCGACGATGAGTTGCGTTCGCTGATCAAGATGAAGAAAGGCGAGACCTTCAATGGCGAATTGTTGACTGACAGCTCCAAAGCCATTCAAGACCGCCTGGGTAATTATGGCTACGCATTTGCCAATGCCAACGTGATTCCCGACCTCGATCGTGAAAAGCGTGTGGTGAACATCAACATGGCCGTAGATACGGGCAAGCGGGTTTATGTTCGCCGCATGAATGTGGGTGGTAACACCCGTACCAAAGACGAAGTCATTCGCCGTGAGTTCCGTCAGTTCGAATCGTCCTGGTACGACTCCAGAAAAATTCAGCTGTCCAAAGAACGTGTTGACCGCTTGGGATATTTCTCCAACGTGGATATCGAAACCCAACCCGTACCAGGAACATCGGATCAAATCGATGTGAACATGCAGGTGGAGGAAAAACCGACAGGTAATCTGTTGCTGGGTGCGGGTATTTCAAGTACTGACAGCTTGGTACTTTCAGCTGCCATTCAGCAGCAAAACCTGTTTGGAACCGGTAAAACCGTGGGGCTGGAATTGAACACCAGCAAGGTAAACCGCACAATTTCATTCTCACAAACAGATCCGTACTTCACGATCGACGGGGTTTCCCGCAGCTTCGAGGTGTACAACCGCCGCACAGACCCCAGCGAGTTGAATCTGGGTGACTACATCATCGAAACCACTGGTGCCGGGCTGCGTTTTGGTTATCCCATCAGCGAATTCGAACGCATCTCGTTTGGTGCAGGTTACGAAGGCACAGACCTTGAAGTGGGCCCATTCAGCCCGGACCGTTTCCAGCGATATGTAAATGACTTTGGCAACTCAAGCTACGCTGTTTTGCTCAACGCGGGTTACTCGTTTGATTCACGCGACTCGGCGATTGCCCCGACACGTGGCCGAGTCACCAGGTTGACTGCTGAATACGCAACTCCGCTGGGCGATCAGGAGTTCATTCGCACCACTTATCAGGAACAGTTTTACTTTCCTATAGGCAAGCTTTATACCTTGGCATTAAATGGCGAGATCACAGGTGGTTTTGGTTTGGGCGGCTCGCCTTACCCAATTTTCCGCAATGTATACGCAGGTGGTATTGGTACGGTTAGAGGCTATCGCTCATCCACTCTGGGCCCCCGAGATGCTGACAATGTACCCATTGGCGGCGCCAAGCGCGTTATTGCCAATGCAGAGTTTTTCTTTCCGATCCCGGGTATGTCGAAAGACCGTACCTTTAGGGCGTTTACCTTCCTGGACGCGGGCAATGTTTTCCAAACCAATGAGAAAATCAAGTTTGGTGAATTGCGTTACTCAACCGGTGTGGGTATTTCCTGGCTGTCCCCAGTCGGGCCTTTGAAATTCAGCTTGGGTGTGCCGCTGAACAAAGAGCCTCAGGACGAAACCCAACGTGTTCAGTTCACGATTGGTACAGGCTTCTAAATTTGAATAAATATTGGAGAACGGTTTTGAATAGTGTGAAAAAATTGTTGATTGGCAGTGCTTTGTCCTTGGCGGTTGTGCTGCCAACCATGTCTCACGCCCAAGCAGCGACCAAGATTGGATTTGTGAACACAGAACGAATTTTGCGCGATTCCAAATTTGCAGTGGAGTCCCAAAAGAAACTGGAACGTGATTTTTCAAAGCGCCAGAAAGAACTGGAAGACCTCGCTACCAAAGTGAAAGCAGAGGCCACCAAACTGGACAAAGACGCGATCACCTTGCCTGAAGCAGAGAAGGTTCGCCGTCAACGTGATCTCGCTGAAATGGACCGTGATTTCCAACGCAAGCGTCGCGAGTTTGAAGAGGACTTGGCTCAGCGCAAAAACCAGGTGGTGGGTGAGTTGGTAGAGCGCGCGAACCGTGTGATCCGTCAAATTGCGGAAAAGGAAAATTACGACATCATTTTCCAGGAAGCCGTGTATGCCAACAAGCGCATTGACATTACTGACCAAGTTCTCAGCAGCTTGGACAACGCGAAGTAAACCATATCAATGAATTTCATTGAAACGAAGCTCAGCACACTGCTTGAGCAGTTTGGCGGTCGACTGGCTTCGTTTGGTGGTGACCCGGCAGTGTCTGATGACGTTCCTTTGGCCGGAATTCAACCGCTGGAAAAAGCCGGGATCAAACATCTCGGCTTTATTGCCAATCCCAAGTTTCGCGACCAACTGCTCTCAACAAAAGCGGGTGCAATTCTTGTCCGTGAATCCCAATTCGAGTCGCTTTGCCAGTTTCTCAAAGACAGCGCAGGGCCCGTACCCACTTCAGTCGCATGGGTGGTCAGTGACCCTTACCTGTACTACGCCAAATTGCAACAATGGTGGGTTGCTCACAGCGAATTCAAACCTGCGCCGGGCATTCATCCGCGTGCTGTTGTAGATCCAACCGCCACAATCGCTCCCAGCGCGATGATTGCAGCCAATTGCGTTATTGGCGCTCACACCAAAGTGGGCGAGGGCAGTCGAATTGAAGCTGGTGTGGTGCTGGGCAACCAGGTTGAGGTAGGCGCACATACTCGCATTTATCCCAATGTAACGGTATACGATGAATGCACGATTGGCTCGAATTGCATTGTGCATGCTGGTGTGGTGATCGGTGCGGACGGTTTTGGCTTTGCCAATGAAAAGGGGGCCTGGGTCAAAATTCCGCAGGTGGGTCGTGTACTGATTGCAGACCATGTGGAAATTGGTGCCAACACCACCATAGACCGGGGTGCGCTAGACGACACCCTGATCGGTTTTGGCGTAAAACTGGATAATCAAATCCAGATCGCTCACAATGTCACGGTGGGCGAACACTCTGCGATGGCCGGCTGCGTAGGTATTGCAGGCAGTACCAGCATAGGCGCTCGCTGTACGGTGGGTGGCGCAGCCATGGTGTTTGGTCACCTCAACATTCCAGATGGTACGCATGTGTCAGGAGCGTCAGTGGTGATGAGCAGCATCAAGGAGCCGGGCGCCTACACCGGAATTTATCCGTTACAAGAACACAAGGATTGGGAGAAAACTGCGGTTACTCTCAAACAATTGCTTAAGTTGCGCGGTGAAGTGCGTGAGCTTAAAAACAAGCTTTAAAAAACCAGCTGAAATAACAATAAACCCAAATTTAAAAGTGTGAACTCAGAAGCTATGAATACGCCAGTTATGGACATCAAAGGCATTTTGGAAAATTTGCCGCACCGATACCCTTTTGTGCTCGTTGATCGAGTGCTTGAACTCGAGCCCAACGTTCGAATTCTGGCCCAGAAAAATGTGAGCTACAACGAACCATTTTTCCCGGGACATTTCCCGATTCACCCAGTCATGCCTGGTGTGTTGATCATGGAAGCCTTGGCGCAAGCTGCGGGGCTACTGTCGTTTAAATCCATGGAAGCCGCGCCCGACAAGAACCTGGTGTATTACTTCGTGGGTATCGACAATTGTCGTTTCAAGCGCCCCGTTGTGCCTGGTGATGTTTTGATGCTGGATGTTCAGGTGGAGCGTGTTTCGCGCGGTATCTGGAAGTACGCTGCGAAAGCGCTGGTGGATGGCAATGTGGTCGCGCTCGCTGATTTGATGTGCACGGCCCGCGAAGTGTAAGGAACACGTTTAAATGCCCATACATGCATCAGCAATAGTCGACCCCAAGGCCGAACTGGACAGCACGGTTGAAGTTGGACCATTTTCGGTCATTGGTCCCCATGTAAGAATTGGTGCCCGCACAAGAATTGGCCCGCACATGGTCATTACCGGCCACACCACCATTGGCCAAGACAATGTATTTCATGGCTCTGCCACCATTGGCGGCGATCCGCAAGACAAAAAATACAAAGGTGAACCCACTGAACTGATCATCGGCGACCGCAACACCGTTCGGGAGTATTGCACCTTCAACACTGGCACTGTGCAAGACGGTGGTAAAACCACCATGGCCAACGACAACTGGATTATGGCGTATGTGCACATTGCGCACGACTGTCACATTGGCAGCAACACCATCATCGCCAACAGCGTGCAACTGGCCGGCCACGTCATTATTGGGGACTGGGTTATTCTTGGTGGTATGAGTGGTGTGCATCAATTCATTCGCGTGGGCGACCATGCCATGACCGCCTTTCAAACCAAGTTGATGCAAGACGTTCCTCCCTTCGTGATGGCAGCGGGTTACCCGGCAGCACCAGCCGGAATAAACTCGGAGGGCTTGAAGCGCCGGGGGTTTTCACCCGATGCGATTCTGAATATCAAACGGGCCTACAAGGCAATTTACCGCCAAGGACTAAGTATCGCAGCGGCCAAAGAAGCAATTGATGCGTTAACCACTGCGGCACCCGACGATGCAAAGCCACACCTTGTTCACATGAAAGTGTTTCTTGACGAAGCCACTCGCGGCATTATTCGTTAAGCCATGGCGTACACCCGTACACCTTACAGCACTCAGCCTGTGGACCTGGCGATTGCCGTGGGCGAGGCCTCAGGGGACTGGATAGGCGCCTTGGCCATTGAACATCTGATACAAACCCAAACGCTGGCCATGGAGGGCATTGCAGGCCCCAAGCTTCGCGATTTGGGTGTTAAACCCTTGCATGGCTCGGAAGAGTTGTCGGTGCGTGGTTATGTCGAGGTGCTGCGCCATTTGCCACGCTTGCTGAAGATGCGCAAAAATCTTATTCAACACTGGTCAATCAGCAATCGACCCAAAGTGTTTGTGGGTGTAGATGCCCCGGATTTCAATTTGAACCTTGAGCTCGCCCTGCGTGAAAGTGGCGTGCCCACGGTTCATGTGGTGTGCCCATCGATTTGGGCTTGGCGAATGGAGCGCATTCACAAGATAAAAGCTGCCTGCAGCCATGTGCTGTGCATTTTTCCATTCGAGCCTGAAATTTTAGCCAAAGAAGGGATTTCAGCCACCTACATTGGCCACCCCATGGCTGCACTGGTACCGGAAACAATCGACCCAATGGCCTACCGCGCTGGCCTGGGCTTGCAGAGCGAAGGGCAATTGCTGGCGGTGTTGCCCGGCAGCCGTGGTGCAGAGGTGAAGCACATCGGCCCCGCATTTGTTCAAGCCTGTGTTGAATTACTCAAGCAAAAACCGGACTTGCGTTTTGTAACACCCATGCCACCGGCCAGCAAATTGCTGGACATGTTCAGAACCATGATTCCGCCCCAATTGCTGGACCGCTGGACATTGATCGAGGGCAAGTCTCATGAATGTATGGCTGCGGCCGATGCAGTGATGCTGGCCAGCGGCACCGCCACACTCGAGGCGATGATGTACCGCAAACCCATGGTCATTGCCTACAAAATGCCGTGGCTAAGCTACCAAATGATGAAAGGCAAGGGCTACCAGCCTTATGTGGGATTGCCCAATATTTTGCTGAATGAATTTGCGGTGCCCGAACTACTGCAAGACGATGCAACACCGGCTGCGCTCGCGCAAAAAGCACTTTTTCAACTTGACAATGATGCCAATCGGGAGCGGCTTCAAACACTGTTTGCAGAACAGCACCAACGCTTGTTAAAACCGTCTGGCGAAATTGCCAGCCGCGTTATTCAGCAGGTGATGAATGGTTAGGCTTCAAGAGTGGTCAGAAATTCAGGCACACGCTGCACAGCTCGGCTTGCAGGTGATTGGCGTGGATGAAGCGGGCCGAGGCCCACTGTGCGGCCCAGTGGTGGCTGGTGCGGCCTTGCTGAATCAGCCCAATACCATTGATGGATTGGCCTGCTCCAAAACACTCACTGCCAAGAAGCGAGACACGCTCGCAAGCTCAATTCAGGAACATGCCAAAGCATGCGCAGTGGCCCATGCCACTGTTGAAGAAATTGATCGCTTGAATATACTCCAAGCCAGTTTGCTGGCCATGTGGCGAGCCGTTGACTTGGTGCTTGCACAAACCGGCCTGAAACCGGAGCAATGCTTGATCGTGGTGGATGGCAACAAATTGCCAAAATGGCCTTACCAAGCGCTTGCTGTGGTGAAAGGAGATACCAAAATTCCTGCAATTTCAGCGGCCTCAATTTTGGCCAAGGTGGCCCGCGATGAATGGTGTAAAACCCATGCGCTGCAATACCCTCAGTATGAGCTGGATATTCACATGGGCTACCCCACTGCGCGCCACATGGCTTTGCTGCGGGAACATGGGGCTACGCAAGTACATAGAAAATCGTTCCGTCCAGTGCGTGAGGCACTGGAACGAGCACAACAGAACCCATCGTTCTAGAGGCGATCATGAGTTACGAGCGCCATTTTACGCAGATTGAATCGGCCCAAAATGAACGGCTGAAAGCTGCCGTCAAACTGCTTTCTTCCAACCATGGGTTGCGCAACAGCGGCCTGGCTGCAGCCGAGGGTTTGCACCTTGCTGAAACGCTGCTGCACCTGCCAGGTGTGCACATTGAATCGGTCTGGATTCCTCAAAGTTTGTTGAACAAACCTGAGTGGTTGACCATGTCAGCCCTGAGCGATGTGCTTGAGAACGGTGAGGTGCGTTGTCTTGTGCTTAGCGACGCACTTTATTCAAAGCTCAGCAAACTGAGCACCCCCACCGGGCCGATGATCTTTTTCAAACCGGTGAATGCCAGCGCAGCTATTGATTTAAACCAGGATGTTGTCTTGCTGGACGGCATTCAAGATCCAGGCAATGTGGGCACCCTGTTGCGCAATTGTGCAGCGGCTGGGATTCAGCAAGTGGCATTGAGCGACCACAGCGCCTGGGTGTGGAGTGACAAGGTACTGCGTGCAGGTATGGGCGCTCAGTTCGGCTTGCAGCTGCACGCTGAAGAAGACTTGCTGAAAGCGCTTTCAGCGGCTAAATCAAAAATACCGGTGCGCGTGACCAGCCTGCATCCCAAAAGCGTTGACCTGTTCAACGCCAATTTGAAACCTGCGGGTGTGTGGGTATTCGGCAGCGAAGGGCAAGGCGTAAGCCAAGCCTGGCTGGACCGCGCCAGTGAACACATTCGAATTCCACAAAGCAAAACCATTGAAAGCCTGAATGTAGGCAGCAGCAGCGCAGTGTGTTTATTTGAACAATTCAGGCAAAGGCGGTAAAATCAAATACACTGTACACTTAAACAGTGGTATCTGGATTTCGCTGCATGCACCTGCACCTTGTTTGGTTGAAAAAAGACCTGCGCCTTAGCGACCATGCTCCCTGGCATGCGGCGATTGCAGCCGCCAGGGAAAGCAATGGTTGCGTGGCGGCTTTGTACTGCCTTGAACCCAAACTGATCAAGCAGCCCGACAGTGCTCCCCAGCATTTTGAATTTGCCCGTGAATGTTTACAGGAATTGGCGGAGCAATTGCCCGAGCATGTGCCCTTGCTGTTGGCCAAAGCAAATGCGCCAGTGGCCTTGCAAACACTGGCCTTGTGTTGCCAGCAACTCCGCATATACAGCCACGAGGAAACTGGTAACTGGGCCAGCTTTGCGCGTGACAAGGAAGTGAAAGCCTGGTGTGCAAACCATGCCGTGCCCTGGTTTGAATTCCCCAACAATGCCGTGGTGCGCAAACTTGAAATTCGCGATGAATGGGGCAAGCTTTGGCTTGAAACCATGCGCAAACCAGTACTTCCCGCGCCAGAGTTTTCAGAATTACCTCAGACCACTTGGTTTGATTTCCCGCAGAACTTGCAGCAGCAACTAGAAGCCAATGGTTTGCCCTGTGTGCAATTGAACTGTTCACTTTGGCCGCAATGGGCTCAGTATGTGCATTTTTACCCCAAACATTTAACGGACAAAACCCTGCGTCAGCGGGGTGGCAGGCAACAGGCACAACGCTGTTTGAGTGAGTTTTTAAGCGAACGCGGCATAAATTACCGCTTCGAGATGTCCAGCCCATTGAGCGCTGAATCAGCCTGCTCACGCCTGTCGCCTTACCTTGCTTTTGGTGTAATTTCCATTCGGGAAGTGCTGGAGGTGTTGGGCCAGGCGCGTCAGCAACTGGCAGAAAGCGATTTACCACCCAAAGCACAAACACAGTGGAAGCAATCCCTGAAGTCGTTCGAGAGCCGTTTGCATTGGCATTGCCACTTCATTCAAAAACTGGAAAGCGAACCCGAGCTTGAATTTCGATCAGCTCACCGTGGGTTGAATGCCATGCGCAATTTCGCCGAGCTTAGCCCGGAAGAAAATCAAAAAGCGCTGGCGTGGATCGAAGGGCGTACCGGTTTTCCAATGGTGGATGCCTGCATGCGGATGTTGCGTACCACAGGTTGGGTTAACTTCCGTATGCGTGCGATGCTTGTGGCATTTGCGTCCTACCAACTCTGGCTGGATTGGCGACACACGGCGCCCATGTTGGCGCGTGAATTTCTCGACTACGAGCCTGGTATTCACTACCCGCAATTTCAAATGCAGTCGGGCGTCACGGGCATTAACACCTTGCGCATATACAACCCGGTAAAACAGGCCAAAGATCACGATCCCAATGGGGTGTTCATCAGGCGCTGGATACCAGAGCTGAAAAACATCCCCGATCCATGGATAGGGGAGCCCTGGAATACGCCCCAACTCATTCAGCAAGAGTGCGGATGCATGATCGGAGTGGACTACCCCTGGCCGGTAGTGGACCCTGACACGGCCATTTCAAAAGCACGTTCCAACATTACCGAGTTCAGACACCGCAAGGGTTTTGTTGAAGAATCAAAACGTGTGTACGAAAAACACGGCTCAAGAAACCCGAACCGCAATGGCAACCCTTTGCCTCGTCGTAAAAAGAAACAGTCTGATGAGCCAGTGAAAGATATCGAGGCACAACAAAGTTTGTTTTAATAAATTGGGGAACCCAAATTCAATTGCTGCAGTATCGTAGTTGAAATTTCTTCAATGGATTTGCTGGTCGAGCTAAGCCAACTGATTCCCTCCCGGCGCATCATGAACTCTGCCGCCTTGATCTCTTGCCTGCAATTTTCAAGCGAGGCGTATTTGCTGCCCGGGCGACGTTCGTTGCGTATTTCGCTCAAGCGTTCTGGCGAAATGGACAGTCCAAAAATCTTGTCTTTGAATGGGGGCAGGGCTGCGGGCAATTCACCTCGCTCGAAGTCTTCAGGAATCAAGGGGTAGTTGGCAGCCTTGATACCGTATTGCATGGCGAGGTAGAGGCTGGTCGGCGTTTTACCTGAGCGGGAAACACCCACCAAAATGACATCGGCTGCCTGCAGGTCCTTGTGAGTTTGACCGTCGTCATGCGCCAGTGTGTAGTTAATCGCTTCAATCCGGTTTTTGTACTGCTCGTTGTCAGCAATGGTGTGCGACCTGCCAATGCGATGTGTGCTTTTGATGTCCAGCTCTTTTTCCAAGGGTTCCACAAAAGTGAGGAACAAATCCATGAACACACCATCGGCCTGTTTCACGACGTCGTTGATGACCGTGTTCACCAGGGTGCTGAACACGATGGGTTTTTGGCCATCGTATTTCGCAATGTCATTGATCTTTTGTCGGGCTGAAATTGCCTTCACTTCTGAATCAATAAAGGGAATGCGAATTTGCTTGAAACGTATGCCTTCAAATTGGGACAACACCGAGTGGCCGAGGGTTTCCGCCGTAATGCCTGTGCCGTCTGACACAAAAACCACGGTGCGTTCCTGGCTTACATTTTCTGACATGAATCAATCCTGTGTGTATCGGTGGCAAAAGGTCGGGTTACAGTTACAATCATAAAAAGAAATCAGGGGAAATAGTCGATGCGCGTGCACCCAAATCGCCGCATTCACTATTTCTTTTGAACTACAAGGTGAATCAATGTCAACAAATCAAGGAGTTAGCCC
>JAHJCM010000023.1 GCA_018812945.1 Gammaproteobacteria bacterium | reverse complement strand
CAGGCAGTTTGGTGGCTGGCTAGGGCAGCGCAACATGCGCGCACTGGGTCCAGTGGCAAGCTTGGGTGGTCAATTTTGGCAAGAGGGCTTAAAAAAGTATCCCCTGCTTGGCATGTTGGCCTCCACAGCGCTGTTGCGTTTTCGAAAGCCCATTTCCCAAGTGGCCTTGCGCGCAGGTTTGGGCGCTGTGGCTCTTGCAGCAGGTGTGTTCTGGTTTCAAACGAGAAGCCCTTGGGCTTCTCGTTCGGCGACCGAGCCTTCTACAGACCCAAGCGACTCATAAGTTCTCGCACACGCTCATCCAGGTTGGGGTCGGGCTGAATGCTGCGGCCCCATTCACGGTTGGTTTCACCTGGCCACTTGTTGGTGGCATCCAGTCCCATTTTGCCGCCCAGGCCACTCACAGGGCTTGCAAAGTCCAGGTAGTCAATTGGCGTGTTTTGTATCAACACGGTATCCCGCACTGGGTCCATCCGGGTGGTGATCGCCCAAATAACCTCCTTCCAGTCGCGCGCGTTCACGTCATCGTCCACGACCACGATAAACTTGGTGTACATGAATTGGCGCAAAAAGCTCCAGGCGCCCATCATCACTCGCTTGGCGTGCCCGGCATATGCTTTTTTCATGGAAATTACTGCCATGCGGTAGCTGCAGCCTTCTGGAGGCAGGTAAAAGTCCACAATTTCCGGGAACTGCTTTTGCAGTATCGGCACAAACACCTCGTTTAGTGCCACACCCAATACGGCAGGCTCATCGGGTGGTTTGCCAGTATAAGTGCTGTGGTAAATGGCATCGTTGCGCAGTGTAATGCGGTCCACCGTGAATACGGGGAACCAGTCTTGTTCGTTGTAATAACCGGTGTGGTCGCCATATGGGCCTTCCAGTGCGCAGTCCCAACCCTTCAGGTATTCGGGCACAGGTGGGGGTTCTCGAAGCACGGTGACACCGTCGCGTATCTTGGGCACTTCGCCGTCGGTTCTGCCTTTGCGGGCGGCTACGGCAATTGGGTGCTCATAGGGGTAAATGTGACCTTCCAGCACCATTTCAGCCTCAGCCGGTACCTGTAGTTCATTGCCTTTGCAGGCTACAAGCTCGGTGCGGCTGCCGCGCAACAAACCAGCAAACTGGTATTCCGAAAGGGTGTCAGGTACAGGCGTGACCGCACCCAGAATAGTGGCCGGGTCTGCGCCCAGGGCCACTGAAATTGGAAAAGGTTGACCGGGATACTTCAGTGCATGGTCGCGAAAATCGAGCGCGCCTCCCCGGTGGGCAAGCCAGCGCATGATCAGCCGGTTTTTGCCTATTTGTTGTTGACGGTAAATACCCAGGTTTTGGCGCTTGCGATTGGGGCCTTTGGTGACCACCAAACCCCATGTGAGTAAAGGGGCTGCATCATCGGGCCAGCAAGTCCAGATGGGTATCTGATTCAGGTCAACGTCGGGGCCTTCCACTACGTTTTCTTGGCACGGTGCTTTACTGACCACTTTGGGGGCCATCGACAGCACCTGTTTCACCAAAGGCAACTTGTCCAATGCGTCTCGCATTCCCTTGGGTGGTTCAGGTTCTTTCAGATAGGCCAAAGTGCGGCCAATGTCCCGCAGCGCCTCGGTGTTGCTGGCGCCCATGCCCATGGCCACCCGTTTTGGTGTTCCAAACAGGTTACCCAGAACGCGGTGCTTATAGCCGTGGGGCGCGTCAAACAACAACGCCGGTCCCTCTGCGCGCAGAACTTTGTCGCAAAGATGGGTCATCTCCAGAATTGGACTGACTGATTCGGGGACTCGCTGAAGTTCACCTTCTTTGTAGAGTAAATCGATGAAGTCTCGAAGGTTCTTGTATCGCATTGTGAAAAAAACTGCCTGTTTGTGGTCCGAAAGGAACAGTTAACAAGAAATTACAACCCACACCTAGAGGGCTTTTTCAAGCCCCCCAAAAGCGCATAACGCCTAGCGATGGGGGTAAGTTCTTGTTTTGAGTAGAAAGACTCTACCAGATTTTGGATTGACCCCTGCCCGGGTTGACCCTAGAATCCGGTCAGCTTTGTGACAGGTATCACCTAAGTCACACAAACGCAGTTGGAGGGCAAAACTTGAGGGAACTTAAGTCAGCCTAACTTCATCTTAAGAGTGCTTTAACCATGCAGTACTTGTTGTAGTTGGTTAAAGCAGAACGTTCTGCCTCACGGACAAAATGGAGGCAGATGCACCGCTGAGTCAAACAATGCAGGGTTAAGCCTGCGTTTGCGTAGCAGAGGAGGTTGCATGAAGCAGTACGAAACCGTTCTGAGCGTAAATGGCCAGCAGGTCCATTCTCAGAGCTTACTTCAATCTTTGAAACATGCTGTCACCGGTCTCGGTGTGGCAACGTCAGTTCTGGTGGCCGGTGCAGTCGCAATTTTACTGTCCAACGCCGAACTTCGCAGTCAGGTGTTTTTTTCTGCCCCCGTGCAGGCCATTTTCGCCACTGAAATCGATTTGCTCAGCACAGGCCTTGCGGCTGGTGGGGCAGAGGTGGTTAACAACACAAGCAAGGCTTCGGCGACCCCGTCGGGTTCCAAAAACCTGATGCCTGTGAAGTTCAATTCGATTGATTCGAGCAAACCGCTGACCGCAGGCCAGCGTCAAATTTCCTCGTATTTGGCCAAGCGCTACAGCGTATCGCCCGAGGCAGTGGAGTCTATTGTTCGATTGGCCTACAAGGTTGGCAAGGAAGAGAAAGTAGAGCCCACCCTGATCCTCGCGATTGTGGGTATCGAGTCCTCTTACAATCCTTTTGCGGCTAGCCCGGTGGGTGCGCGTGGTTTGATGCAGGTGATGCCCAAAATTCACAAAGACAAATTTGAGGCTTTGTCACCCGGTGACTGGTCACCACTGAATCCTGAAATGAACATGCGCGTGGGTGCGAAAATTATTCGCGAATACACCCGCCGTACGGGGTCCGTGAGTGCTGGTTTGCGCTGGTATGTCGGCGCAGCCATTCACGGCAACGATGGTGGTTATCCTGGCAAAGTGTTGGCGCTGAAATCGCGAATTGATTCAGCGTATCAACAAGGCAGCTTGGTTGCCTCTCGAGAAAATAACCAAAAAGTATCTGCCGTGTCTGTGGCTGGTTCGGAAGGCTAAACGCTAGGGCAAATGGCCTTTGTTGAAAAGTCGTATCCGTTCGATGGCAGTTTCCAGATTGTCCATCGAATTGGCATACGAGAACCGCATCATTTCGCTTCCCCGGAATTCGGAAAAGTCCTTGCCGGGGACAGCACACACCAAAGCCTGTTCCAACAATTCCCTGCAATAGCGCTCGCTGTCATAAGGCGACTTGGCGTAAACATAAAATGCGGAGTCAGGTGTCGAGTGTAACTCGATGCCTGCTTTGGGAAGTGCGGTCACCACAAAGTCTCTTCTAGCCTTGAATACCCGTCGCCGCTCTTCGCAAATCGCAAGCGTTTCCGGCGTAAAGCAGGCCAAAGCCGCCCATTGCGCGGGCGTGTTGGGGCATATGCTCAGGTTCTGGGCAAACCGTTCAATGGCTGGTAGCAGGGTGTCAGGTACCACCATCCACCCAAGGCGTAAGCCTGTCATGCCAAAGTATTTTGAGAAGCTATTGATGACCACGACAGGTATTTGTTCGCTGGGTGCCCCGGTTACTTGGAGCACACTTTGCGCGGGGTGGTCATAGCACAGCGACTGGTAAATTTCGTCAACAATTACAAAACCACCCTGAGTGCTTACGCCTTGAACAATTGCCTGCATGGCTTGAGCACCAAGTTGGGTGCCAGTCGGGTTGTTGGGCGAGGCCAAAAGCACACCTGCTGTGTGCGGCGTCCATTGTTTGTACAAATCAGCCCAACTGGGCTGAAAGTTGTGTGCCTCTTGGGTTTGTACAAAATCAGGAATACCACCCGCCATTTGCACAAATGTTTTGTTGCAGGGGTAACCGGGGTCGGTTAGCAGCACCTTGTCGGTGGGGTTGATCAGGGCCAAACAGGCATACATCAGTGCGGCAGATGCACCTGAGGTGATCACGATTTGGTGGGCTGGCACCTGAACCTGAAAATTCGTTTGATAATACAGGCTGATGGCTTCACGCAATTCTGGCAAGCCCAGAGCCGCTGTGTATCGGGTTTTGTGTTCTGAAATAGCCTGGGCCAGTGCCTGTTCAACTGGCTCGGGCATGGGAAAGTCGGGTTCACCAATTGAAAGATGAATCACCGGTTTTCCCTGATTGTGCAGGGTGTCTGCTGCATTCACCAGTTCCATGACATGGAAGGGTTGAACAAGATTGCCAAGGCTGGACTGCTTCAATTCTTCACCATTGTTAGTGAGTGGCGCCAACAAGTTGCGCGATTTGTGGAAACCCCTAGGGACAGCTTCACTGGCTGAGCCTATAATTTTCGGTTCTGTTGTTCACCTCAAAGAGAAGATTATATGGCTCAACCAATGGATCAGCGCTTCAGGCAGGCCGCCCTTGAATATCATGAATTTCCAAAGCCTGGGAAATTGCAGATTTCGGCGACAAAAAGCCTGGTTAACCAGCGTGACTTGGCTTTGGCCTATTCCCCCGGGGTTGCAGCAGCTTGCGAAGAAATTGAGGCGGACCCGTCAACCGCTGTGCGATACACCGCCAAAGCAAATCTGGTGGGTGTGGTTACCAACGGCACGGCAGTGCTTGGTTTGGGCAACATTGGTCCGTTAGCCGCTAAACCTGTCATGGAAGGCAAGGCGGTACTGTTCAAAAAGTTTGCGGGTATCGATGTATTTGATATTGAAATCAACGAGAACGACCCCGACAAGCTGATTGAAATTATTGCTTCCCTTGAGCCGACATTTGGCGGCATCAATCTGGAAGACATCAAGGCGCCAGATTGTTTTAAAGTTGAACGCGCCTCGCGCGGGCGCATGAATATTCCGGTGTTTCACGATGACCAGCACGGCACCGCTATCGTGGTGGGTGCAGCCATTTTGAATGGCCTGGAAGTAATCGGTAAAAAACTGGATGAAGTGAAGTTTGTGGTGTCTGGCGCAGGTGCTGCCGCCTTGGCTTGTCTTGAGTTGCTCGTTGAGTTGGGTCTGCCGCGTAAAAACGTGTGGGTCACCGACATTGATGGCGTGGTTTACAAAGGCCGCACCACCAACATGGATCCCGATAAAGACCTGTTTGCCCAAGACACCGATGCGCGTACTTTGGCCGATGTCATCAAAGATGCAGATGTGTTTTTGGGTTTGTCAGCTGGTGGCGTTTTGAAACAGGATATGGTGCGAGCCATGGCAGCCAAGCCGCTGATTTTGGCTTTGGCCAACCCCACACCGGAAATTCTGCCTGAACAGGTGAAGGAAGTTCGCGACGACGCCATTATGTGTACCGGCCGTACCGACTACCCGAACCAGGTAAACAACGTGTTGTGTTTCCCTTTTATTTTCAGGGGTGCGCTTGATGTGGGTGCCACCACCATCACCAAAGAAATGGAAATTGCGGCAGTTCGCGCAGTGGCCGAGCTGGCTCGCAAGGAACAATCAGATGTCGTTGCTTCGGCCTACCGTACGCAGAATTTAAGCTTTGGTCCTGAGTACCTGATTCCAAAACCTTTCGATCCCCGCCTGATCGTGCACATTGCGCCTGCAGTGGCAAAAGCCGCCATGGAAAGCGATGTGGCCACACGTCCAATTGCTGATCTGGAAGCCTACAAAGACCAGTTGCAGCAGTTTGTGTACCATTCTGGCACCTTTATGAAGCCAATTTTTGCGGTGGCCAAACGTTGTGTAGCCGAAACGCCGCAAACCTCCCGCATTGTTTTCGCCGAGGGTGAAGATGAACGCGTGATGCGTGCGGTGCAGGTGGTGGTTGATGAAGCCATTGCCAAACCCATCATGATTGGTCGCCCAGCCGTGATCGAGCGCCGTCTGGAACGTTTCGGCCTGCGTATCAAGCCTGGTGTAGATTTTGAGTTGATCAACCCCGAGTACGATGAGCGCTACAAAGACTACTGGCGCATGTACCACGACTTGACCAAGCGCAAGGGTGTGACCGAGGCCTACGCGAAAATAGAAATGCGTCGCCGCAACACCTTGATTGGTTCCATGATGATTCACAAAGGCAATGCAGACGGCATGATCTGCGGTACCTTTGGTACCCATTCGCTGCATTTGCACTATGTGGATCAAGTGTTGGGTCGCCGCGCGGGTTGCAACACCTACGGTGCCATGAACGGTCTGATGTTGACCAACCGTCAGGTGTTTTTGGTCGACACGCACGTGAATTACGATCCAACGGCTGAGCAAATTGCCGAGATTACTTTGATGGCTGCCGAAGAAATGCTGCGTTTGGGTGTTCAGCCTAAAGCAGCCTTGCTCTCGCATTCCAACTTCGGGTCGAGCAATCAGCCTTCGGCTGTGAAAATGCGCGAGGCGCTCCAGATTCTTCGCAACATTGCCCCTTGGCTGGAAGTCGACGGCGAAATGCACGGTGATTGTGCCATCGACGAGCAGGTGCGTAACACCATCTTCTCGGGTTCTACCTTGACCGGTGAAGCCAACTTGCTGGTGTGTCCAAATATTGATGCAGCCAATATTTCATACAATTTGCTGAAGTCGGCTGCAGGTAACGGTATTGCTGTGGGGCCAATTTTGCTGGGTTCAGACAAACCTGTACACATTTTGACGGCGTCGGCTACGGTACGTCGTATCGTCAACATGACTGCACTGGCTGTTCTCGACGCGAATTCTGAGCGGGTCAGTTCGCTTTAAAAGTAGCGCTTTAAAACAACAAATGGGCGTGCAAGACACGCCTGTTTTTGTTTTAACTTATTCGAAATGTGTCGCACAATGGTTTCATGAGCGATCAAGACACATTTCACAGTGAAGAGCATGATGACATCACCGGACTGGTGTTGTCAGGCGGCGGCGCACGGGCCGCTTATCAGGTGGGTGTTTTGCATCAGCTTGCCAAGTGGTTTGAGCAAGAAAACAAACGCGAATTCGATTTTCCATTCAAAATTTTGTGCGGTACTTCGGCTGGTGCAATTAATGCGGCAGCCTTGGCTTGTGCAGGTCGCAACTTTTATCAGTCTACGGACCGCATGCTCAAAGTCTGGGAAAACTTCAGTTCAGATCAAGTATTCCGCTCAGACTCTTTGGGTATTATTCGCACCGGTGCACGCTGGTTGTCTGCACTTTCGATTGGCTGGATGCTTCGCAAGCGCCCCAAGTGCCTGCTCGACAATTCCCCTCTCTCGCACTTAATGCACGAGTTGTTGCATTTTCGAAGGCTGGATGAAGCACTTGAAAACGGCACCATTCACGCTTTGGCAGTGACTGCATCCAGCTACAGTTCTGGTCGCAGCGTAACCTTCTTTCAAACCCAGAAGGCCATTGAAAGCTGGGCCAGAACGCAAAGGGTGGCATTGCCCGATCGGATCACTGTCGAGCATCTGTTGGCCTCTGCAGCAATTCCTTTTGTATTTCCAGCAGTGAAACTAAATATCGAAGGGCAGATGGAGCATTTTGGCGATGGTTCTATTCGCCAATTGGCCCCAATTAGCCCCGCAATCCATCTGGGGGCAAACCGGGTGATGGTGATTGGTTCCAGTCAATCGGACAAAGACCATACGCAGCGTGTT
>JAHJCM010000212.1 GCA_018812945.1 Gammaproteobacteria bacterium | reverse complement strand
TACCCACGCCACACTCCGCTGATTACACGCATCAAGCCCGGTACAGTTCGCATCAAGATTGCAGGTCAGGCTGAAGAAGAAGTGGTGTTTGTGAATGGTGGCGTGTTGGAAGTACAACCCAACTCCGTGACCGTTCTTGCAGACACAGCCCTTCGCGGCAGCGACCTGGATGAAGCCAAAGCCACAGAAGCCAAGCGTTTGGCTGAAGAGGCGTTGGCCAATCGCAGTGCGGACATTGACTATGCTCAAGCACAAGCTGAATTGGCTTCCGCGATTGCACAGTTGCAAGCCATCAAGCGCTTGAGAAAAGTACGCTAAGCAGTACAAGGTTGAAAAGCCAGAGACAAGCCACGGTAAAAAGCCGTGGCTTTTTTCTTGAGCGGACCCATTGTGAAACCCGGTGGAACCTACGTGCGGGGATTCGCAACATAAATGGCAATCAAGGAGCCATTTATGTATCAGAAATTCGATGATTTGTTGAAAGACCTTCAACAGAGTCGCCCAAGCAACATGACCCCTCAGGGTCGCGTGTTTTTCTTCAACGACCAAGCTGTATTGCTGCAACACGGGGAGATGGAAGGCATTACTTGGGTTGATATTCACATTGAATTGAAACGTTTTTGCGTGGACAACCTGGCCGCTGCCAAGAAAGTGTTGCAAGCCAATCGCGAGATGGGCGCATCGACACCCATTCCCTCCTGGTTCGCAGTCGATCCCAAAAATGATTGCCTGGTATTCATCAATCGCCTGGACTGGCGGCATATCACCTGCAAAATTCTGGAAGATCATATTTTGCGGTGCATTGAACAGATGGGAAGTGCGTTGGCGACTGAGGGTGTGTAATCCGCTTTGAATTCTCTACAGGTTAGAATAAAGGCATGAAAATCGCCTTGTATTCTGACCTGCATCTGGAAACGATGCGCCACTTCCCCGCTTTGGCGGCTGTTCCACAACCTGCTGAGGACGTGGATCTGATGATCCTTGCCGGTGACATTCACCAAGGCACTCAGGGCTTGAATGCCCTGGCAGACTTGGGAGAGAAACAGCACATTTATGTGGCAGGCAATCACGAGTATTACAACCACGACATTGAAATTCTTGACGACCATTTGTTTGAACTGGCCGCGAAGAAGCAATTGAATTACCTGCAGCGCACCAGCGTGGTGATTAAGGGCGTGCGTTTTTTGGGTTGTACCTTGTGGACCGATTTCAATATTCAGCCCGGTTGGCGGTTTGGTGCCGAGCTTGTGGCCAAGGCGTTTTTGCCGGATTACAAGTTAATCCGCATGCGCGGCAAACAGTTTTCCCCAAACATGGGCATCGATTTGCACTACCAGAATATCGATTGGCTGGAGTCTGCACTGGCTTCACCGTTTGATGGGAAAACCGTGGTGATTACTCATCACGCGCCACACCCGCAAAGTATTCACCCACGCTTTAACTTAAGCCCGATCAACGCGGCGTTTGTATCTGACCTGAGTCGTTTGATGGGCAAAGCCGATGTGTGGGTGCACGGCCATATGCATGACTCCTTCGATTACACCGTTCACAACAATGGTGGTCAAACCCGCGTGTTGGTGAATCCGCGTGGTTATGTTCGCAAAAAAGGCAAAGCTCGAAAAATGGAGCGTGGGCAAGTGCAGGTGACGCCGCAGGCTTTTGAGAATCCATTCTTCAACCCGCATCTGGTGTTTGAAGTATGAAGTTGACGGCCAACCTGAGTTGGCTTTACACCGAGTTCGATTTCCAGGACCGATTGGGTGCTTGTGCACAGGACGGGTTCAGGCATGCAGAGTGCATGTTTCCTTACGATTATTCTGCTGAACTGTTGCGCGACAAAGCGCTCGAGGCCGGCGTGCAATGGGTGTTGATTAACGCACCAGCAGGTGATTGGGGCAAAGGCGATCGTGGGTTGGCCAGTTCATCTGCCAGGCGCAACGAGTTCAAGCAGTCTATCGAAGTGGCAGTGAATTACGCCAAGGTGTTGGGTGTGCGGAAGGTGCATGTGCTGGCAGGCGTGGTCGATTTGAGCGATGACAGCAGTATGCGGGCCGCTTGGGATTGCTATGAAGAAAACCTGTTGTGGCTGGCCAGCACCATGAAAGCTGAGGCAATTGACTGGTTAATTGAACCGATTAACCGGTTTGATGTGCCTGGTTACCTGTTAAGTCGCCAGGCCGACGCCCATGAACTGTTGGTTCGCTTGAACCAGCCCAACCTGGGTGTGCAAATGGACTTGTATCATTGCCTGCGCACCGAAGGCGAGGTGCTAAATGCACTGAGCGAATACTTACCCACTGGGCGCGTGAAGCACATGCAACTTGCGGGAGTACCCAATCGCGACGAGCCAGGGGCCAGTGAGTACGCGCCGGTGTATGCGCATTTGAAAATGTTGGGCTACAACGGGCACATGGGTTGCGAGTATCGGCCCAAGGCAGGCACCCGTGATGGCCTGGGCTGGATCCGAAGTACCGGTTTTTCAGGCACAATGGAGACCTTCGAAACTTGAGCTTAAGCGGGAAACCGCTGGAAGAATGCGCATGCAAGACGCTGAACTGAAGCAACTGCTCGAAAACACCAAAACGATCGCCGTGGTAGGTTTCTCCTCGCAGGCCCACAAGCCAAGTTTTTTCGTGGCCAAGTACCTGCAGTCGCAGGGTTATCGAATTTTGCCAATTAACCCGGCTTTGCAAGGGCGGCCCAGTGGCTTGATGGGCGAAACCTGTTACCCCGATTTGAAAACAGCGATCGCGGAAACCGGTTTGAAGATTGATGTGGTGGATGTGTTTCGCCGTGCTGAACACACCCCCGATGTATTGGCCCAGGCCATGAATGTGGGTGCCGGCGCAGTGTGGTTGCAGCAGGGTATTCGCAACGACCTGGTGCAAGCCAAAGCCCGGGCGGCGGGTTTACCCTTTGTGATGGACCGTTGTTTGAAAACCGAACACCAGCGTCTGTTTTTAGTTTGAATTTATACAAGAAGCACTTACGAACATGAGCAGTTTTCAGCCCGTCAAGAACGACACCTTTCTGCGTGCATTGCGCCGCGAAGCCACTGAGTACACCCCTGTCTGGCTGATGCGCCAAGCAGGCCGCTATTTGCCTGAGTACCGGGCAACACGCGCGAAAGCTGGCAATTTCATGGGTTTGTGCACCAACCCCGAAGCAGCTTGTGAGGTGACCTTGCAGCCGCTGGAGCGCTACAAGCTGGATGCTGCCATTTTGTTCTCGGACATTCTAACCGTGCCTGACGCCATGGGTTTGGGCCTTTACTTTGCAGAAGGGGAAGGACCCAAGTTTGAGCGCCCGCTGGTTACTGAGGCCGATGTGGCCAAACTGGCGGTGCCTGACATTGGCACCAGCCTGCGCTATGTGACAGACGCAGTCAGCACCATTCGGGGTGCCTTGGGTGGGCGTGTGCCGCTGATTGGTTTTTCAGGAAGCCCTTGGACTTTGGCTTGTTACATGGTTGAAGGCGGTGGCAGCAGCGATTTTCGCAAGGTCAAAACCATGCTGTACAAGCGGCCAGACCTGATGCACCGTATTCTTGAAGTGACCACGGAAGCCGTGAGCCAATACTTGCGAGCGCAAATTGACGCGGGTGCCCAGGCAGTGATGATTTTTGACAGCTGGGGTGGTGCCCTGGCTGATGGTGCATTCCAGAAGTTCAGCCTGAATTACATCAAACAAATTGTAGCCAGTTTGCCCTTGCAGGCCAACCGCGGCGGCTTTACGGAAAACATTCCCTCCATCGTCTTCACGAAGGGTGGTGGTTTGTGGCTGGAAGACATTGCATCGAGTGGTGCCAGCGCCGTGGGGGTGGACTGGACCGTGAACCTGGGCCAGGCCCGTGCACGAATCGGCGACCGTTGTGCCATTCAGGGTAACCTCGACCCCAATGTGTTGTTTGCAGAGCCAGCTCAAATTGAAGCTGAAGTGGCCAAGGCACTCGAGAGTTTTGGGGTGCCACAAGCAGGTGCAGGTCATGTGTTCAACTTGGGGCATGGAATTTCCCAATTCACCAACCCGGACAGCGTTGAAGTGATGGTGAACGCTGTACATGCCTATAGCCGCAAACAAAGGCAGTAAAAACTTGGACTTATGCACATTTTTGGCGCAAGGCAGAAGAAACATTATTTTGCATTGCACGACGAATGGAAAAGCAGGCGTATCATTTAAGTTATTGTTTTAAAACAGAAAAAAAGCATTTTACAAAATTTGTACTTTACATGAATGCTCACATCCTGTAGCACACCCGTGGATTATTTCCACGGATGTCCACAAAGTTATCCACATTGACTGTTAAAAAATTTGTATTCCGTTTAATTCAAGCCAGCTAGTCCATGAACTTAAAGTAAGCTGTGAAGACAGACCCAAACAAAAACACGTCATCTAACCCGATCAAGGGACATACTTTGCTGGTGAATGTGTTGGTTGCTGCACCGCTTCCCAAAGCTTTCACTTACCAATGGCACAGTGAACACATGCCCCGATTTGGAATGCGTGTCATTGTGCCGTGGGGGCGTCAGCATCGAATCGGGCTGGTTCAGGGTGTTGCTCCCGATCAGCAATTGGCCGAGAACATCAAACCCGTGCACTCGGTGTTGGACCAAGGTGAATGCCTGAGCGCCCAGTGGCAGGCCTTGATTGAATTTGCAGCCAAGTATTATCACCACCCTTTGGGCATGATCGCGCTTGAGGCCTTGCCCAAGGCTTTGCGGGTTTTAAACGCCCGCGGAGAAGAGCCAGTGATGGTGGCCAAATCCCGAGAACATGCCAAGAAGTTGCTGGCGGAGCGTACCGATCCAGACACCAGTGCCAAAGTCAACAAAACCAAAATCGACAAACTTGAAAAGCCGGAGCTGAATGCCGAACAACTGGACGCTGTAGCGCAGCTGGCCAATGCCAAAGGCTTTAACCCCTTTCTGCTCTATGGAGTAACTGGCAGTGGCAAAACGGAGGTGTACCTGCACACCGTGGAAGAACGCTTGAAGTGTGGCGAGCAGGTGTTGGTGCTGTTGCCGGAAATCAACCTGACCCCGGCGGCACAGGCCCTGTACAAAGAACGGCTTGCTCCTCACCGTGTAGTAGTGATGCACAGCAATCTCGCTGAACTGACCAGAACCAAAGCGTGGTTCGAAGCCGCCACAGGTGTCGCCGATGTAATCATTGCAACTCGGCTGGGTGTGCTGACTCCGCTCCCCCGGTTGGGCATGATTGTGGTGGACGAAGAACATGACCCTTCCTACAAACAGCAAGACGGCATGCGTTACCATGCCCGCGACTTGGCCCTGATGCTGGCCAAACAGCGCAAGGTGCCCATCGTACTGGGCTCGGCCACTCCTGCTCTCGAAAGCTGGCTGAAAGCCGAACAGGGGGCGTACAAGCGCCTGAGTTTGAAGAAACGCGCGGTGCTGGGTGCCAGCCTGCCGAAAGTGGAGTTGATCAACACGGCCAACTTTCCGGCCAAGGAAGGGTTGAGCGAACCAGCCATGCAGGCGCTGGTGCAAAACTTCGAGGCCGGCAAACAAAGCATTGTGTTTTTGAACCGCCGGGGGTACGCCCCACAAATGGTGTGCAATGCCTGCGGCTGGGTGGCCAATTGCGACCATTGCACAGCTCACATGGTGTGGCACAAGAATGAACGCATGCTGCGTTGCCACCATTGCGGCGCTGGCCAGCGGGTGCCCACGCATTGCCCCACCTGTGGCAATCAGGACTTGACCGGGTTTGGCCGTGGAACCCAGCGGATTGAAGAAACCCTTGCTGGCCTGTTGCCCACAGCCAATATTTTGCGCATTGATGCGGACAGCACCCGCAACAAAGGGCAAATGGAAGCATTGCTTCAACAGGCACACAGCGGAGCAGCCGATGTACTGGTGGGTACGCAGATGATTGCCAAAGGGCACGATTTTGCCAATGTGACCTTGGTGTTGGCCTTGAATGTGGATGCCTCGCTGTATTCGCATGCCTACCGCGCGCCCGAACGCCTGTTCGCCCAGTTGATGCAAGTGGCCGGCCGGGCCGGGCGCCGCGCCGGCGATGCCCGCATGGTGGTGCAAACCCGTTACCCCCAGCACCCTTTGTTCGACGCCTTGAAAGCACACAATTACGAAAGCTTTGCCAGTCACGAAATGCAGGCCCGCAAAGATGCCCGCATGCCACCATTTTCCCACCAAGCCACCATTCGGGCAGACCACAAAAAACTGGCCAATTGCCTGCAGTTTTTAAGCACGGCGAGGGAGCTGGGTGAACCCTTGGTGGATGCTGACAATCCTGTTTTTATGTGTGACCCGGTGCCGTTGACTGTGGTTAGGGTAGGCGGGATTGAACGGGCGCAAATGCTGATTGAAAGCGAATCGCGGCCTGCCTTGCACCGGTTTCTTACTCTGTGGCTGGCGCAATTGCACGAGCTGCCCGGCAGCGTGCGCTGGTTTTTGGAAGTGGACCCGGTCGATTTGTAAGTGCCCTCTGGTACAGTAATGCCTTCCCCTGGAGTTTCCCCCCTGTATGTCTGTTGGTCTGAACAAAGCCCAAAGCGAAGCTGTGAATTATGTGGATGGCCCCTGCCTGGTACTGGCGGGAGCGGGCTCGGGTAAAACCCGGGTGATTACCCAGAAAATTGCGCACCTGATTCAAAACAAAGGTGTAAGTGCCAAAAATATTGCCGCGGTTACTTTCACGAATAAAGCAGCGAAGGAAATGGAGGAGCGCGCGGCCAAGTTGCTGCATGGCAATGAAGGCAAAGGCTTGTTGGTGTGTACTTTCCACAGCCTGGGTATTCGAATTTTGCGGGAAGAACACAAGCACGCCGGGCTGAAGGCGCGCTTCTCGATTCTGGACGCCACCGACACCTACGGCTTGGTTCAACAGCTGTATGGCACCACCGACAAGCAGTTGATACGCAAGGCGCAAAGTGTTATTTCACTGTGGAAAAACGGCCTTGTTGACCCCGATGCGGCGCTGGCCCAGGCGACTACGGACGATGAAGGCCAAATTGCGCGCCTGTACAAGAGTTACGAGGCCACATTGGCCGCGTACCAGGCCGTGGATTTTGACGATCTGATTTTAAAGCCCACCCGGCTGTTGGCCAGCAATGATGAAGTGCGTAACCGTTGGCAAAACCGATTGAGGTACTTGTTGGTCGATGAGGTGCAAGACACCAACGCTTGTCAGTACGATTTGTTGCGCTTGATTGCAGGGCCACGCGCCATGTTCACCGCGGTGGGCGATGATGACCAGGCCATTTATGCCTGGCGGGGCGCCACGATTGAAAACCTTCGCCAACTGACGGAGGATTACCCGCAGCTGAAAGTCATCAAGCTGGAGCAGAATTACCGGTCTACCTTGCGCATTTTGCAAGCAGCCAACCGCTTGATTGAGAATAACCCCAAGCTGTTTCCGAAAACGCTGTGGAGTGATCATGGCCCGGGCGAACCCATCGTGATTACACCGATGGCCGACGATGAGCATGAAGCCGAGCAAGTGGCCATGATGTTGAGCGGCCACCGCTTTGAGCGCCGCGCCAAATATGGTGACTACGCTATTTTGTACCGCAGCAACTTTCAGGCGCGTATTCTGGAGCAGGCTTTGCGCCGCCAGAAAATTCCGTACATTTTGAGCGGCGGGCAAAGTTTTTTTGAACGCGCTGAAATCAAGGATGTGATTGCCTATCTGCGCCTGCTCGTGAATCAGGACGATGACCCCGCATTTATTCGTGCAGTGACTACGCCCAAGCGTGGGATTGGTCAGAAAACACTGGAGGCCTTGGGCACTTACGCTGGAACACGTGGTGTTTCATTGTTTGAGGCCTTGTTTGAAACCGGTGCAGAAAGCCACTTGAATGCAGGCATGGTCGACGCCTTGCGCACTTTTGGAACCTTCATCAACAAACTGGAATACCGGGCACAGCGAGAACCTGCGCGTGATTTGCTCAATGAATTGTTGAGTACCATCAAATATGAGGAGTGGCTTTACGAGCAGCAAGACGAGCGCGGTGCACAAGCCAAGTGGCAAAACGTACTCGACTTTGTGAAGTGGATGGGCGACAAAGGCGAGGAGGAAGGTTCAACCCTGCTGGACCTGACCCAGAAGGTGGCTTTGATGACCATGCTGGATCGCCAAGACGACGGCACACGCCCCGATGCAGTGCAACTAAGCACCCTGCATGCTGCCAAAGGACTTGAATTTCCTCATGTGTTTTTGATTGGTTGCGAAGAAAGTATTTTGCCCAGCTTCGGCGAAGGAGAGGGGCGGGAATTGACCGATGACAGGCTGGAGGAGGAACGCCGCCTGATGTATGTAGGAGTGACCCGTGCACAGCGAAGCCTGAACATTACGTGGTGCAGGAAGCGCAAGAAGGCGCGCGAATTGGTAAGTTGTTTTCCATCGCGGTTTATCAAAGAACTTCAGCTGGAAACCGACAAAGACCTGCCCGATGACACCCCGAAAATGAGTCCGAAAGATCGCTTGAGCGCCTTGAAAGGTTTGCTGACCAAGGTCGCCTCTTAGGTTAAAACTGAGCCGAAATCAAGCGGCACCCAAGGCTGAGTTTGTTTTTTGTATCAGCGCCTCAGGCGTCACCGGTTTTAGCAACCAGCCCGCCAGGCCCAGGGCTTTTGCCCGTTGGATCATGTCTTTGTCGGAGTAAGAGGTAATCACCACAATCGGCACTGTGGCGCCGGTTTTTCGGATTCGATCGCACAGCTCCAGCCCGTCCATGCCTGGCATGTCAATGTCGGTGATGATCAAGTCGGGCGCACCACTGTCGACAATGTCTCGGATTCCTTCTTCAGCGCTCGCTGCAGTGCGCACCACATGACCGGATTGGGTCAAAATGTGGGCGCATACTTTTCGGATGGTGTTCGCGTCGTCAATCAACAGAATGTTGGCCATGGCGTGATGTATTGGAATTGTGAATTTATTGCCACAATCATACCGCGTCAGCCTGGAAAACCTCAGACTCCAGCACTTTCACGCCAGGTTCGGCTTTCAATGCTTCTTGCAGCATGGCATTCGCCAGCTTCTCCACTTTCACGCTGCGCAAACGCTTGGGTAAAAGCGGGTTGAACAAGCGGCTGGCCACCAAGCCGATTTCTTCGCCAAGGCGAAATTCTTCACGCTGACCGTCGAGTAAACCAGGGCGTGCAATGACCACGCTCGGAATGCCGGAATTTTTAACAGCTTGTTCAGCCTCGCCTTTGGTGCGCAAGTACAGACCTTTCGCTTTGGCGTTCGCCATCATGGCTGAATTCAGCACGAAGCACGGCACTGAATGTTGGGCGGCCAATGAAGCAAACTGGGCCACCAGTGTGTAGTCGACAAAGCGGAATTGCTCAGCGGTTTTGGCCACTTTGATGGTGGTGCCCAAGGTGCAAATGATCGCATCGGCTCGCCACCACGGTGCTTCTTCGGGGATGGCATTGAAGTCGATTAACTGGTTGAGCAATTTCGGGTGAGGCGTCAGTGGCTTGCGGGTTAGTGCGACCACCTTGCCCACCTGCGGGTGAGCCAAGGCTTGTGCTAACACATGGTGACCCACCACACCGGTAGCGCCAACCAGCAGCAAGGTTTTTTGAATGTTCGTTGAACTCAAATCAAGTCCCCAATAAAAAAACGCGGCAGTCTTAAGACTAACCGCGTTTCGCTGTCAAAGTCCAAAGGCGTTGTTATGCGCTCTGTGTTTGCTTTTCTGCAGCTTTGCGCTTTTTGCGGGCAATTTGCTTGTCGCGCATTTTTTTCATTTGACCCACGATGATGGCTTGGTAGGTTTCAGGCAGCGTACGTACCATCGCATCCATGGCGACAGCGTCGGGGCCAACCAGCACTCGGCGCTTGTTGCCTTTCACCGCCTTCAAGATAATGTCGGCCGCTTTTTCGGCGCTGGTAATGAAGAACTTCTCGAAGAATTCTTTGCCCTGTTCAGAGTCAGCACCAGTGAACTCTTCAATTTCAGGGGAGGCCACGCTTTTGCGGGCAATCGCCGTTTTAATGCCGCCGGGGTGAACGCTGGTGGCAGACACGCCGCAGTTCATCATGTCCAGTTCCTGGCGCAGGCTTTCAGTGAAACCGCGCACGGCAAACTTGGTGGCGTTGTACGTGCTTTGGGTAGGTTGTGCACACAGGCCAAACAAGCTGCTGGTGTTGATGATGTGGCCTTCGCCCGATGCTTTCAGGTGTGGCAAGAATGCCTTGGTGCCATAAACCACGCCCCAGAAGTTAATGCCCATGATCCATTCAAACTTGTCGTAGTCGATGTGTTCAACCGGGGTTGCATAGGCCACGCCCGCATTGTTGAAAATCAGGTTAACCTTGCCGTGGTCTTTGGCGGTTTGATCGGCCCAAGCGTACATGGCCTCGCGGTTGGAGACGTCAAGTTGCTGGCTGGTGACCTTGACATTGGGGGCCGCTGCTTTCACCAGTTTCACGGTTTCGGCCAGGCCTTTGGTGTCAACATCAGAGATGGACACATGGCAGCCGTCTTTGGCCAGTTGAAGGGCAAGAGTACGGCCCATGCCAGATGCGGCGCCAGTGATTGCGGCAACTTTGCCGTTGAATGATTTCATGTGTCGGTCTCCAATGTGCTG
>JAHJCM010000211.1 GCA_018812945.1 Gammaproteobacteria bacterium | reverse complement strand
TGCAGTTCGCAGTGGGTTACTTTGGCTCGGTGAATTTTTCCGAGCAACATCTCACGATACATTAGTCAATCTCCAGATTGTCGATCAGGCGGGTTTGACCCAGCTTGGCCGCGGCCAGTATAACCAGCGGCGTTTGATCGGACAGGTTTTCATCGGTGGGGCGTTGCAGGTCTGCTTGCCTGCGTACCTCAAAATAATCGGGCTTCCAGCCACGGTTCGCCAGTGTGTCTGCGCAAATGCGCTCCAATTGTACCAACTGGTCCAAATTCGGGCGACCCGATTTTACCTGATTCGAGAGATCATTCAAAAGTTGATACAAAAACGGCGCTTCGGCACGGTCTTGCTCATTCAGGTAGCGGTTGCGCGAAGAGAGGGCCAAGCCATCCTCTGCCCGCACGGTGGGCGCTGCGATAATTTCAATGGGCATGGCCAGTTGGGCCACCAAGCGCCGAATAATCATCAGCTGCTGGTAGTCTTTTTTGCCAAAAACTGCCACTTTGGGCTGCACGCAATTAAACAGCTTGGTGACAACCGTACTCACGCCTTCAAAAAAACCGGGGCGAAATTCACCTTCCAATGTGCCACCCAGGTCGTCGGGCGGCTTTACACGGTAATCCTGTGGCTCGGGGTACAGGTCGCGCTCGGTGGGCGCAAACATCACATACACCTGTTCTTTTTCCAGTTTTTCCGCGTCTTCCTGCATGGTGCGCGGGTACTTGTCGAAATCCTCATTGGGGCCAAACTGCAATCGGTTCACAAACACGCTCGCCACCACGGGGTCACCGTGTTTGGCAGCAATTCGCATCAGGGACATGTGGCCCTCGTGTAAATTGCCCATGGTGGGCACAAAAGCCACCCGGTTTTGGCCACGCAGTTGATCGCGCAGCTCGGAAATTGAAGAAATCTGTCTCATCAAATACTCAGAATGTGTGTTCTGCTGTGGGAAAGGTTTTGTCTTTCACCGCAGACACATAGGCCTGCACGGCAGCTTGAATCGAGGGCTGATTATCCATGAAATTGCGCACAAACTTCGGTTTTTTGCCCGGAAAAACATTCAACATGTCGTGTAGCACCAAAACTTGTCCGTCACAATCAACCCCGGCGCCAATGCCGATAGTGGGTACCGTCAGGCTTTTGGAAATGTCCGCTGCAAGTTTGCCGGGGATCAGTTCAAACAGCACCATTTGGGCGCCAGCCTCCTGCATGGCCTTGGCATTGGTTTTCAGTATTTTCGCGGCTTTGGCATCGCGGCCCTGCACGCGATAACCGCCCAAGGCGCTGACCGATTGCGGCGTCAGGCCCAAATGGGCACACACGGGAATGTCGCGTGTGGTCAGGTATTCAACGGTCGGGGCCAGCCATGCAGTGCCTTCGAGTTTCACCATGTTCGCGCCTGCTGCCATTAGCCTGGCTGCATTGCGGTAGGCCTGTTCTACGCTTTCCTGGTAGCTGCCAAATGGCATATCAGCCACCACAAATGCATTTTTATTGCCTGCGGCCACACAGCGCGTGTGGTATTCCATCATGTCCATGGTCACAGGCAGGGTGCTAGGCATACCTGCCAGTACCATGCCCAAAGAGTCGCCAATCAACAAAATATCCACGCCGCTTGCATCGAGTACGCTGGCAAAGCAGGCGTCGTAGCAGGTCAGCATGGCGATTTTTTCCTGATTTTTTTTCATCTCAAGCAACGCGGGCAAGGTAACAGCCTTGCGGGTGCTGTTGGCAGCGGCTTGGGGTTGTGCGCTCATGGTGTGCTCTCGTGAGGGGTAGGTGTTACTCAGACCAGTTGAAAAACTCGCGTCGACCTTTCATCCCGTCAATCTGGTTCAACAACAAATCAAAATCTTCGGAATGATCAACCGGGTTTAAATGCTCGGTGTTCACAATCAACAAGGGTGCGTCGTCGTAGTGGTAGAAAAACCGGCTGTATGCATCGCTTAACTGGGACAAATACGCCTCGGTGATGTTCACCTCATAGGGCGTTGCGCGTTTTTGCACCCGTTCAATGAGTGCTTGCGGCGAGGCTTGCAGGTAAATCACCAAATCCGGCACGCTGGTTTGTGGGCTTTGGTGTTGATAAATTTGCTGGTACAGCTTCAGCTCTTCCTCATCCAGCGTCAGGCCGGCAAACATGCGGTCTTTTTCCAGCAGGAAGTCGCTGACCACCATGTTTTCGAAAAAATCCCGCTGGGTCAAATCCCGCAGCTGCCCAATGCGCTGAAACAAAAAAAACAACTGGGTGGGCAGGGCGTAACGGGCGGGTTCTTGGTAAAACTTCTCAAGAAACGGATTGTCTTCAGGCTTCTCGAGCAACAGCTCTGCCTGAAATCGCTGGGCGATCAGTCGGGCCAGCGAGGTTTTTCCCACGCCAATTGGGCCTTCAATCACGATGTGGCGATACTTTTGTGACAACAAGTTTTACTCTCCGGTGGGTGGCTTGCGCGCGGCCTCAGTGTAGCGCAGGGGTGAGGCTGGTATTGGAAAAAAAGTTCAAATTGCCTTGACGATCTGGTCCAGAGTGCCTGGCAAATGGTTTCTCGCCGGGCCCAGGCCCGGGATTTCAATTTCCGGGTTTAACTGCAACAGCGGCTCCAGTACAAAGCGCCGCAGGTGCATGCGTGGGTGTGGCACTGTCAGTTGTGAAGTATTAACGGTTTCCTGACCAAACAAGAGCACATCAACGTCGATGGGGCGTGGGGCATTGCGCGTGGTACGAATCCGTCCCAATTGTGACTCAATTGCTATGCATTCGTGTAACAGTTGTTCTGCATCTCCTTGCCACATCAATTCCAGCACGGAGTTCACATAGTTCGGACCTGTCGCATCCACAGGGGCACTCTCAAACCGCAGCGATTCCCGCACCGCTTGCGCACAGAAATGGGTTCGAAAATGCCCGACCACTTCGTCGAAAAGGGCCATGGGATGCCCCAAGTTGCCACCCAAGCCCAAATAGCACAATGTATGGCTCACTTCGTGGTTCACTCGCCCTGCTGTCCCTGGCCAGCACCAATCGTACTTGGGCCTGCTTTGGGTTTCCTGCGCCGACGTTTTTTCTTGGCTGCTCCATCGGTACCTGCGGGTGTCCCGCGCAGGGCGTCCAGCATGTTCTGGCGGTTGTTCACATCGCCATCGCTGAATTCGCGCCACCATTCGGCCAATTCAACATCGGCGTCTACATCGCCCACCATGGCACGCAATTCATAGAAATCGAGCGATGCCCGGAATTTCTGTTGCTCCAGCATGCGGAATGGCGCCTTGCCGGCACGTTTTTCGAAACGTGGTTGAAATGCCCAAATTTCGCGCATGTCGCCGGTTAGGCGACGCGGAATGGCCGTGCGCTCGGCCTGTTCGGCCAGTACATCGTCCATCGCGGCAAACAGCGCCGGGAATTTCAGTTCCCCCTGTTCTAGTTTTTTCTCCCAGTTTTCAAGCACCAAATGCCACAACAAGCAGGCAAACAGGAAGCCAGGGCTGAGTGGCTTGCCTTCTTTTACGCGTTTGTCGGTGCGGGCCAAAGCCTCGGTCAGGAAGGGTTCACCGCGTTGGTGTTCCAGAATTGCATCGAGCAAGGGAAATACACCATGATGCAATCCAGCTTCCCGCAAGCCTTTCAAGCAGGCCATGGCCGAACCGCTCATCAGCAGCTTCAGCATTTCATCAAACAGCCGCGAGGCAGGCACATTGCGCAGCAAGTCAGACAACTCGGCGATGGGAGCGTAGGTAGCTGGTTCAATCTCGAAATTCAGTTTGGCTGCAAAACGCACTACACGCAGCATTCGAACCGGGTCTTCGCGGTAGCGCAGGCTTGGTTCTCCAATCATGCGCAGCACTCGCGCACGCAGGTCTTCCATGCCATGGTGGTAGTCCCACACGGTTTCCGTGCTGGGGTCGTAGTACATGGCGTTCACGGTGAAGTCTCGCCTTGAGGCATCTTCGTCTTGCCGCCCGAATTCATTGTCGCGCAGCACCCTGCCATGCTCATCTTTCTCGTTGCTTGCACTGGCCAGGGCTCTGAAAGTTGATGTTTCAATGGTTTCAGGGCCAAACATCACATGCACAATTTGAAAGCGCCTGCCAATGACCCGTGCGCGGCGAAACAGCCGTTGGGTTTGTTCAGGGCTTGCGTCAGTGGCCACG
>JAHJCM010000210.1 GCA_018812945.1 Gammaproteobacteria bacterium | reverse complement strand
CCAGCCATTTTTTCAACATTTCTTGACGCAAGGCGCTCATCAAACCGTCCAATCTCTTTAATTTGTAGTTAGTTGCCTATAATAGTAGGATCCTATGGCGCTTGATCGATCCGTCACCTTTTTGAGTACATACCCAGCTTGAAGAAAAGCAAAAAATTACTGCAAGTGCACTCAGTGCCCACACGCCCCACAGCCATCGCATTTGCTTTGTTCTGTCTAGGCGCACCCGCGCTTGCTCAAACCACAGGCTCCACTCCGTCCAAGGCCGAGTCCCCCAGCCGCCTGAAAATTGACGGTGGACTGCTAGGTGTGCGCAACCCGATACCTGAGGACGAGGCCACCTACATTTCTGCCGACCGCCTTTACGGCAACAGCGCCGAGGAAACCTTTCTGGAAGGCAATGTTGAGGTTCGGCGCAACCAGCTGAAATTATTTAGCGACTCAATCAATTATTCGCCCATTACTGACCGTGCTACGGCCAAGGGCAACCTGGTGATTGAGCAGGAAGGCATGGTGCTGAAAGCCCCCGAGGGCTCTGTAAAGCTGGGCACTGGCGAAAGCGAAATGACCAAGCCCACCTTCGAGCTGAAGGAAATCAACGGCAAGGGCCGGGCCGATAAAATGCAGTACGACGGTATTTCAACGCTGACGCTTGAAAACCCGAACTACACAGTGTGCGAAGTGCCAAACCCTGGTGCCGCGGATCAAGGTGATTGGTACATTACAGCCGATTCGCTGGAAATTGACCAGGCCGCTGAAGTGGGTCGCGCCCGTGGCGCAAAGGTGGTATTCCAGGACGTGCCTATATTGGGCGCACCGTACTTTTCCTTCCCCACCACCGACAGGCGCAAAAGCGGATTTCTGCCACCCTCGTTTGGCACTGTGTCCAACAGCGGGCTTGAAGTTACAGTCCCGTACTACTTGAATATTGCGCCAGACAAAGACATGACCCTGTACCCGAAAATCATCTCGGGCCGGGGTTTCCAATTGGGCACACAAACCCGGTACCTGACGCCGAGCAACGAAGGCGAACTTAAATACGATTATCTTCCCAACGACGAGAAAACAGGTACAGACCGCACTGCTTTGTCCTTGCTGCACAAATACGAAAAAGGTCCTTTGTATGCAGGAATAAATTTCAACCAGGTGTCGGATGACAACTACTTTGTTGACTTTTCCCGTACTCAGGCAGTGGCCTCTCAACGTGTTTTGGTTCAAGAAGGCTTCGTCTCGTACCGTCAGAAAAACTGGAGCGCCAATGTGCGCACGGTGGCTCACCAAACATTGCAATTATTCAACGATGTGATCGCTGAGCCGTATGACCGTTTGCCCGAGGCCACACTTGAATTAAGCCCAACCCGAATTGGCCAGGCCAATGCTTTTGTATCAGTAAGCGGGCAGTACACCGACTTTGCGCGTCCATCTTCGGCACCTGCCCGGGTTGAAGGCTCACGCGGTGTAACGCGCGCCAGGGTTTTCATGCCCATACAACGGTCCGAATTCTCATTCACGCCCGCTTTCTCGGTGCAAGCCACCAACTACGATTTGCAGGGCCAAACACCCGGGGCCCCCGCAGCACCCGGCAGCGTGATTCCCACAGTTTCGCTGGACAGCACGGTTTACTTCGACCGCAAAACAAGCTTTTTCGGCCGCAATGTAAACCAAACCCTGGAACCACGAATTTTTTACCTTTACACACCGTTCAAAGACCAATCCGACCAGCCGGTGTTTGACACCTCGGTAACCGACCAAAGCCTGACCCGGATTTTCGCCGAGAACAGATATTCGGGGCTTGACCGGGTGGGCGATGCGAACCAGCTGACACTTGCGGTGACCAGTCGCTTCTACGACGAGGTGACCAGTGAAGAGTTGTTCAGCGTAACGGGCGGTCAGCGCCTGAACCTGAGCACACCACGGGTAATTTTGCAGGGCTTTGAAGCGCCAACTACTAGCGATTCTGATTTTTTTGCGAATGCACGAGGCCGGATCAGCCGGTCGGTCTTCCTGGACGCGACGACCCAGTTGAATGCCGAAAGCGGACGCCATGAACGCGGCAATATTACCGTCAGCTATGCGCCTTCACTGGGTAAACAACTGAATTTTGGGTATCGCTATACCCGCGCACAAATTGATCAGTTCGACATTTCAGGCCAATGGCCCATCTCTGACCGCTGGAGCGGCGTGGGTCGTTTAAACTACTCCATGCTGGATAATCGTTTGATTGAAGGCGTGGCCGGTCTGGAATATAGCGAAGGTTGCTGGGCAGTGCGCATGATCGCGCAACGTTTTGCGACCGCACCGTTGCTGGAGACCACATCGCTATTTGTTCAACTTGAACTCAATGGATTGGGTCGTTTGGGGTCTAACCCGGCCGACCTGTTGTCCAGAAAGGTGCCTGGGTACACGCCTTTCTCATCCTCACAAGCCACCCAATGAGCACCCATTAAGTACCCAACCAAGCACCCAATAAGTTATGAACATGAAGCACATTCAACACTGGTTATTCGCAATCTCCGCCTTGGCAGCCTTTGGCCATGCGCAGGCACAGGGTATCAAAGCACCAACGTCCAATCTGCCGGCCGGCAAGCTGAGTTCAGAACTCGGGGCCAGCAACGGTTCCGGTGCTGCAACAATCGACGGCATTGTTGCCGTGGTGAACACCGACATCATTACCCGCAGCGAATTGAACCGACAAGTGGCCCTGATTGAACGCCAGATGAGTCGCCGCGGCGCGCCACTTCCCGATCGGATCGAATTGCGCAAACAGGTGCTTGATCGCATGGTGATGGACCGCGCTCAACTTCAGAAAGCTGAAGAGGTAGGTATTCGTATTGAGGAAGCCCAAATTGAAGCGGCGATGGCCCGTGTAGCCGACCAGAACGGTTTGTCTCTTGAAGACTTTCTGGCACGCCTTCAGGAAGAAGGCGTTTCACCCGCTCGCTTCCGCGAAGAAGTCCGCAGCGAAATCACCTTGGGTCGCCTGCGCGAGCGTGAAGTGGAAGCCCGCATTCAAGTGTCGGATGCAGAAATTAAAAATTACCTGGCTGCCCGCACCAAAGGGGGCGCTGCAGCCAATCAACCCGAGGTGAATTGGGTACAGTTGCTGGTCAAAGCCCCCAGTGACGCCAGTGGTGCAACGCTGAACCAGGCGAGAACCAAAGTTGAGACCATTGAAAAAGCCCTGAAAGACGGAAAAACGGTGGAAACCATTGTGCAAGCCAATCCCGAGCTGGCCATTGACGGGACCGGGCAAATGGGTTGGTCTGGTTTTGATGCTGTGCCCACCCTGTTCACCGAGTTTTTATCCAAGGCGCAATTGAATGCCGTGCAAACCATTCGCAGCCCCAATGGCTTTCACGTGTTGAAGGTGCTTGAACGGCGCGAAAGTGGAGCGGCGCTGGACAATACACCAGTGACGCAAACGCGGGCCCGACACATCCTGATTCGCCCAGGCCCCGACATTACCGAAGCAGAAGCAAAACGCCGACTGAATTTTGCGCTGGAACAGCTGCAAGGTGGCGCTGCTACGTTCGATGCTTTGGCAAAGCGTTATTCGCAAGACGGCTCTGCCGCGAAAGGCGGCGATTTGGGCTGGCTGTACCCAGGCGACACCGTACCGGAATTTGAACGCGAGATGAACCAGCTTGGGATTGGGGGGGTAAGCCCGGTATTCCAAAGCCGTTTTGGTTTCCACATTATTCAGGTGGTAGAACGTCGCCAGCAGGCGGCCTCTGAGGAACGCCAGCGCCAGGCCGCGCGCCAGGCAATCCGTGCCAGTAAATCAGAGGAAAGCTATCAGGAATGGTTGCGCCAACTGCGCGACGCCACCTTCATCGAAATTCGCCTTTAATTACCAAGGCATGAGCAAGGCCGACAACCTACCTATCCTTATCACCAGCGGTGAACCTGCCGGGATAGGGCCAGAACTGTGCGCCTTGCTGGCCGAAACTAGCCAGGCCAAACGTTTAAACCGTTCGCTGGTCATTCTTGGCGATGCTGATTTGCTTGAGACACGCGCAAAAAAGGCGGGCATTGAACCCAAATGGCAACGCATCAATTCGCTGAGGGATATTACAGCCTGCGAGGATGAAGCGCCTGGCTATTTTCTGCTTGATCACCCCCTTTCAGCGCCCTGCATCACCGGCAAACCCAACCCGGCCAATGCACCCTATGTGCTGGGCCTGTTGAACCTGGCTTGCGATGCTTGCCAAAATGGCAGTGCTGCAGCCGTGGTGACCGCTCCCATTCAGAAATCCGCAATTAGCCCGCACTGGCCGGGTTTTATGGGGCACACCGAGTACCTGGCGCAGCGATGTGGGCAAAGGGATGTCGTCATGATGCTGATGGGCGGTCAGATGAAGGTAGCACTGGCCACAACCCACATTCCACTGGCTCAGGTACCGGCAGCAATTACCCGGGACAGCCTCACCCGCACGCTTGAAATCATGCTGCACGACTTGAGCCTGTACTGGAGTTTGCCAAAACCCAGAATTCTGGTGACTGGACTGAATCCGCATGCTGGCGAATCGGGCGACCTGGGGAATGAGGAAATTGACACCATCACACCGACCATCCAAGCCTTGCAGGCGAAGGGGCACGATGTGCAAGGCCCCTTTCCTGCCGACACCCTGTTTCAACCCAAATACCTGCAAAATAGCGATGCGGTACTTGCCATGTTTCACGACCAAGGCTTGCCCGTGCTAAAGCACGCAAGTTTTGGTCAAGGTGTGAACATTTCGCTGGGTTTGCCTATTGTTCGAACCTCGGTTGACCACGGCACCGCGCTTGACCTGGCAGGTACCCGGAACATGGATGCGGGCAGCCTGAACGAAGCAATAGAATGCGCGCACCACATGGACCTTTGCCGCAGGAACGCGCAATGAAACATCAAGCAAAAAAACGATTTGGCCAACACTTTTTGACCGATCAAAGTGTGTTGTCAAACCTGATCGGTGAGATGCGACCGCGTGCGGACGACACGCTGGTTGAAATTGGCCCGGGTTTGGGTGCGCTGACATTCTGGCTGCTCAAGGCAGTGAATCACCTGCAGGTGATTGAAATTGATCGGGACCTGGCAGAAAAACTTCGCACTGGAAGCTGGAAGGACAAGCTCACTGTTCACGAAGTGGACGTGCTGAAATTTGACTTCGGGCAACTCCCCGCGCCTTTTCGCGTGGTGGGCAACTTGCCCTACAATATTTCCTCGCCCATCTTGTTTGCTTTGCTTGAAGTAGCCGACCGGGTGATTGACCAGCACTTCATGCTGCAAAAGGAAGTGATTGACCGCATGGTAGCCGCACCGAAAACAAGTGACTACGGCAGGTTATCAGTGATGTTGCAGGCCTACTACGACATGGACCATTTGTTTGATGTGCCGCCCGAGTGCTTCGACCCACCACCCCGGGTCATGTCAGCAATCGTTCGAATGGTGCCAAAACCCGCGCAAGAACGTGCTGCTATTCCAGGTGAAATTTTTAGTCGGGTGGTCAGCACTGCTTTTTCACAACGCCGCAAAATGTTGCGCAACACTTGGGCCAATGTGGTGCCAGATCACATGGCTGCAACCGCGGGTATTTCACTAACGGCACGCGCCGAAGAAATTGCGCCTGAGCAATTCGTTCAAGTAGCAAAAATGTTGGCAGCCAGTTAAGACTGCAGTTAAACATCCAATTGCTGCACCTGGGCATTGCACCAAGCGGTGCCCAACAAATTCACCAACTTTGATTTGAAAGCCTCTGGTTGACCCGTGGTGAAAAAACTCACGCGCTCAATCGATGGCAGATGTTCATTGCCCACATTCAACAGGTTTTCACTCTCCAGGCGCGTTTTCAGTTGTTTGGCCACTGCCAAGCCTGTTTCAATCACCGCCACACCGGGACCAGCAAGTCTGGAGATGAGATGTGCAACAAAGGGGTAGTGTGTGCAACCCAGCACAATGACATCGGCCTGTTTTTGAAGTAGCTCGGCAACCACAGGTTTTAACAAAGCCTCAATCGCATCTTCTGGCATGGGCGATCGCTCAATCAACTCAACCAGGCCAGGGCAAGGGTGCGCAATCACCTTGGCCATAGGGTCAAACCTTTCAACCAAGGCCTTAAACCGTTCACTGGCTACGGTGTTGGTGGTCGCCAAAATACCGAACACACCTGTTTTAGTCAGCATACTGGCAGGCTTGACAGCAGGCTCAATGCCCACAATGGGCCAATTCGCGTGGACCGCCCGGGCTTGGTTGGCACCCGCTGCCGTTGCCGTGTTGCAGGCCATCACCATGGCTTTGCAACCTTGATTTCGCAACCAGTTGGACAGAGTCAATACCCGGTCGGTAATCTCGTGTTGGGGCTTGTCGCCATACGGCAAATAACGCTCATCGGCCACGAACTGAAAATGTTCAGCTGGCAAGTGATTCAACATCTCTTTGAGGACCGACAAGCCACCGACGCCCGAATCAAACACACCGACCGCAAGGGACGATTCATGCAACACGGGCTTCACCATTCAACACCTTTGAAATACAGGGTAAATCAATGCTTGTTTTCATGATTTGAGGAACCCGATAAATATTAAAATATTAATTGACGATTATTTAACATTTGAAATCATGCTCACTTTCACTGCGTCAAGTATTCGCACAATATTGACCTGTATTGTCACATTCTTTGGATTGATTGGCTGGCCGCTGGCGCACAGCGCCGACAAGAATTCAGCCCTTCGTCTTCTTGTGGTACCACAATTTCCAGCCACTGAAATTCATGCGACATGGAGCAAATTGCTGGATGGATTGCAAAAAGACGGTCTTCCTCAAATTGAGCTTGTTTTCGCCAAGGACATCACGGAGTTTGAAAACCAATTCAAGGCTGGGCAAGCGGAGCTGATCTACTGTAACCCTTATCACATGGTGATGGCCAAAAAGGCACAAGGCTATATATTCCACTGGTACGTGACAGCAAACCCTTGACTGGTATTCTGATTGCCTCAACCGACAGCGAAACTGGCGGCATCAAGACCCTCAGTGATTTGAACGGTAAAACCCTGCTGTTTCCATCGCCCAACGCGTTCGGCGCTTCGCTGTATATGCGTGCCTTGCTGAAACGCGAGAAAGGTCTGGAGTTCACCACCAAATATGTCAAAACACACTCCAACGTCATTCGCGGCGTAGTGCGAGGCGAAGGGCAAGCCGGCGGCATGGTCAATGCCACCCTGCTGGCTGAAACACCCGAACTTCAACAAAGGATCAAGGTAATTTACGAAACGCCTCCTGCACCACCCCATCCGATCGCAGCGCATCCACGTGTGGATCCCGGTACTCGAGAGGCCATCACAGCCGCCATTTTGGGACACATTAAAACGCACAAACAGGTGGGCGAGGACATTCAAATACCCAACCCCGTACGGGCTGATTACGCCAAAGATTACAAGCCACTGGAAAATCTTGGTCTCGAGGCATTTCTTTCCAATTGAAACCCTCTTTCCACACCATCACGCATCCCAGCCTGGGCACCAAACTGTTGGTGTTGGGCATTGGTTTGGTCTTGACACTTGCCCTGGCATTTACCTGGTTCAACACCACCACCCAGCGCAACCAGTTGCAAGGTGTATTCAACCAACAAGCCAGAGCCCTCGCGTTCAATCTTGCGGTGTCAAGCAACAGCCACTTGCTTGAAAAAGACTTCGCCATCATTGAAACCTTGCTGTTAAAGGCCAACGGCTTCAAAGATCTTTATTCGGCCACCGTAGTTTCCGCCGAGGGAAAAGTATTGGCTCAAGTTCTTCGCGATTCAAAAACACACAACCTGTCACCCCGTTATGACGTTGGCCGGTTGCGTGTGCCCAAGCGAGATTCGGGCACACAACTATTCAGCAGTGATCGATACCTGACAGTGATTGAACCCATCGAATCCGGACGCACAATTGGCCATGTGGTGCTGGAATTTGATTTGACACCCCTCCAGACCCGTCAGTCCGAACTGATCGAACGCAACATTCTTCTGGCTGTCATTCTGATTTTTCCAGCAGCTCTGGCCTTGTGGCTTTTTATCCGCAAAACAATTCAAGAATTGAATTCACTCACCGATTTTGCGCAGCGAATGGTGAAAGACCAAGGCATTGAACATGCCACCTCTCCGACCTCCCGCGAGTTGGCCATGCTGCACCGTACCCTCAATTGGGCATCGGTCACACTTCAAAAGAAAAACCGTGCATTGGAGGTGGCCAAACTTAAAGCGGACAAATCCAATGACCTGAAATCCCAGTTTGTGGCCAACATGAGCCACGAAATCAGAACGCCCTTAAACGGCATACTGGGACTGACTGAAATTACCTTGGGCAATAGTGCACTGGCGGAAAAACCCCGACGTAATCTGGAGTTGATACAGCTCAGTGCCGAACACCTGCTGCGGGTCGTCAACGACATACTGGATTTTTCAAAGATTGACGCCAACCGCCTTGACATGGACCCGCAACCTTTTGAATTGCGGCCCAACGTGCAGGCCATGGTAAAAATGGTCTCCAGTGCATATGCAAAACCCAGCGTGGCCACGGTGCTGGACATTGACCCAGCCGTTCCAGACAGCTTGCTGGGTGATTGTCCTCGAATCATGCAAGTGCTGAATAACCTGTTGAGCAATGCCCTGAAGTTTACCGAGCGAGGTCAGGTCAGTCTCACAATCACGGCGAGACCGGTATCTGAGAAAAATTCACAATCCAGATGCAAAATTCATTTCGCGGTACGCGACACCGGAATGGGTATTTCAGAATCAGCCCGGACCGAGATTTTCAAGGCCTTCTCTCAAGCAGAGCCGGGTACAGCGCGCAAGTATGGCGGCACCGGACTGGGGTTGACCATCACGCAACGTTTGCTGGAGTTGATGAATAGTCGAGTACATCTTTGGTCCCAAGAAGGTGTTGGCAGTGAATTCAGCTTTACACTAGAGTTACCTGTAGTTGAACAACAAACAACCACTGAATGCGAAGCCTCAACCGTTGATATGACCTCAGACAACAATCCAGTCATGCCGGAGTTTGGGCAAGCCGCCACGGGCTTGCGTGTGTTAGTGGCTGAAGACAATATGGTCAACCAAACTTTCATCTCGCATGTGCTGACCCAGCTTGGCATTTCTTACCGCTTTGCAGACGATGGCCTGGCCGCCCTGCAGGCCGTGGACCAGGAAAATTTTGATTTGGTGTTTATGGACATGCACATGCCCAACATGGGCGGGCTTGAAGCATGCCGCGCAATTCTTGCCAAACCGCAGCACAAAAACCTGCCGATTGTTGGGCTAACCGCAGATGCAATTGCCGACACCCGTGAGGCTTGCATGTCGGCGGGCATGCGTGAGTACATTTCAAAACCATTCAAGCGCAGTGACATTGAAGCCGTTCTGGCACGCCTGAAATTCAAGGTGTCGCCTATTCCAATGCAAAACTTTGACCATGACAAAGAATTGCTCAAAACGACCATCAACATGATTGCGGCTGAAATTCCGCAACTTTCAGATGAAGCCGAAAAACAGCTTTCAGCCAAGAACCTGCCAGAAGCCAAACGAGCGCTGCACACACTGAAGGGACACTGCAAACTGGTGGGCGAATTCGCTTTTGCAGACTTTATTCAGCAGCTTGAAAATCAGCTGATGCAAAACCAGCTGCCCGCCGCCAATTCAATTGAACACCTGAAATCCAACTTGCGAGTGCTTCAACAACGCCTGCGTCTGCTAAGCCAGTAAAGTCTGATTCACCGCTGCGGTCACAACCAGCTCTACCTTCCAGCCTGGCTTGGCCAACCCTTTCACCTCTACACACGCGCGTGATGGCGCGGTGCCCTGGGGCAACCACGCGTCCCAAATGGCATTGAACCCCTCGTAATCGCGAACCATATTGGTTAAATAAACCTGAACCAATAGCAGATGGCTTTTGTCAGTGCCGGCACCCGCCATCGTGCGCTCCAGACTATTCAACAGGTCTCGGGTTTGAGTCTGAATGTCCCCTTCCTCTGTGGAAGGCACTTCAACCAAATAAACCACCCCGTTGAAGCTGGTGGAATCGGAGTAACGTTTTGTAGTACCTTGTCTGTGTATCACAGGACCCCCTTCATGAAATTTGAACATTTGGTGCAGATCAACGACCCGAGCTTGCCTGGCATTGACTGGTTAACACGGCAACAACTCTGGTTTGGCTTGGTGGCACGGGCCTGGAAACCCACCCGCTTCGTGCTTGGCCTCGAAGACGCGCAAGTGATGCAAACCAGTCAACAAGGCAATGTCACCACGCTTGCACGCGTGCTCAATTACGGCCCTTTTCAAATTGAAGACACCATTGAGCTGATCGAAGAAGACCGTACCAAGACCCGCATTGTAGCGAATCAGTTTTGCGGCGACAGCACACTGACCATTTCGATTGAAGAACCTGAATCGGGTGAACTGTGGCTGCGGTTTCAGTACCAGGTCAGCGATGCGCCAGTCAGCCAGGGTGGCCCCGAGGTGTCGTCACACGATGTGGACGAGATTCGAAAGCAGGCTTATCGCGCAGCCGACATTGACACCGTGCGAATGATTCGTGAGCTGGCCATGGCCATGCCAGCGAATCAACCTGATAACCGGAAAGACCACTAGGTGAAAAGCACGATCATTTCAGTGCACAGGCACCCATGTAAATTTGGCCGGAACGATTGCCGCTGCGGCAGTAAGCCAAAACCGGTTTTTCTGCTGCATCCAGAATGCGTTTGAAGTCCTCAAGCAGCACTTCCGAGGGGGGTTGTCCCACTTCCATAGGCAAATAGTGAATGGCCAGGCCCAGGCTTTTCGCCTTGGCTTCGATGACCGAGTGGGCCAGTTGAGCGCCCACCTCATGATCGGGCCGGTTATTCACAATGGTTTTAAATCCCAGTTCAGCGATTGCTTCCAAATCTTCCGGACTGATTTGGCCGCACACTGCGACCTCATTGCTCAGTTGCCTGATGCTCATTTCAACAAATTCCTTCGGTGCGTTGTCACAGCATGAAAGCTGTGCTGTTACTGATAAGACAGTTCTTTGGCCTTGCCCCAGAACACTTTGTAAGAAAACGCAGTGTACCCGAGGATGGTTGGCAAAGTGATCACCACACCCACCAGAATAATCTTCAATGCTTCGGGGGAAGAGGCAGCCTCCCATACGGTTAGCTGATTCAGCACCACGTACGGGTACTGACTGTAGGCCAAGCCCATAAAGGCCAAAGTCATGACGCCCGCAGTGAGTGCAAACACCATCCAGCCATAGCCAGCGTCCATCAAACGTTGACTGCTCAGCACATGGTGAATGCCCCACAGGCACAACACCGATGCAACCGGAATGGGTGCCAGCGCAACAATGTTGGGGAAACTGAACCACTTGTTAAAAATTTCCGGCACCACCAAAGGGGTCATGGCCGAAATAAAAGCGATTGAAGCCAGCATGGGCCAAAAACTGATTCGCCCCCAACGGCGAGACTTCTCGATCAAATCACCTTCGGTTTTCATGATCAACCAACCGCTGGCCAACAAGGTGTATGCAAAAGGCAAGGTAATGGCCACGCCCAAATTGAACACCAATTGGGACCAATGGTCCGAGAAGCCCGTTATATAGCTGCCCAGCATCCAGCCTTGTGAAACCGAAGTCACCAGCGAGCCAATGAAAAAAATCCGGTTCCAGAGAGGCTTGTAAGCCACATCCACTTTCACACGGAAATCAAAAGCCACACCGCGCAGCACCAAGCCCAACAGCATGAACGTGACAGGCAGATACAAGGCCGTGAGCACCACGCCGTGGGCTTTTGGAAACGCCACCAGCAATACGCCCACGCCCAGCACCAGCCAGGTTTCATTCGCATCCCAGAACGGGCCGATAGAATTGATCATGGTGTCTTTTTCATCGTCTGTTGCGTGGGGCAACAGCAGGCCTACGCCCAGGTCGTACCCATCAAGCACCACGTAAATCAACAGGGACAAACCCATTACACCCATGAAAAGCAAAGGTAAAAACTCATTGAATGTCATGGCAGGCGCCCCTTTTATTGTTCACGGCGAAGTTTGTCGGCGGGCGTGGTGGCCGGTGCTGCACCGCCCCAATTGACTTTCTTCGACGAGCCAATGCCCCCCAATAGCATGTACCGCAGCACCCACACGTACGAAATAATCAGCCCAATGTACATGGCCATGTACAACAACACGGTGAACGCCAGCAATTGGGGCGGGTGTTGGGCCACCACATCGGCAGTACCCAACACGCCATACACCACGTAAGGTTGGCGACCAATTTCCGTGACCCACCAACCCGCCACGGTAGCCACCCAGCCCGAGAACATCATGAACATCAAAGCGGTCAATATGAGTCGATGGGTTTTGTTTTCAAGCACTGGGCCTGTTTTGCGGAAAGCCCATACCGACGCCCAGGAAACAAACAGCATCAACACTCCCATTCCCACCATGACCCGGAAAGAATAAAACACAGGCCCTACCGGGGGGTGTGTGTTGAGAAAATCATTCAGCCCTTTGATTTCGCCATTAAAGTCGTGCGTCAAAATAAAACTGGCCATTTTCGGTATGCCAATTTCAAAATGATTGGTGCGCGCTTCGCTGTCAGGAATGGCAAACAACAACAGTGGTGCACCCTTCTCGGTTTCCCACACACCTTCCATGGCAGCCACTTTGGCAGGCTGGTGTTTCAAGGTGTTCAATCCGTGCAAATCACCCACAAAAATCTGGACAGGAATCAGTGCTGCTGCGCCATAAACACCCAGCTTCAACATGTGGCGGGTGAAAGGCTTTTCACGTTTGCGCAGAATTTGAAGTGCACTACCGCCCGCAATCACAAAGAACACAGTCAAGCCGCTGGCCAGCAACATGTGCGTGAAGCGATACGGGAAAGATGGGTTCCAGATAATTTCCAGCCAATTGGTGGCATGCATCTGACCATCAATGATTTCGAAACCCTGCGGGGTTTGCATCCAGCTGTTCAACACCAAAATCCAGAAAGCAGACAGCGTGGTCCCGAAGGCCACCAAGAATGTCGCCAACAAATGAACCTTGGGCGACACCCGTTGTTTGCCAAACAACATTACCCCCAAAAACGTTGCTTCCAAAAAGAACGCGGTCAGCACCTCGTAGCCCAGCAGGGGGCCAGAGATATTTCCGGTCTTTTCCATAAAGCCCGGCCAGTTGGTGCCGAACTGAAAACTCATGGTGATGCCCGAGACCACACCCATGGCGAAGGTCAGCGCGAAAATTTTTGTCCAGAAATAATGGGCCTGCTCCCATTCCGTTTTGCCGGTGCGCACATGCTGCAAGCGCAGGTAAAACATCACCCAGCCCAGGCCGATGGTGATGGTTGGAAACAAGATGTGGAAGGTGATGTTGGCCGCGAACTGAATTCGGGCAAGGTCGAGCGATGTGAATTCCATACTGCACCCCATAAAGCGAACTGGCCTTACATGACTATGACCATAAATAGGTAAACGCGCTCTGTCAAATTGCTTTGCTCAATGGTGCGCTGCGCAACGCGTACAATGCCGAATTACCCTGAAAACGGAACCCGGTCTTGATTAACCGTCCCATGTTTTTTCTGCTGGCTGCACTGGCCGCATTCGCCCCACTGGCGATTGATCTTTATTTGCCAAGCCTTTCGGCAATCGGCAACGAACTACAGGCACCAGCAGGGCGTGTTCAACAGACAGTGACTGTGTTTCTGGCCGGGTTTGCCATGGGAATGCTCTTTTATGGACCACTTTCCGACCGGTTTGGGCGCAGGCGAATGATCTTCGCCGGCACCAGCATATTCGTCGTTGCAAGCGTGGCCTGCATGCTGGCCCAAAGCATTGAACAACTTTTGCTGTTTCGCCTGATTCAGGCTTTTGGCGGCGGCGCAGCAGCTGTCATTTCGCGTGCTGTTATTCGAGACCTGTTTGGCGAAACCGATTCAGCCCGGGTCATGGCCATGATTGCCATGGTTACTTCGATCGCCCCCATGATTGCGCCGCTTCTTGGCGCGTATATTTTAGAGTTGGGTTCATGGCGTTACGAATTTCTCGCCTTGGCGCTATTTGGTGCCGCATGCACCGTCGCCGCCTACCTGTTACTGCCCGAAACATTGAGCCAAACCCGCAGCCAAACTTCGATATCACTGGCCTTTCAGGGTTACTGGACTGTTTTCCAACACAGCGATGCACGCCTGTTGATCATCGCAGGTGGAGCGCACTTCGCCGCCATGTTCGCTTACATCACGGGCACGCCATTTGTGTACATCGAGTTTTTTGCTTTGAGTGAGAAAACCTATGCAGTGCTGTTCGGCTCCAACATATTGACTTTGATCGGCTTTGGCTATGCCTCCACACGTTTGGTGAAACGCACTGGCACAACAGCGCTAATTAAAGCCGGCTCAATACTGGGTTTGCTGGGCGCACTCTTGGTATTGACCAGCGCGCGGAATGCCGGCACAGAGCACTGGAACCTGGGTCTGATGGTGATTGGCTTTTTGCTGTGTGTGGGTTCACTGGGGTTTGTTGCCCCCAACACCACGGCACAGTTGTTGAGCAAACATCCCAAAAATGCCGGGGCAGCTTCAGCCCTGTATGGCTGTGCGCAATTTGGTTTGGGGGGATTGGCCAGTTGGGCTGTTTCAGTGGTGCACGACAACACTGCCCTGCCCATGGCAGCCGCTGTAGCGGCTTTTGTTGCACTTGCGTGCTGGGCCAGCTTTAGACTGAAACGCTGAACTTTTCATTGTAAGCACAAAATTATTGCCATTGTGTTTAATCAACCGCGAAATTGACATGAAAATTGGACTTTTTGGTCCCTTTACGGTATGTTGTGTCACGAATTTATTCTGCCCAACAACCTAAACACACATTTTTGCACTGCCATATGGCCGACACAAAAGCCCAAAGTGGCGAGAACCAGCCCGACGTGGCTTGGCTCGAGAGCCAGTACAACGTCCGCTCTTACCTGCCCGATCACCCCAAAACCTTTGCTCGCTGGGCTGAACAGTCCCGCTACGCCCGTTTTGATCTGGATGGGTTCTGGAATCAGTATTTCGGCGAGTCGGAAGCAGAAACCGTGGATGTCATTCCTGGCAAACCCGGCAAGCCGCTGTTGATTTTCATCCATGGCGGCTATTGGCGTTCGCTGGACAAATACGATTTCACCTTTTTGGCCAAGCCCTATGTAGCTCGTGGCTACTCGGTAGCACTGCTGAATTACGGCCTGATTCCACGCGTGACGATTGAAGACAGCGTTCGCCAAACACTGCGTGGAATTGAGTGGCTCTATCGCCAGGCGGATCGTTTCGGCTTTGATGCCAACCAAATTGTGGTGTGCGGACATTCGGCTGGTGGGCATTTGGGCGTGATGAGCGCGCTGGCGTTTTGGCCCCTTTGGGCCTCTGACCTGCCGCAAGACGTGGTGAAGTCCGTGATTGCCATTTCGGGTATTTACGACCTGAGCCCCTTGGTGCACACACCCTTCATTCAGAAAGACCTGAAGCTGAACCAGAAACGCACCCGCATGGTCAGCCCGGCCTTGATGCCCAAGCCCACTATTCCCGTGCACCTGGCCTTTGGCACCAAAGAAACGGATGCCTTCAAGGAACAAAGCGCTTATTTGGCGTCGCACTGGGGTCTGAACCCTCCGTTGCAGGTGAATGCCGATCATTTCAGCATTTGCGACAGCATCGCTGATCCAAACAGCGAACTGTTCATGCTGATTCAGAACCAGTTGCTGTTGCCATCTCACTAAGACAGCGCTAGAAACTGAACGGGTTATCCCCCCATGTTCGGTAAACTGCTTTTCAGGCTGGTGTCGTATAACTAAACTGTACACACCAGCCTGGAGGCAACAATGCCCCTCACAATCGCCTATTCCAACGCCGCAGGTTCGCTTGGGCCGCGTTACCCCGATGGTCAAACCCTGATGCGCAAACGTACACTTCGCCAAACCGCGAGGTTGTTCAAAGTCGGCGCTGAAGTACTGCTGAACACGGCACCTGCCACGGTGATCGCCTACAACATTGCCGAGTTTGGCCGCTGGATTTCAACCAGCCACCCAGTACTTGTTCAGCTGCACACCGGCGAACTGCAATATTGCCGTTTAAACGACCTGCACATTGCTGAAAACCCGAGCATGCAGACCCACTGAAGCTGACTATAATCCGGGGATGAACTCAACATCCCCCACACCCAAAACCATTGGCTTCATAGGCCTTGGCAACATGGGGTCCGCAATGGCGGGCCACCTTTGCAACGCGGGCTACACCGTGCTGGCCTGGGCGCGTAACGCGTCTACCTTCCAAGCACTGGCTGACATCCCTCTTGTTGCGCAACCCAGTATTGAAGCCTTGTGCGCGGGCACCCGCCTGCTTGCTTTGAATGTCACCAACACCGCGGATGTTCAATCGCTGTTGTTTCGCGACGGCGGTATTGCGCAACATGCACAGCCTGGTTCGATCATTGTGGATTTCAGCACCATTGACGCGGCCGCCGTGGCTGACATTGCGCGCCACTTGAAGTCTCGGAACGTTGATTACATCGATTGCCCTGTCTCTGGCGGCGCTGCAGGCGCGCGTGCTGCAACCTTGAGCATGATGGCGGGTGGGGATTTGGCAGCCTTCAATGAGATCGAGCCTATGTTGAAACACTTGGGCAAAACCATTCGACATGTGGGGCCGTCCGGCGCAGGTCAGGCCATTAAAGCGGCCAATCAAATGGCACTGTGCATTCAATTGGTGGGCATTGCAGAAGCCATGAATTACGCACTGGAGCAAGGTGCTGAATTGAGCGTGGTACTTGAGCTGTTACAAGCGGGCTTACCCGCGAGCCGTGTGTTGGATTGGGCTGGACCCCACATGGTGAAAGGTTTCACTGACCCGGTTTCCATTGAAGCGCACCTGCACGCAAAAGATGTGCGTATGGTGGCCGATGCAGCGAAGAAGCAGGGTTTGCACTTGCCGCTGTTGTTTAAAACCGCAGAACTGCTGGATGAACTGGTGGCCAATGGGCCGAAGAGTCAGGACACATCGAGAGTTTTTGAGGTGGTTCGCAAGCACATGCGAATCTAGTGGCAAGCCGAACCGCTGCATGTGCAACTTGTAAAATGCTGCGACGAGTTGCGTGCTGTACGCGATGTGCACAATGTGTGCGATGTGCAGATTTGATAGGGTGCGCATGTGCTTGTTGCGACAGTCAGGAAAATCTGCCCAAGCTTGTCAAGCCGGGCTGGTGCCCTTCAGGGCAGAAGCCGCCCCGACCGCTTTTTTTCGAGGGGCGGTTTCAGGCAAGGCGAGGTTCAGCTTGGGGCCAACAGATTTTCCGTTGCAACAGGTACTGCGCTCCGAACAAATCAGCCACGCACACGCCCAAACCAAGCAGCATCAAATGTCGTACGCCTGCCCCCCACCCAGCACGCGGTCAATCAACTTCGGGGTCAACATCGGTGCAAACACCGCAATGAATTCATACATCAGCGTGCGCATGAACACACCTTGCCGCAGGGCAATTCGCGTGGTGTTGCGGCCAAACAAGTGGTCCACTGGTACTGCCATCAACCCTTTGTCTTTCAACGCATCAAAAGCAACTTCAGCAATAATGCCCACGCCCAAACCCAAGCCCACATAGGTTTTAATCACGTCCGCATCAATGGCCTCAAGCACCAGGTCAATGTTCACCCCAGCCTTCTGAAACGCCGCATCAATTTTCTTGCGGCCCGCAAAATGAGTTTCGTAAGTGATGATGGGCATTTGATCGAAATCAGCCAGCGCAATTTGCCGCCCGCCCAATGCAAACGGTTTTAACAGGGGCGAGTCGGTGGGCGCCACCGCAATGTGGCCCCAGTCGTAACAGGGAAATGTCACCAAGTCAGGCTCATCGGCCAAAGCCTCGGTGGCCACAGCCAAGTCGGCCTGGTCTTTGCGCACCCACTGCGCCAGTTGCTCGGGGGTGCCCTGCAGCAAAATCAGCTTCACTTTCGGGAATTTCTTGCGAAAAGCCGCTACCGCCTGTGGCAAAACATAGCGTGCCTGCGTGTGGGTTACGGCCACTGTTAACTGCCCGCTTTCGCGCGCTGCAAATTCTTCACCCACTCTTTTGATATTCTCAAGTTCCGCCAACACGCGCTCGCAGGCTTGGTACACCAATTCTCCGGGGGGCGTTAAACCTTTGATGCGTTTGCCATGTCGCTTGAAAATTTGAAAGCCCAGCTCTTCTTCAAATTCGATGATTGCCTTTGACACACCTGGCTGAGAGGTGAACAGCGCTTTGGCCGCATCGGTCAAGCTGAAGTCATGGCGAACCGCTTCCCGAACGAATCGAAGCTGATGCAAGTTCATAAAAACCCTTTATTCCACAGGGGAATATATAAATGGAAATACTATCGTTTGAATTATAAAGGCTAGCGCTTACACTTCAAGTCCCAAAAAACCATTTTCATCGAGCTTTCACGTGCCTTTCGACATCAATTTAGTTTACGTAGCTTCTGGCCTGGCGGTCGGCCTTCTGGTCGGCCTGACCGGTGTGGGTGGTGGCTCGCTGATGACGCCATTGCTCACCGTGTTGTTCGGTGTACCTGCCACAACTGCCGTGGGTACGGACCTGGCTTTTGCGGCAATCACCAAAGGCGCAGGCACTGTAGTACACCGCCTTCGCAGCACGGTGAAATGGAAAATTGTGGCCCTGGCCTGTTTGGGCAGTGTGCCCGCCTCACTGATCACGATTGCAATTTTGCACGGCCTGGACATTCAAAATGCTGGCAAAGGCAGCCCGATTGATGTGTTCATTCGCTGGTCCATTTCCATTTGCGTGATGTTGACCGCGGGCGTGCTTATTTTCAAAACAAAAATTGTTCATTGGCTGCAACACCATCCAAAGGCCCAATTGCAAGTCAAAACGCGTACCATCGCGACCGTGGTTGCATTTGCAATCATCGGTATGTTGGTGACCGTTTCATCGATTGGTGCAGGTGCAATTGGCGCCATGGTGCTGATCATGCTGTATCCGCACCTTAAAGCCTCTGAAATTGCGGGTACCGACATTGCTTATGCGGTACCACTTACGACTGTGGCGGCCTTTGGTCACTTTAGCCTGGGCACCGTTGATTTTGGTTTGTTGGGCGCACTGTTGCTGGGATCAATCCCCGGTATTACGGTGGGCAGTTATTTAAGTCGCGCAGTGCCTGAAAAGTTCTTGCGCGGGGTATTGGCCACGACCCTCACCGCCGTGGCCGCAAAACTGGTGATGTAAATGTACAAATACGACGACTACGACCACGCCCTTGTACGCGAACGCGTGGCTCAGTTTCGCAACCAAACCGAGCGCTTTCTGAAGGGTGAACTGACAGACGAAGAGTTCCGCCCCCTGCGCCTGCAAAACGGCCTGTACATTCAGCGCCATGCGCCCATGCTGCGCGTGGCCATTCCTTATGGCCTGCTGGGTGCAAAACAGTTGCACAAGCTTGCCGATATTGCGGCCAAATACGACCGCAACTACGCACACTTCACAACGCGCCAGAATATTCAATACAACTGGCCTGCACTGGAAAATGTACCAGCGATTCTTGCTGAACTGGCTGAAGTCGAAATGCACGCCATTCAAACCAGCGGCAACTGCATTCGCAACACCACCAGTGATCCGTTTGCAGGTATTGCGAAAGACGAATTTGTAGACCCACGCCCATTCTGCGAACTGATTCGCCAGTGG
>JAHJCM010000209.1 GCA_018812945.1 Gammaproteobacteria bacterium | reverse complement strand
TTGCCTTTTGAGGAGAAACCTTCTTCCCTGCCATTGACGACGCTCCCTTGCGTTTGGATGCCTTAGTGGAGGATTCCTTCTCCGGCTTTTGGCCACCAGGAATCTGTGTGTGTGTATCGGTTTGCTGAGAACTCACATTTTGTGACTTCGCAGACTTGGTTTTGTGGCCGGATTTGGCTTTCTGTTCCTGTGTTTTTGAAAAAATGTTGAGTATTTTGAACATTCATTCCCTGAACAACTCAATAACAGCCACTTAGTGCGCAAATACGCACTACAAAAAGATGCAAAAGCTGCACCGTAACCCTTAATTATAACTGATTAACTCGCTTTTGTTTTAATTCTTGGAAGCGTTGCATGCATTCGTGATACCACCGGAGTTGCTCCCCCTGAGTGGGTATCTCGGCGGTTAGTCGCTCCAGCTCGGCCTTAAACCACAGCTCGCTACATTGATACACGCCAGAACGCAACTCGGTTTCAAAATCGAGGGAATCATCCAAACTGCGCGCTTCTTTCAGAACCGAGTTAACCCAATTTTGATGCACTTCGTCATTAAAGGCATGTTGAAGCCGCGCTTCAAGCAAGTTGGGGTCGTTTCTGACTTTTTCAAGCAAATGAACAAAACTGTGCACCTCGGCTGCGGGGTCTTGCTCTCGCTCGTACAGCTCAAGCAATGAATTACACAACTCCACAAGCTGGGGTGCGCGAATAACTCGCGCAGCAAGGCTTAATAACGGCGATTTTGCTGTGGGTCTGGGGCCCCAATTGTTTTGCAATGGCTCGTCGTCGAACTTTCCAAACCGTTTACCGAACTTCTTGCCGGAAAATTTGCCCTGCTGCCCGCTCAGTTGCCCATTTTGCTGCCCACCCTGAAACTGCCCCTTGTTTTTCGGTGAAAAGTAATCACCTCCGCCCTCTCGGCTTTTCAAACCCAAGTGGCGGCTAAGCTCCATGGGTGTGGCGCCCAGCAAATTCGCCAATGCACGCAACAACGACGACCTGTAAACGGTGGGCTGCATTTGCACGATCAAAGGCTTCAAGAATGAAATGGCAGCCGCACTGCCCTCAATTTGCTGCAGAGGGTAGTTGCGCTCCAGGTAGCGCGCCAAAAATTCTGACAAGGACGCGGCTTGCGCCACCATGGCCTCGAAGCCATCTGGCCCTTCGGTTCGAATAAAAGAGTCAGGATCATGCTCGGCCGGCAGGAAAATGAAATCGGCCCGCTTGTTTTCGCTAACGTGTGGCAAACAGGCCTGCAGGGCGCGCCATGCCGCCTTTTGACCAGCCCCATCGCCATCAAAGGCAAAAACCAGCCGGTCGGTTTGTTTGAATAATTTCAATACATGATCAGGCGTTACCGCTGTACCCAGCGTGGCCACTGCATTCTCAAAACCCCATTGCGCCAAAGCCACCACATCCATATAACCTTCGGTGACCAAGGCATAACCCATTTTGTGAATTGCCTGGCGCGCCTCAAACAAGCCGTACACCTCATGACCTTTAGAGAAGACCGGCGTTTCAGGGCTATTCAAGTATTTGGGTTTTTCATCGCCCAGCACTCGGCCACCAAAACCAATCACCTGCCCCTTGGCATTGCGAATCGGGAACATGATGCGGCCACGAAAGGCGTCGTATCGGCGGTTGCTGTCGCTAATCTTGGTGAGCCCGGCCAGGTCAAGCTGGGTATTGCTGGCGTAATTCTCAACGACAGCCTCCAGGTTTTGATATGCATCGGGCGCATAGCCCATGCCATAACGGGCAGCCACCTGCCCCGTCAATCCGCGATTCTTCAGGTAATCAATGGCAACCGGGCTTTTCTTCAGTTGCGCCTTGTAATAGTTGGCGGCACGTGTCAACAACTCAACCAGCTCTTCCCGCTCGGAACGCACCTCGGCCGGTACATCCATGCCTTTTTCATAAGGCACATCAATGCCCAAATTACCCGCCAGGTTTTCAACAGCCTCGGGGAAAGTAAGCCCAAGGTGTTCCATCACAAACCCCACCGCATTGCCATGTGCACCGCAGCCAAAACAGTGATAAAACTGTTTGGACGGACTGACTGTGAACGACGGGGATTTCTCGTTGTGAAACGGGCACAAGCCCTGCAAGTTTGCCCCGGCCGCCTTTAATTGCACATAACGCCCCACCACATCGGCAATGTCGAGGCGGTAGAGTAAGTCATCAATAAAGCTTTGAGGAATCATGCAGTTTGGGTTAATTCACATGCAGAAAAATCAGAGCCGAAGGCCCGACTTCTAGAATAACAAACCCAAAGGGGAGGAAACGAGTAGTTGGTTTGGGATGGGCCTGCTTATTTGGTCAAAGCAGCCTTAACCAGCCCAGATACTTTGCTCATGTCGGCTTTTCCAGCCAACTTGGTTTTCACTGCGCCCATAACTTTACCCATGTCTTGCGGGCCAGCTGCGCCCACTGCCTGAACAATAGCCTGAATTTCGGCGACAATTTCCGCTTCGGACAATTGCGCGGGAAGGTAGGATGCCAAAACAGCAGCTTTGGCTTTTTCAACCTCGGCTGACTCTGGCCGACCACCCTGCTCAAACTGGATGGCGGCTTCGTTTCGTTGCTTGATTTGCTTTTCGATGATGGCGAGAACCGCCCCATCGTCGAGTTCGACGCGTTCGTCGACCTCTTTTTGTTTGATTGCCGCTGAGAGCATTCGAAGCGTTGTGAGCTTTGCTTGCTCACGGGCCTTCATGGCCTGCTTGATGTCTTCAAGAATTTGCGCTTTC
>JAHJCM010000208.1 GCA_018812945.1 Gammaproteobacteria bacterium | reverse complement strand
CTTCGCCTTTGATATTTTTGACAACGCGCGTTAGGCGATCGGAGAGGTTTTCAAACATCGTGTGGTGCCCCTGACTCGTGCTATGAATCGAGTAAACTGATTGGTATGAACAACACAATATTGTACGCGCTCGCAGTGCCCCTGCTGTCCGCCTCGGGTGGATTGGCGGCGCTGAACGTTTTCGGCAAGTGGTCTGCACCAGCCGCGTTAAACCGCGCGCTGGTTGCTTTGGCCTTGATGGTCTCGGGCTATTTATTGGGCACCTTGTTGTTTCAAACCGATGGCATGCACTTCGGCTTCGTTCTAGGCCTAATGTGCGTGGCTTGGTTGGCCTCACTGGTGGCCTTTGCCGAAAGTTTTTTCAACCGTGTGCCGCTGCTTGAATTAATTGTGTTTCCACTGTGCGCATTTGTATTTTTGCTGCCCTTGTGGATGGGGGAAGATTCCGCCATTCGAATGGCTGGCGATCATTTGTTTCAATTGCATTTGTTGATCGCGCTGGCAGCCTACAGTTTGTTGGGTATTGCTGCCGCCCACGGCATCGTGATGGCGTTTCAGGAAAAAGCCCTGCACCAGCCTGTGGCCACTACCCAGGAAAACCGCATGGTGCGTGAACGCTTGCTCGATCAATTACCCTCTTTGCTCACCATGGAGTCGATTCTGTTTCGGCAACTTTGGGCGGGCTTTGTGTTGTTGTCGCTTACCCTGATCACCGGTTTTCTGTTTTCCGAAGAATGGAGCGGCAGTAGCTGGCGCTTTGATCACAAAACCCTGTTTGCCATCATTTCATGGTGTTCATTTGCCGTGCTTCTGGGTGGGCGTGTGGTATTTGGCTGGCGCGGAAAAGTAGCCCTGCGTTGGTGTTTGGGTAGCTATGCAGTATTGGTGTTGGCTTATTTTGGCACCCAGTTTGTGCTGGAGTTTATTTTGAAAAGGGCAGTTTGATGGGTCGTATTCTGTTTTTCCTGGGTCTGGCGTTGGTGGCCTGGATTCTTTTCAAAAGCTGGCAGCGCAAACAGTTGGGTGAAAAGCCCGGTGTAGACGTTAAACAAAAAGGCAATCTAGGCCGTAAAACCCAGGAAGAAATCATGCCTTGCCAACACTGCGGTGCCTACAGCCCCATGTCTGAAGGCGTGATGATGCAGGGTCGCTTTTATTGCGGTATGGAGCATGCCAAAGCGGCGGGCGAGAAGGTGCATTAATAAGTGCATTCGCACTTGAAGGGGTTGCCATGTGGTTGGACGAAGGCTGGATTGAAGAAGACTGGGTTCACCGCCTGCAAAGCCCCAATCAGGATGCCCGCCCCATGGGCACTGTAATTGACACCCTCGTTGTTCACTGCATCAGCTTGCCCGAGCGGGGGCGAGACCCTGCATTAATCACTGACCTGTTTTTGAATCGACTCGATTGTCATGCGCATGCTTCATTTGGCGAGTTGATCGGCCTGCATGTTTCTTCACATTTTCTGATTGACCGGAACGGCGCAGTGACTCAGTTTGTATCGTGTGAAAAACGGGCCTGGCATGCCGGAATTTCAGCCGCGATGGACCGCAGTAATTTCAATCATTTTTCAATCGGTATTGAATTGCTGGGCGATATTTATACCCCATTCGAGCAGGCTCAATATGCCAGCCTGAAGCGTCTTGCTTTGGAGTTACAAGCACGTTATCCACTGAAATATGCCATGGCGCACAGCGAGATAGCACCCACCCGGAAAACCGACCCGGGACCCTTCTTCGACTGGAAAGGTCTACGCAAATCAAACACCTACGAACTTCAGATTGACGGCCTTTGAAAGGCCGTTTTTTTGTTGCACTGCGGTTATCCCAAGCTTGTCCACAACTTGTTCACAAGGGATAAGTATGTGCACAAGCTGGGGATAAGAAAGTGTTTGCCAAATCGTGTTTCGACCACTACAATTAGTTTCAAGCCACATACAAAACACAAGATATAGTGGTTGCCGGTTGTGCCCCACTACAAAAACAAACCCTCAAGAACACGTACATTCCAGGAGAAAGATGCATGCTAACTAGCCATGGGCCCTCAGATTTGGCGAGCAATTTGGCAACTGATGCGCCCTTGTCCACCTCTAAGCCTGCAGGTGCAGCGCCCGTGGTTGACAGCGCGTACTCAAACTACAAAATTATTCGCCGAAATGGTGCCGTGGTTGGTTTTGAGCCCAGCAAAATTGCTGTGGCCATGACCAAAGCATTTCTGGCAGTGAATGGTGGCCAGGGTGCTGCTTCTGCACGCATTCGTGAACTGGTTGAACAGATGACCGGCAGCGTGGTGAATGCCTTGGTTCGTCGCCAGCCTTCCGGTGGTATTTTCCACATCGAAGACATTCAAGACCAGGTTGAACTGGCCCTGATGCGCTCTGGTGAAGCCGAAGTGGCTCGCGCCTATGTGTTGTACCGCGAGCGCCGTGCGCAAGAACGCGCAGCCAAGCAGGTTGAGCAAGCCGAGCAGCATGCTCTGAATGTAATGGACGGCGACATCAAGCGCCCCCTCGATGTTGAAGCACTGAAAGCGTTGATTGAGAGTGCTGCCGTTGGCTTGAATGAAATTGACGTTGCACACCTTCAGAAAGAAACCCTGAAGAATCTGTACGACGGCGTGAAAATCGACGAAGTCTTCAAGTCTGCGATTTTGGCCTCACGCGCCATGATCGAGAATGAACCCAGCTACACACTGGTTACTTCGCGCCTGTTGTTGCATACCATTCGCCGTGAAATTATTGGCCGCGAAATTGCGCAAGATGAAATGGCGCAGGTGTACCCAGAGTACTTCCCCCAGTTCATCAAGAAAGGCATTGCCGCTGGCCTGCTCGATAATCGCCTGGCCCAGTTTGATATGAAGAAGTTGGGCGCAGCCCTGAAGTACGAACGCGATTTGCAGTTCGATTACCTCGGCCTGCAAACCTTGTACGACCGCTACTTCCTGCACGTGGAAGGCACCCGCATTGAAATGCCACAGGCGTTTTACATGCGCGTGGCCATGGGTCTGGCCTTAAACGAAGTGGACCGTGAAGCACGCGCCATTGAATTCTATGAAGTGTTGTCGACATTCGACTTCATGAGCTCTACGCCCACATTGTTTAATAGCGGCACCATTCGTTCGCAGTTGTCTTCTTGCTACCTCACCACCATTGGTGACGACT
>JAHJCM010000207.1 GCA_018812945.1 Gammaproteobacteria bacterium | reverse complement strand
GGTACGATCGGCAATGTCTGTAATGGTTGAAATAATCTCTGAAATTTCATTGGACTGTTGCTCAAGTGAGCGCACCGTGCTGGCACTGGCTTGCACCGAGCTGGCAATTTTCCGAATGCCTTCCACCACCTGGCCCAAAGTGACGCTGCCTTGATCGGCCGAATGCTTGGCCTGCATGGCTGTGTGTGAAGCATCGTTGGAGTTCTCAGTGATCTGGCTGATCGACACGGTCAATTGCTCGACTGCCGCAGCCATGGATGAGGTCGCGTCAGCCTGTTCAGAGGCTGCCTTGTTCATTTCATCGGAAGAAGTACGTACGGCACTTGCGCTCTCGTTCATCGATGCAGTCGAACCGCGAATACCCTCAATCAAACCACGCAAATTGGTTTGTGCCTTGCCCAGAGCAAGCAAAAGCCCGTCCACTTCGTCTTTGCCCTCAACCTTGATGTTGCTGTTCAGCTTGCCTTCCGCCAAAGCATTGATGTGGGTTGTGGCGGTACCCAGCTTTCGCTTGAACATACGGGAAATCAAAAAATTCAATAACAAACCGGTGAACAAGGCAAACAATGTAATGGCCACGGTAATCCAGATGGATTGTTGATAAACACCCTGACTGGCCTCTTGGCGCACTTTCAACAAGCGATATTCCTCACCCTCGATCTTGGCCAAGGCCTGACGCATTTTGTCCATCAGAGGCTTGCCCGGCGTGGAATCCACCAAAGCGTTGAAATCCTCTGGGGCCATGTTGCCCTCAATCACCAAGCGCTTGGCGTCGATCAACGGATCAATCACTGAATTCAGCCAGGTGCGATAGTGGGCATTGAATAAACGCAATTCCTCCGTCACCTCCGAGTTGTGCGCTGTGAGCTCAGAAGCCTTGTCCAGGTGTTTGCGAACCTGCTCCTTCCCCTCGTTGTAGGGTGTCAGGTAAGCTTCGTCACCACGCAGCAAAAACCCGCGTTCGCCAGTTTCAATGTTCAACAGGTTCTCTCGAACGCCCAGCACATTCTCGATCACCTCGTGGGTGAATTCGTTTTTGGCATTCGCTTCCATGATCCGCTTGCTGTTAAACACACCCAAGCCGCCAACCACTACGCCCAGCAAAATTACTGTGACCAGGCTGGCACTGAATTTGGCACTAATGGAACTCAACATGAGACACCCCTCTTTGAACTGTCATTGGTCTACAACATAACGTTGTATTTATAAAAAAGCCTCACTCGAACAGGGCTGATAGAAGCGAGCCACCCAGTCGGACGTATGAATATTGTGCGGTACGGCGGGCCACCTGAAATTGGGGAATAAAGGGGCTTTCCTGCCCCAGACCAAACAACTCAAAGCCGGCAAGGCACACGCAAACGCTATAATGTCGGGCTAAGCCATTGTTGATGTTGTCCATTTTCAAATACCACTGCCATGACCCTTGCCAAAAGTTTTGACCCAAATGCCATTGAACAACACTGGGGCCCTGAATGGGAGCGCCAAGGCCACGCCAAGGCCACCACTGTGGAAGGCAAACCAGACTTTTGCATTCAACTGCCACCACCGAATGTGACGGGTACGCTGCACATGGGCCATGCGTTTAACCAAACCATCATGGATGGGCTAACGCGCTATTACCGCATGCGTGGCCATAATACTCTGTGGCAACCCGGCACCGACCACGCAGGCATTGCCACGCAAATTGTGGTGGAGCGCCAGTTGGCCGGCAAGAACATTACCCGCCACGATTTGGGCCGCGAAAAATTCGTGGAAAAAATTTGGGAATGGAAAAACGAAAGCGGCAGCAAAATTACCGAGCAAATGCGTCGCATGGGTGCCAGCGTAGATTGGCAACGCGAGTATTTCACCATGGACCCTGCCCTGTCCAAATCCGTGTCCGAGGTGTTTGTGCGTTTGTATGAACAAGGTCTGATTTACCGTGGCAAGCGCCTGGTGAACTGGGACCCGGTACTGAAAACAGCCGTGTCTGACCTGGAAGTGGAAAGCGTCGAAACCGACGGCCACTTGTGGGAATTGAAGTACCCGCTGGTTGAAGCCGACCCGTTTAAAGGCCTTACTTACCTTACAGTAGCCACCACCCGTCCGGAAACCATGCTGGGCGATTCGGCGGTGATGGTGCACCCCGAGGATGAACGCTACCAGCACCTGATTGGCAAGAAAGTAAAGCTGCCCTTGTGCGACCGTGAGTTGACCATTATTGCCGACGAATATGTAGACAGCAGCTTCGGTACGGGCGTGGTGAAGGTAACACCCGCGCACGACTTCAACGACTATGCAGTGGGCCAGCGACACAAGCTGGAGTTGATCAACATTCTTACCCTGGATGCAACCATTGCAGACAATGCGCCTGCGAAGTATGTGGGCATGGACCGCTTTGCAGCCCGCAAACAGATTGTGGCCGACCTGGAAGAACTGGGCCTGCTTGGTGACATCAAACCCCACAAACTGATGGTGCCCAAGGGCGACCTAACCGGCGTGGTGATTGAACCCATGCTGACCGACCAGTGGTTTGTGGCCATGACCAAAGTGGCCGAAGGCGATGCCACCGGAAAAAGCATTACCCAGAAAGCAATTGATGCTGTTGAACAAGGCCAGGTGAAGTTTGTGCCCGAGCAATGGGTGAACACCTACAATCAGTGGCTGAACAACATTCAAGACTGGTGTATTTCCCGCCAATTGTGGTGGGGCCACCAAATTCCGGCCTGGTATGGCGACAACGGCGAAGTTTTCGTTGCCCGCACCGAGGAAGATGCACGCAGCAAGGCTGCGGCCGCTGGCTACACGGGCGCATTGAAGCGCGACGATGATGTACTAGACACTTGGTTCAGCTCCGCCCTGGTACCCTTCAGCACACTGGGCTGGCCCAATGAAACACCGGAGTTGAAACACTTCCTGCCCTCTTCAGTGCTGGTCACCGGCTTTGACATCATTTTCTTCTGGGTTGCCCGAATGATCATGATGACAACCCACTTCACAGGTCAGGTGCCCTTCCACACCGTGTATGTGCATGGTTTGGTGCGAGATGCTGAAGGCAAGAAGATGAGCAAATCGGTGGGCAATACGCTGGACCCGGTTGATTTGATTGATGGTTGCGATTTGGACACCTTGCTGGTGAAACGCACCACCGGTTTGAGTAAGCCGCAAGATGCACCAAAAATCGAGAAAAAAACCCGCAAGGAATTTCCCGAAGGCATACCGGCCTACGGCGCTGATGCATTGCGTTTTACCTTCGCAAGTCTGGCCACTTTGGGCCGTAACATCAACTTTGACCAGAAGCGTTGCGACGGTTACCGCAACTTCTGCAATAAATTGTGGAACGCCACTCGCTTTGTGTTGATGAACACCGAAGGACAAGACTGTGGTTTGAGCGATCATGACGCAGACGCATGCACACCGGGTGGCTACCTTGACTTTTCTCAAGCCGACCGCTGGATAACAAGTACCCTTCAGCGCGTGGAAGCCGATGTAGCACAGGGGTTCGAGAACTACCGCTTCGACTTGATTGCGCAAAGTATTTACCAGTTTGTGTGGGACGAGTACTGCGACTGGTACCTTGAAATTGCCAAGGTGCAAATTGCCAATGGCACCCCCGCCCAACAACGTGCCACCCGCCGCACCCTGGTACGCGTGCTGGAAACCATATTGCGCTTGGCCCACCCGATTATTCCGTTCATTACCGAAGAACTTTGGCAAACAGTCAGCGTGGTGGCGGGCCGCCGAGAAGAAGGTGTGCAAGCCAGCCTGATGAACCAGGCTTACCCGGTCAGCGTGCCCAGCCGCATTGACGAAAAAGCTGAAAACTTTGTGGCCCAGCTGAAAGCCACGGTAGACGCCATTCGCGCACTGCGCGGCGAAATGGGTTTAAGCCCGGCAGAAAAAGCACCGCTGATTGCCAGCTGTGAAGGCAATGCCGAGCAACGCGCATTTCTGGAAAAAACCGGACCGGTTCTGGCGGCATTGGCCAAGCTGAGCAAAGTCGATGTGGTTGATTCACTGCCCGCAGACTCCATGGCGCCCGTGCAAATTGTTGGCGAACTGAAATTGATGCTGCACATCGAAATTGATGTGGAAGCCGAGCGTGCCCGCATTGGCAAAGAAGCAGAAAAAATTCGTATTGAGATTGCCAAGTGCAATGGCAAACTGGGCAACGCCAGCTTTGTGGACCGTGCACCCGCAGCAGTGGTGGATCAGGAAAAAGCCAGGCTGGCCGAATTCAGCGCTTTGCTTGAAAAGCTGGAGAGCCAGCTAAATAAGTTGAAATGAGTTGAGGTGAGTTGAAAGAGGCACAAAAAAAGAGCACCGAAATGAACCATTCGGTGCTCTTTTTATTCACAATCTCTGAGTAATCAGCAACCCGCAGTGCACCTGCCCTTGCCATCAAAACTCATGGTTTTGTCACTCAACGGCACGTACACAGGCACCTTGCTAGCCTTCATGAATTGCTCGGTTTTTGTACCCGCAATTACCTTGCCATTCTGGGTGGCCACTTCATTGGCATGGCTCGCAATAACAGCTTTGGGCTCTACCAACTCATTCACTACATAAGCCGCTTCCCGCGGACCAGTGGTGAAGGTGTCACCGATGTTCATCACAGCCAATTGCGGTTTGTAGTATTCACCCACCACTTCTTTTTGTTCGCCAGTGATACCCGTGTCGCCACTCAAGTACACCGTTAGACCATTGCTGAACTTGACCACGTAGCCAGTAGCCGGACCAGCGTAGGCCGTGATCCCTGTTTCTTTCAGCATATCGCCCAATCGTTGCCCCACAAAATCACCCGCAATGCCGTTGCTGTGCGCAGCAGGCACGGTAGTAATGCCCACACCGTTGATGGTTTGCATGGCACCGAAACGCACCAACACCGAATTTTTCTCGTCACCGCCCGCTTGCTTTAGTTTGGCCGCAAAGAAGGAAGGCATTTCACTGCCAGTCACAATTTTTGCGCCGGTTTTTACAGCAATGTTCACACTGTTGGAGTTGGGCAAAGCGCTGGCGGAAATATCGGGTTTGTCACAGCTGCCTGCATTGGGAGCCGGGTTGTGCCGGTCGCCCAGGTGGTCACCGTGCATGTGGCTCACCAACACCACATCAATTTTTCCCAAGCGGGGGTCTTCAGCACCGGCCACTGTGCGGCCCGCATCGTACAAAATCCGGGTGCCATTGGGATCTTCAAAAATCATGGCTCGGTCAAAGCGACAAAACTCGCCCTGCTGGCCACCCAAAGGGGTCACTTTGACCAAGCCTTGGGCGGGAGCCTGCGCCTGCACGGCGAGGGGAAACAGACATACCAGTGGGATTGCGCGAAGGAAGGAAGAAATTGTCATACTGCGACCTGCTTACATCAAGGTTGATACACTTCAAAGACTTTACTCAACAGACTCATTTCACCTGCTTTCTCTAGCTCGGCTTTGACCTTGGCATATTCATAAATTAAATCAGCTGCGCCGAGCCCAAGGGACTTCCAGGGGCGATACACGCGATGATCTAGAAGTGTATACGCAATAGACTCGCCACTCAACGCCGATTGTGGCCGGGTACCCAGGCCCACCATAGACCACTTTTCAAACATAGGCTCTTCGGTGGTCTCAGACACCAGCAGACGAATGTCAGAATGCCGGGGGTCTTTCACTATCTTTTTATAGACTGAGCTCACCGCCTCCCGGGGGCCTTCGAGGCACTGCATAAACTCCATGCCATTGCACAACAGCAGGCCCTCGATACCCAGATTTCGGTTGTTCTGAGACGCCTGCTCACACAATTGCTCAAAGGCCAGGCGATCAAAGCCCGGCACTTGAACCGATGTGTAAATTAGTCTCAGCATACAATTCCCGAAATTTGTGTATGACAATCATATGACGCCCGTGGCTTAATCTAACTAACCAGAACGGGGTAGTCAATTTGGACGAGCATAAACCTTTGCGGTCTTGTGCATGCGGTTTCTTCCCAAAAACTGGATCCAGTCCTCGCTGTTTCGTGGCAAAGGACTGGCCTTGCTTTGATAAGCCGTGGGATTCTGGCTGGGCTGTGTGGCCAAGCTGGCCTGCATCAGCTGTACACTTTGTTCCAGACAAGCCTGCAAGCCTGTTTTGGTTTTCACCAGCTCGACACAAAGCTCATCTGGGCACATCCGCACCACACCAAGCTTCAACAGCGGCTTTCTCGGAAAGTCTTTCAGGTTCCAGGTGAGCAAACCAACGGGTTTTTGCAATTGGTGCCGCAGAGCCAAGGCCGATGCAGCAACATGGCGGTCCTTTTCATCTACCTGCCGAACATCAGCCAGATAAGGTTCGTGGTTTTGCGGCAACAGCACTGCCTGTAAACGGCTGGGTAAGGCGTGGCGCTCCTGGTCCGCATCGTCGGCATGCAAGCGCCCCAACCGAACCAAATTTCGGTAACACTCATTTTCGATGTGGGGAGTCCAATACAAGGTAGCCTGCCTGCGCTCTGCCAGCGCAACCATCAGCCAACGGGTCCATTCAGAGAACAGCACATTGGCGTCAAGCAACCAATGTTGTGGCACCTCGGGCTTGCCGAGAACAACGCTCACCAGGTGCCGGCCGGTTTAACGGCGCTTCATGTAGAAAACGAACGAGCCAGACTGATCAGCCTGCTCTACCAATTCGTTGCCGGTCTGTTTGGCAAACATGGCGAAATCCCGCACCGAGCCCGGGTCGGTGGAAGTCACTTTGAGCACCTGGCCGCTTTGCATTTCTGCCAAAGCCTTCTTGGTTCTCAAAATGGGCAGCGGGCAGTTCAATCCGCTGGCGTCGACTTCACGGTCAAAATTCATGTCTCTTACTCCTGTTTGTGTCTCAGTTACTGCTTGTGAACTTAGTTGTAATGTTTCACTATTTTAATTCAATCCAGTTGACAGGCAGCTGACGGGCGCTTAGCCAGTCGGCCATGGCCAAGCCAGTGCCCATGCGCCACGGGCGCAATTCAGCGGGTTCTACCAGCTTGTAGTCGGCCAGTTCCTCCGACAAGCTCACTTGCCCCACCGCCTTGATGTGATAACAAATGATCACTTCATTTTTCATGGGGAAGGGATACACCCCAATCAAGCTGCTTTCAACTGCATCCAGATTGGTTTCTTCCTTCAGTTCGCGAATGGCACCTTGCTCAGGTGTTTCATTGCGTTCCAGAAAACCGGTAATTAGCGCATAAAAATGTGCAGGCCAGGCCACATTTCGGGCCAGCAGCACCTTGCCTTCATACTCCACAAGCGCAGCCACTACAGGAACTGGGTTGCCCCACTGCACAAAACCACAAGCACTGCACGCCATGCGGGGCTGGCCCGAATGCTGCAACTCGTGCAGCTGGGTGGCGCACATTGGGCAATATTGATAAACGGCCTTGCTCATAGCGCGCCTCGGTCTGATTACTGACTTGTTTCTTATTTGTTCTTAACCCAGTCCACAACACTGGCCAGCGCGGCATCCAGATTTTCCGGCTGTGTGCCACCTGCTTGCGCCATGTCGGGGCGACCGCCACCTTTGCCGCCCACTTGCTGGGCCACAAAGTTCACCAAATCACCCGCTTTCACTTTCGCAGTGGCGTCTTTGCTGACTGATGCAATCAGGCTGACCTTGCCTTCCAGCACGGTGGCCAGCACCAAGGCCGCATTGCCCAGTTTGTCACGCAGCTTGTCGGCCGCTTCACGCAACTGTTTAACATCCGCACCCTCAAGCTTGGCGGCAAGCACTTTGACGCCGCCTACATCCACAGCCTGCCCAGCCAAGTCATCGCCCTGACTTGCTGCCAATTTGCTTTTCAGGCGGTCCAGTTCTTTTTCCAGGTTTTTCACCTGATCCATGATCTGGCCAATTTTCGCGGTGGCTTCGGCTGCGGGTACGCGCAAACTTTGCGCGATTGCATCCACCTGGGCTTGCGCTTTCTGGGCAAATTCCATGGCACCCAGGCCGGTGGTGGCTTCTACACGGCGAATGCCGGCAGCCACACCGCTTTCGCTGGTGATCTTGAACAAGCCAATATCGCCGGTGCGCTGCACGTGAGTACCGCCACACAATTCGCGCGATGTTCCGATATCAAGCACGCGCACCGTGTCGCCGTATTTCTCACCAAACAACATCATGGCACCGGCGCTTTTCGCACTTTCAATGTCCATGATGCGGGCTTGCGTTTCTGCATTGGCCAGAATTTCTTCGTTCACAATGCGCTCAACCTGGGCAATTTGCTCGGGCGTCATGGCGCTGTGGTGTGCAAAGTCAAAGCGGGTTTTTTCAGCGTCTACCAGCGAACCTTTCTGGCTCACATGGTCGCCCAGCACTTCACGCAAGGCCTTGTGCATCAAGTGGGTTGCGCTGTGGTTGCGAATGGTGCGGTTGCGCTGGTATTGATCAACCTGCGCACCCACCGCATCACCCACTTTCAATTCACCAGTGACCAACTCGCCGTGGTGGCCAAACACATTGGCTTGAATTTTTTGTGTGTCCAATACGCGGAACAAATTCAGGCAAGCTGAGCCACTTGAAATTTCACCCTGGTCGCCCACCTGGCCACCACTTTCGGCATAGAAAGGGGTTTGGTCCAACACAACAACGCCCTGCTGCCCGGCAGTGATGCTGTTCACTGAAGTGCCGTTCACATAAATGGCGGTGATTTTGGCGTTGGCCACTTCAAGCGCGTCGTAACCCTTGAATTCCGTGGACACGCCGCTGTATGCAAGGTCTGCATCCATCTTGAACTTGCCGGCGGCGCGGGCCTGCTGCTTTTGCTTGTTCATGGCTTCATCAAACGCGGCCTCGTCCACACTCATTTCGCGTTCGCGGCACACGTCAGCGGTCAAGTCCAGCGGGAAGCCGTAGGTGTCGTGCAATTTGAATGCAGTTTCGCCATCCAGCATGCCACCCTTGGGAAGGGCACCCAAGGCCGAATCCAGAATGGCCATGCCGTTTTCAATAGTCTCGAAGAATCGTTCTTCTTCGGCCTTCAAAATGTTCTGTACCTGTGAAGCGGCCTTGGCCAGTTCGGGGTAGGCTTCACCCATTTCACTGACCAAATCACCCACCAAGGCATTGAAGAATGGCTTGCG
>JAHJCM010000206.1 GCA_018812945.1 Gammaproteobacteria bacterium | reverse complement strand
GACCAGGTGTATTTTCCGCAATGCGAGGTGGTGGGCGACCTCGCCCGCTCCGTGCAAAAGCTGACCCAAAAAATAGGTGGCAAAGTGGTGTGCGACCTCGCCTATTTCAACCGCATTCGCGACGAAGTCGAATTGCACATCAAAGAAGGTGCGGACGACAACCGCTTCCCCATCATCCCCCAGCGCCTGGTGGCCGAAACCCGCCGCGCCATGGGTGCCAAAGACATCATTGCGCTGGACAACGGCATTTACAAATTGTGGTACGCCCGCAATTACAAAGCCTACGAACCCAACACCGTGTTGCTGGACAACGCGCTGGCCACCATGGGAGCCGGTTTACCCTCGGCCATGATGGCCGCCATGTTGTACCCCGATCGCCGGGTCATGGCCATTTGTGGTGACGGCGGCTTCATGATGAACTCGCAGGAAATTGAAACTGCTGTGCGCCTGAAGTTGAACCTGGTCGTTACCATTTTGAATGACAGCTCGTACGGCATGATCCGCTGGAAACAAGAGCACGCGGGCTTTACTGATTGGGGGCTTGAGTTTGGCAACCCCGACTTTGTGAAGTACGCCGAGGCCTATGGTGCAACCGGCCACCGGGTGGGAAGTGCCGCTGAACTGGTGCCCACCTTTGACCGGGCTTTCAAAGCCGGGGGCGTGCACATCGTAGACGTGCCCGTGGACTATTCTGAGAACAAACGTGTGCTGATTGACGAATTGGCCGCAAAGGTGTGTTTGATATGAATAACTCAATGAACAACGCCACTTTGGAAGTAGTCAACCCCTTTGATCTAAAGCCGATTGGTGAAGTGAAGCTGGTCGATTGGCCCACCATCGATGCCTGGTTGAACACCGCCAGCCAATTGCACAAAACCCGCGCCAACTGGTTGCCCGCGCACAAGCGGATCGCCATTCTTAAAAAAACGGCGCAGCTGATGCAAGGCCGGTTTGATGAGCTCGCCTTTCAAATTGCCAACGAGGGCGGCAAGCCCCTGATGGATGCCAAGGTTGAGGTAACACGCGCAATCGACGGGGTTGAGCTGTGCATCAAAGAATTGGGCCACCTCACCGGCACGGAAATTCCAATGGACCTGACCGCAGCAGGTTCAGGCCGCATGGCATTCACCACCCGCGAGCCCATTGGCCCGGTGGTTGCCGTGTCTGCCTTCAATCACCCCTTGAATTTGATTGTTCACCAGGTGGGCCCCGCCATTGCCACGGGCTGCCCAGTGTTGGTAAAGCCGGCCAGTGCCACCCCCCTGAGTTGCCAGGCCTTTGTGAACATGCTGTACGAGGCAGGCTTGCCCGAAGAATGGTGCCGCTTTGCGCCTTGCAAAAGCGACGTGGCCGAGCAAATGGTGACCGATCCCCGCGTGGCATTTTTCAGTTTTATTGGTTCAGGTGCAGTCGGTTGGCGGCTAAAAAGCAAATTGGCGCCGGGTACGCGCTGTGCGCTTGAGCATGGTGGTGTGGCACCGGTTATTGTGGACGACTGCGCCGACCTTGAGGCCATGATCCCGGCCTTGGTCAAGGGTGGTTTTTATCATTCCGGGCAGGTTTGCGTCAGCGTGCAGCGGGTTTACGTGCCCGAAGACATGGCCACCGCCCTGGCGCAAGCCATTGCTGACAAGGCCTCGAAGCTAAAAGTAGGCAACGCCATATTGCCCGATACGGAATGCGGCCCACTCGTCAACCCGAATGAAGTCAAGCGCGTTGAGCAGTGGGTAAATGAAGCCGTAGCAGGTGGGGCACAGGTTTTGTGTGGCGCCCAAAGGTTGGGTGACACCACTTATGCACCCACTGTGTTGTTGAACCCGCCCCGCGATTCCAAGGTCAGTACCCTGGAAGTATTTGGTCCTGTGGTGTGTGTATACGGCACCGAATCGCTGACTGATGCAATTGCGCAGGCCAATAGCCTGCCGGTTGCATTCCAGGCTGCGGTGTTTACCCAAAAGTTGAAAGTGGCCCTGCGCTGTGTGCGTGAAATTGATGCCACCGCGGTCATGGTCAACGACCACACTGCGTTTCGTGTTGATTGGATGCCATTTGCCGGTCGTCGGCAGTCGGGGTACGGGGTTGGCGGAATTGGCCACACCATGCACGACATGACACAGGAAAAAATGGCGGTCATCAAGTTGTAATTACCGAGTAGATTCAAAACACTATGGCACTAAAAAAAGTAAATCTGAGTGATGTCACCGTGCTGATCCGCACGCGCAGGCGAGAATTGGGCCTTACCCAAAAACAATTGGGCGAGAGGCTTGGTATTGATCAGCGTACGGTGTCTTCTTTGGAGAAGAACCCGGGGTCGATCAGCGTGAACCGCCTGTTCGCTGTGCTTGACGCATTGCAAGTCAGCATGTATTCATCCACCGACCCTCGCGATGAAAGCAGCCTGGCTCGTCTCACAGTTGACCAGCTTTTTAGAAACGCAAAAATCGTTTAACAACGTTCCAATCCAGCGCCGGGTGCTCACCCTGTCACCCGGTAAATATCACCCAAACTGATTCAATTCGCCGAAATCCAGGCTGGCAAGTAACTTCGCACGGTTATTCGCCAGCACCGCTTTCATGGATTTCGTTCAACTTCCCGTTTTTGGTCAATCGGTAAAGCCTGGCTTAGGGCTGCGGTTTCGCGGCAACTATTGGGCATTTTTTGAAAAACGCACCGAACTGTCACCCTGGTTGGCGCTGCACCGGGAGTCGATTAACGACACCGAACTCGATGAACTGATGCTGCATGGTTTTCCGCGCACGCGCACCGGCAATACCGTCGATTGCAAAGTGCTCACCCACTTTGGCCTGGTGCAGGGCGACTTGTATGCCGATGGTTTTTTCGTGGGCCGCAGCGAAAGGCAACGCACTGCTGCATTCACTGGCGATTTGCTGGTGATAAAAATACCGCTGACAGCCAACCCGCAAAAAGACCTGCTCAACCCCAACAGCATTTACTGGAGCAGCGAAAGCAAGCTGCGGGCCCACCCCGCTGGCAGCACGGAATACGAACGCGGAAAAGCATTGGTTGAAATGGCCACTATTTTGCTGACCCGTTGGCGCGAACACGACGCACAAAACCTAGAGTTCAAGGTGAAACACCGCATTCATGAACTGTGGGAAGAAGGCAAAGCCTTGGGGCAAGGCGCTGGCGCTGCTGCCATGGGTTTCATTGAAGGTTTGTGGAGCCTGATCAAGATCAGTGTTGAGTTCACTGTGAATGCGGTAAAAGCCACCTGCAACGGGCTTGAAACCCTGATCAATTCCAACTTTGTGCAAATTCAGCAAATGTTGGTGGGTGCGGGCATGGCGGCCTACAACACCGCGCAAGAAATGATCGCGGCCTTGAAGGAAGGCATGCGCCTGTTCAACCTGATTGGATCAGATCGCCTGTTGCGCACAGGCCTGTTTGAATTTCTGGACGGCTATTCTGAAAGCGTGCCCCACCTGCGGCGCTTGCGCAACGCGGCCACGGTGGTGGTGGCGATTGGCATTGAAGTGCTGCTGGCCTTGGCCACATTCGGCGGAAGCCTTGCCGTGGGCGCAGCGCGATTGGGTGCCAAGGTTGCAAACGGAGCCAGCAAGGTGGGCCCATTTACCCAGGCTGCAATTCGACACCTGGCCAATTACGCCAAAGCGCTTGAAAAGGCACAGGCCTCCAAACTGCGTGCAGCCGATGGTGTGCCCTCTGGCAACCGATCTTCAAAAAACAGCAGCACCACCACCGCAGCGGCAAAGCCTGCTGAACCCGGCAAACCGGCAGCGAGCAACACACAAGGTGCAAATACACCCAAAGTGGCCGACACCAAAACAGCCGGTGAACCCATCAGCATGATCAACGGTGAAGAACTGCTGCAATTGCTCGATTGCTCAATGACCGGCCTGGTGGGCTTGAACTGGCAGCGCACCTACCGCAGCAGCCTTGCAGAACAAGGATTCAATGCAGGGCTTGGGGCCGGTTGGGCGCACCCCTTGAGTCAGCACCTGCTAGCCCAGACGGGTGCACAGGAAAGCAGCCTGAACTACATCGATGATGAAGGCCGCACGGTTTACTTCAGGCCCTTGAAGGTAGGCCAGCGCTGCACCAACACCAGTGAATTTTTAACCCTGACGCGCACCGCAGAAAAAACCTACCGCCTGCAAGCCAGTAACGGGTTTGGCTTGGCCTGGCACTTTGAACAACTTGAAATGGCGCAGGGCAGCGAACCCACGCAAAACGAAATACAACGCTTCTCGCTGGTTCGTATCGAAGACGTCTTTGGCAATGCACTTGCAATCGACTACACGCACGGTGTGCCCACCCACCTGCACAGCAGCCAAAGCAGTTGGGTGCTGGGTTACAACGAACAAGGCTTGCTTGCACAAATTGCCCAACTGGCCCAAGGTTATTCAGCAAACGAAACCGACACCGCCCCTGAACAAAACCAATTGGGTTTGAATCAACTGGTGCTGGTTCAATACCGCTACAACGCACAGGGCCAGCTTGTGGCCGTAACCGATGCCGCAGGCTTTGAAGAACATTACGCCTACAACGAACGCAATGTGCTGGTTCAGCGCACGCTAAAAAGCGGTTACAACATTTACTTTGAATGGGAGCAGGCGGGCGAATACTCCCGCTGCGTGCGCCAGTGGGGCGACCCCGTGGGCGGCCAGCCCACCTACCACTACCGGTTTGAATGGGATATTCACGGCACGGCCACCAACGTTGCCATGGATAGCCGAGGTGCGCGCACTGAATACCAATTCAATGCCCAAGGCTTACCCGTGCTTGAAAAGGGCCCTGAAGGCGGCGTTGCACGCACCCGCTACAACAGCAGTGGACAGGTGTTGGAGCGCGTGGATGCCCTGGGCCACCGCGAGCAGTTTCAGTACAACAGCCAAGGCCATTTGGTGGCTTACACCAACAAGCTTGGGCAGCTGCACAGGTTTGAAGTCAACGCACAGGGGCAAGTGCTAAAGCACACCGATGCCGCAGGCCATGTACGCAGCAACACTTACACAGCCGAAGGTTTGCTGGCCAGCCACACCGATGCCACAGGTGCCACCACACGTTACCGCTACAACAACCTGGGCTTGTTGTATGAAGTAACAAACCCCTTGGGCCAAAGCACGCGTATGTTGTACAACGCGCAAGGCCAGCTGCAAGCGCAAACCAACGCACTGGGGCAAAGCAATACTTACCAATTCGATGCCTGGGGGCGGCTGGCAAGCATAAGCAACCCGCTGGGGCGCAGTGCCTATTACGCCTACGACTTACTGGGTCGATGCACCCGCGCCACCAACCACGAGGGCTTATGCACCGAATACAGCTACAGCCCACTGGGCCAGCTGGAACGTATTACCGACCCCACCGGCCGCAGCACGGTTTATGAATATGCCGACAAATTAAGCCAGCCCACCGCACGCATTGATGCACAAGGTTTTACCCTGCGATACCGCTACGACAGCGAACGCAACCTTGTTGAACTGCAGAACGAAAATGGCCAAAGCTGCCACTTTGAATACGACCTGGCCGAACGCTTAACCAAAGAAAGCGGCTTCGATGGCCGGGTGCAAACCTACCAGTACAACGCGGCTGGCCACTTGCTTGAAAAGCAGGAATGGGGCATTTCGAATGATCAACCACTGACCTACACACGCTACACGCGCGACGCCTTGGGCCGATTGCTGAAAGCCCGGCACAGCGATGGTGAAGAAGCCACCTTTGCCTACAACCCTCAAGGCCAGTTGGTTCAAGCCAGCAATGCCCACCGCACCCTGCAATGGGAAGTAGATGCCGAAGGCCGCGTGCTTGCAGAGCTTCAAGACCAACAACGCATAGAACACCAATACAACCCGGCAGGCTGGCTCAAGCAAACCAGCTGGGGCGTAATGGGTGGTGGGCTACCTTCGGGTGCTTTGGCCTACCAGTACAACGCCTTGGGTTTGCTCAGCGAAATTAACTTCAACGGCGAACTGCTGGCGCAGTTCGAGCGCGACGCCTTGGGCCGTGAAGTGGTGCGCAAGCTGGGCAACCAGGTTCACACCCAAAGCCTGTACGACCCACAGGGCAGGCTGGTGGGGCAGGTCAATCGCAGAGTAAACGGTTTTAAAACCGAACGAGGGGATGAACTTTCCCCCACCGTTTCCCGCCGGCGCTACTGCTACAACCAGCGCAACCAACTGGTGCGCATTGACGACCAAGGCCACGGCACCAGCCTTTACCACTACGATCTGCTGGACCGCTTGCGCGTGGTGGAGGGCCCCACACCGGAAGCATTTTTATTCGACCCCGCAAGCAATTTGCTGGAAGCATTGGAAGGGCAAGAAGCCACCGATGCGCAAGAAAACCGTGCCCTGCCAGAACCCACCAGCCCGAATGCGCGCAGGCCCCAACAAACCCCGGGCAACCGGCTAAAGCGCCAAGGTAACCGGCGTTTTAATTACGATGCACGCGGCAACCGCACAGAAGAAATTATCGAACGTGGTGCGCGCCAAGGGCAGGTAACGCGCTACCGCTACAACGCCCAAAACCAGCTTGTTGAAGTGAACGTGGCGGGGGTTATAACCCGCTACGCCTATGACGCACTGGGCAGGCGAATTTCAAAAAGCACTGAGCAGGGTACCACCACCTTTTACTGGAATGGTGATGTGCTGCTGGCTGAAATCAATGAGGGTGTGAGCAACACCAGCAGTGATGGCAGTACCAAACCGAGCCGCACTTATTTGTTTGAACCTTTGAGCTTCAAACCGCTGGCCTTGGTGCAACACGGGCATGTGTACCACTACCACACCGACCACAT
>JAHJCM010000205.1 GCA_018812945.1 Gammaproteobacteria bacterium | reverse complement strand
TGTCGGAGTCGGAATCGCTGTCGGAGTCGGAATCGCTGTCGGAGTCGGAATCGCTGTCAGAATCAGAGTCGCTGTCGTCGCTAGGATCAACGGTGGTCACTGTATCGTCGCCATCGTCACTCAGTGCAATTGCACCAAGGGCTGCGCCACCTATGGCTGCGCCTACACCAGCGCCAGCGCTACCACCAGCCAATAAACCAGCACCGACCAGGCCAGACATTGTCCCTTCATATGGGGTTAGGATCGCAGAGCTGACATCATTGTCAATGTCATAGAGCTCTACGCCTTCGCTCAGCGCGACCACTTCTGTTCGGGTCGCACCATCTGCAACGGTGGAGGTAATCTGTTCCAGCTTTGCTGACGCGTTGGGTGCCAGTTGCAGCAGTGTGTCACCATGTCCGGCAGACACAGCAGGCATCAATACCTCAACAGTCTGAGTGCCAGTATTGGTTACTACGTCATTCCATTTCAAGGCATCGCCTTGACTTAGCTCAACAATCTTGCCGCCACGTTCTACCTGCAGACCAGCTGGCGATTTAATAATTCCCACGTCGGGGTTGGTATTTTCCATGATTCACATTTCCTTGGGGCTAGAGAGTGTTTTAGGCAAATCTACTTCTATAAGCGTTTTACTCACAGCGGATTTGATCGGATTCAGGAAAATACAAATATCTGGATGAATAATTTTCGTTCGCAACGCGGGATTTTTCCAATTGTTAAATTAAAATTGAAATAATAAGAATTGATTGTTGTTGGATAATGGTTTCAAGGTTATTTATTGCGATAATTTCTTTAGTGCACCGCCATGATTTTCAGTTGTTAAATGTCATATTTATTTTTTTTAACTGAGAGTTTTTTTCTTGAAGTTGTTTCTTTGGGGGACCCATTTTGGTGGGGGTGCTCGTAAATATTCGTATGAGAAATTGTGATTTTTGAACCCACGCCTGATTCCCTGTGGGGGTGAGTCGGCAGGATCGTAAATTTGTGTATTTTTATTGGCGATTTGAGCTTGACCAATTCACGATGCGCTACCGGGGTGTCAAAGTGTCAGGCAGGGAAGAATCGATTAATCCATTCAGGAAAGCATGAAGAAGTTTTTGGCTAACCACAAAAGCATGGCTGTTCGCTGGCTTTGTGCCACTTGCTGTTCAATAGGCCTGCACATTGGGGTGGTTTACGCTCAAGACACGGTGACCGAGTTTGATCCGCCGATCGTGAATTATCAAATCCCTTCTGAGTTCAACGATTTGATTGAGCAGTCCACGCGACAAATTCGCTTGACTGCCCAGGTGAATGACAACGGGGATGCATGGCAACTCTTCAGGAGATTGCGGCCAGCCATTCGAGATGCGTTAGGTACGGAAGGCTATTTTTCCCCTTCGATTCAGAGAATTGTTGATGAAACAGTTCCTGAGGATGTGGCGCCACCACTGAACATCAAAATCGAGCCCGGGGTGCAAAGTAAAATTGTCTCAGTGGATATTCAATTCGATGGTGAAATCAACCAAGACGAATTCGCGCCGCGCCGTGAGCGGCTGAAAACCTTGTGGCTGTTGGGTGTTGGTCAACCCTTTAATCAAGATGACTGGAGTACCAGTAAAGACAGTCTTTTGCGAGACTTGTTGGCCAAAGATTTCGCTGCCGCAACCCTTTCTGAAAGCCTTGCCGATGTTGATCCCGAGAAAAATACGGTTGCCTTGCGTGTGGTTTACGACAGTGGCCCCGTGTTTACTTTTGGCGAGTTGCAAATAGAAGGGCTGAACAAATACCCCAAAGATTTGGTCTCTCGTTACAACACCATTCGTCCCGGCGATCGATATGAACAAGAGCGGCTGTTGAGGCTGCTGGCAGAACTTCAAGGTACAACTTATTTTTCAGCCGTTGATGTGAAAATTGATGCGGATGATCGACAGCCTGTGAATGTTCCAATCGAAGTCACGGTGATGGAAAGTGACAGCAAGCGTTTGGGTTTGGGTGCAGGTTACAGCTCCAACACCGGATTTCGAACCGAGGCTACTTATCAATTCAATAACTTGTTTGATCGGGCTTACTCGCTTGTTACTGGTGTTCGGGTTGAGCAAAAGCGTCAATCGGCTTATGCAGATGTATTTCTGCCACCGTCAACTCGCGGCATTACCGATTCGGTTGGGGTTGCAATTGATCATCAGGAAATATCAAACCTTGAGGTGGATCGCTCCTCTGTAGGCGTGATCAGGGAATTCAACAAAGGCATCAATGATTTCCGTTTGGGTCTGAATTTTCAGCTGGAGGAGCGAAGGGCACTTGGCATCAACTTCGGACAAACTCAGGCCCTGGTTGCAAGTTCATCGTGGACAAGAAATGCTGTTGACGACCGATTGAATCCCTCTGAGGGATATATTGCCTTTGGTCAACTGGCTGTTGCTGCGGAACAGTTTGCCTCCGATCAGGATTTTGTGCGTTTGTACGGGCGAGTGCAGAAGTTTTGGTCACCGTCCCGGGAGAATTTGTTTTCTGCCCGATTCGAGGTTGGTACGGTTGTGGCCAGTGCGCGTCGGGATATTCCACAGGATTACCTCTTCCGCGCTGGGGGCACCAACAGCCTTCGCGGGTTCGATTTTCTTGACCTCGGTGTGATTGATCAAGGTGTATTGGTGGGCGGTCGTCGCGTGATGATCGGTAGTTTAGAGTACACACGTTGGTTTGATGGGGGGCCGCTTGGCGCCGCAGTTTTTACGGACGTGGGTGATGTGTCAGACAACTGGAGCGACTTTGATCCTAAACCAGCAATTGGTGTGGGGGTGCGATACAAAACACCTGCCGGTCCTATCGCTTTCGATGTGGCCAAAGCCACAGACCAGGACAATTTAAGAATTCACTTCGCGCTGGGGGTGGCATTTTGAAGCGCGGTTTCTTTGCATTTTGTACATTGCTGTTGGCCACCGTAGTGGCTGCTACAGCCGGAATTTTGTGGGTGCTTCACTCGGAACAAGGTCTTCGGTTTACTGTTGCTCAAGCGCAGGGCTGGGTGAATGCCAATACCGACCAACAACTTGAGTTTGGCCGCATTCAGGGCACACTGTGGCAAGGATTTGACCTGGAGTTTATTCGATGGCAGCAAGAGGACACCCAGGTTGAAGCTGAGCAAATTCAGCTTGTAATTGACTGGTCGGGTGGCTTGAATCGATTGATTCGAATCATCACTTTGTCTGCACAGGTTGTGCGCGTCGATTCACCGCCCTCTGAAGACGATACACCTCTGGTATTGCCGGAAAAAATCAGCCTGCCAGTTGATCTGGATTTGCAGAATTTCAGCGTGCGGCAATTGTTGGTGAATGGTGAGGAATTGAAGCAGGTGTATGTGAAGGCTTCGGTTCAATCGGAACAGCTAAGCGTTCACAATTTTTCCTTGAGTGTGCGTGACTCACAGGTCGATTCCACACTCGAAATGACTTTGACGAAGCCTTATCAAATCACTGGCACAGTGAATGCACAACGCTATTTGGAAGATGTGTTACTGAATGCCAAGCTGGCTGCAACAGGTTCCCTGGAGCGCTTGGAACTTGCCCTGGATGCCAAGGGGGAAAACCCAGAAAGGGCAGATCAAGCCCAGGATGTACAAGCCAATGCGGTGCTTACGTTGTGGGGCTCAACCCCATTTGAAACTGTGCAGTTGAGTGCAAAAAACTTTAACCCTTCGCATTGGCTGGATGGGGCACCGCGTGCTTCGCTGTCAATGGAGGCAACCGTTGAGCCCAATGAAGATTTCTCCGAAAGTACTGGCAATTTCTCGGTTCGGAATGCGCAGCCTTCAACTGTTCAATCTGGGGGTTTGCCACTGGCTTTCATGCAAACCCGCTTCAGGTTGATTCTACAAAACCAACTTCCCGGACAACTCGATTTGTGGGTGGATAAGCTACAGTTCGCCGATGGAAAACGTCAGGCAGGCCATGCGAGTGCTGTCATGCAATGGCGCGCGCCGAAGCAGCCGGTTGATCAAGTGCCCACACTTGATGTATTGGCCGGAGACATTAATTTTGATGTGAAGACAAGCAATGTAGATGCGTCGGTGTTTACCAGTTTGCCTCAGCGACTCGCCGTGACTTCCTCTATTCAGGGCACTAAAAATGGCACGCAGTTGCGGGTGGATCGCCTTTTGGTTCGCGACCGGCAAGCTGAACTCCGCGGGAAGTTACATGTGGATTTGCTTGGGAAAATGCCAGCCGATGTTCAACTTGAATTGATGAAGATCAACCCGGCTAACTACGTTCCGGATGCCAGTCCTTTCTTGCAAGGTGATTTGAACGGGAGGGCTTCTTTCAAGGGCGTTCTGGTTCAAAGCGGACAGGATGGAACGGTTGATCCTTTGGGTGAATTCAATCTTGATTTGGTGAATTCCCGTTTGGCCAATGCCCCGCTTACACTGGTTGCCAAAGCCACTGGCGGCCTGTCGCGCTTAAGCAATGTGCTGCTGGACCTGGACGTGGTGGGCAACACAGTGAAAGCCAACGGGAGTTACGGAACACAGTCTGATTTCGTGGATTTGGATTTGAACCTGGATGAGCTGCCGCGCCTCGGAAAACTGATTCAAATGACACTTTCGGGAACGGTGCGATTGAAAGGAAAGCTGCGTGGATTTGACGGAAACTTCTCGGGTGAAGGCAATGTGGACGTGCGTCAATTGAAGCTGGACGACACCATTCAAATTGAGACGGTGTCCGGACAGTTCAACCTCGGTTCAGCGCCAGGTTCACCTTGGGTTGGTGACATTGTGGCGAGCAAAGTGAAGGTGCCAGGCGCGGCAACCAACACTTTGAATGAATTAAAACTGACGCTTCGAGGTATTCGCAATCAGCATGAGTTACGGGGTGTATTTTCCAGTGGCTTGCAGCCATTTAGCCGCTTGCGTCAATTGAAAGGCGAGTTTGCTTTTGCGGGTGGGTTTGGCATTTTGCAAAAACCGAAATCGGTCTCAGGATGGAAAGGTCAGCTTACCCAACTGAAAGTGGAGGGAATGTGGTTGCCTGCCCGCAGCTTCTCGCTTCAGGCGCCGGCACCACTTGTTCTTGCACCGGGGTATGTCGAACTCACGGATTTCGTTCTTAAAGGTGAAGACACCTCGGTATTGAACAACAGAATTCTTCGCCTTGCGAACCGGGAGATCAGGGTTGAGGGTGAAATGCCCCAGTTTTATTTCCCACGCATGTCCCCTATTTTGCGCAAGCAACTGACAGTAGAACCCAAAGACCTGATCGCAAAAGTGAACTGGACCTACCTCGCCAATCCCAACAAGGTGGATGGTCGTGTGAATATCCGGCATGTGTCGGGTGGTTTGCAGATTCTGGAGGATTCACAAGTGGATGTGGATATTCGAACCCTGACTGCAAATCTCGACTTTAACCGAGAGGCGGCCAGTGTGGATTTGAATATTCTTGCTGATGATTTCGGTGCGGTGACTGCAAACCTGAAACTGCCGGTTCAACAGAATCCGCAAACCAAAGCCTGGGGAATTGCCGGTGATGAAGCCATGCAGGGTTCGGTGGCCGCTGGTTTTACCGAGCTAAACTGGCTAGGCCCCATGATTAGCGGTGGGGTTCGAACCAGCGGTACAGGCCAGGTTGCAATGGCGATTGCGGGCACTGCAAACAACCCGGATGTTCAGGGGCGTTTGTTTGCAATGGATCTGGACGTGTTTCAGCTGGACCAGGGAGTACGCCTTGAGGACGGCAACGTGGTGGTTGATTTCACCACCGACAAGGCCAGTATCGACACATTTGAATTCACGGTGTACAACCGTCGCCCGCCTCGGCGCTACATCGAAGAGTTGGGGCCTCTCATTCAGGGCAACGGGAAAGTGAAGGCGGAGGGTGTCTGGAATTTGACAGGTCTGAATGGTGAAATAAGACTGTCCATGGACAGGGTTCCCTTGTTGCAGCGCCCTGACCGATGGATGATGGTGAACTCGACTGTCACTGTGCAGCAACCCATTGTCGAGGGCCAACCCTTAAAGATTCGGGGGGAAGTGAATACCCTTGGTGCATATTTTGAGATGCCCGAAAGTGGTCCTCAAACCTTGGGCGACGATGTGTTTATTCAGGGGCGCAGTGAACTGGCCGGGCAGGGTTTGCCAATAGACCTGCAGTTGCGCGCCAATTTGGGCGAACGTTTTTACGTGAATGCTGAGGGCTTGCGAAGTCGACTCGAAGGTGGTTTGCGTTTGGTGATGCTTGAAGGGGTAGGTGGCAGTGGGCAGCGCCGATCAGGCCGGCGTTTGAGCGCAACCGGCACCATTCAAACTGTGAGTGGTACCTACCGCGCATACGGGCAAGACCTGTCAATCGAGCGCGGCGTGGTAAATTTCCAGGGCCCTCTGGACAACCCTGGACTCAATGTACGTGCTGTGCGCAAAGGTGTAGCCGTTGAGGCAGGTGTAGAGGTAACTGGTACTGCCCAGCGACCCAAGGTTAGTCTGGTGAGTGAACCGGCAGTCCCTGATTCTGAAAAGTTGTCGTGGATGATCCTTGGGCGCGGCAGTGGTTCAGCAGACCGTGATTCCACTTTGTTGCTGACAGCAGCTGCGGCAATTTTTGGTGATGAGGACGAAAGCACCACTCGCAAGATTGCAAAATCGATTGGGATTGATGATTTGAGTTTAAGTACTGGGTCCCTGACTGCAGCGGATTCCCGCGCGGTGGGCAGCAAGGTGGCTATTGCACCCGGTGCAGATGCCTCTGCAAACGTGATTGGCTCGGATGATCCCTTGCTCTCCCAGCGAATTGTGTCGCTGGGAAAGCGATTCAGCGATCGTGTTTATCTGAGTTTTGATCAATCTGTAACGACGGCTGCCAGTATTCTGAAATTGAATTATCAATACTCTCGCAAGTTGAGTTTCATCGCACGAGCCGGTGCGGACAATGCAGTGGATGTGCTTTATCAATTCTCTTTTGACTGATCGCAAGACAACATGATTAATCCTGTCAGACTTGAAAAACTGGGTAGTTGGTTTGCCGGTGTGAGCTCGGCCCGCGACCACGAACCCTGCGTCTTGATGTTGTCTTCTTCCAATGGGCTTGAGCGCGCAAGCGTAGAAACATTTGTGGGCCAGTCGTTTGAAGCCAGCTGGAATGCGCTATGTTCCCATGCGTCCACTTCTTTTCGCAAAACATTGCTCGATTTTGAGCATGTACGTGTAGATCGGGTTAGCGAAATTCAAACAACAAGCTGGGCGGAACTGAAGGCGCTGCTGTCAACAACAAAACGAAATTACTTCAGTTATGGGATCGCCCTGGATCCGCAGTTCAAACATTCTTTCTTGTGGGGTGAACTCAACGGCAACGCCATGTTGTACGGCGGCTCAGAGGAAGAGTTTGCAAAGCTCCATGTTGGAAACTTTGAGAAGTACGCCCGAAAAAAATATGGTCAACCATTCGTGTTGAATCACGGTGATGATCAGCCGGTGTATCTGTTTTTGACGCAAGGTGCTTACATCGGTAAGGATGAAATCGTGCATGGCCTGGAGCCTCACGGTGTGGCTGTAGGGCGTCGCACGCTCCCCGAACTGGATGCAGATTCCTGCGGGCAACTGGTGTTCAATGCCAGCGAATTTCTGGCTCGGCAAGTCAAGGACAGCGGGTTGTTTGTGTATGGCCTGTTTCCTTGTTTCAACAAGGAAATTCCAACCTACAACACCCTTCGCCATGCAAGTTCCACCTACGCCATGATTGAGGCATGGGAAGTCACACAAAGCGCTTTTTTGAAGTCTGCTATTGAACGTTCGCTAATTTGTTTGACGCAGGAGTTGATCAAGCGGGTGGAATTAAGTGGTGGAATCCAGGCGGCCTTTCTGGTCGACACTGGCAATGAAATCAAGCTGGGTGGCAATGCGGTGTGTATTCTCGCGTTGGCCAAGTACACCGAACTGACAGGCACCACGGAATACATCGAATTGATGGAGCAACTGGCCCAAGGCCTGGTTGCCATGCTTAATCCGAGCACTCGCCGCTTTGTGCATGTGCTTAACTATCCTGATCTTTCAATCAAAGAACAATTCAGGATTATTTATTACGATGGTGAAGCTGCATTCGCCCTCATGCGTTTGTACAAAATCACCCGCAGGGCAAGGTGGCTTCAAGCCGTGGAGTTGGCTTTTGAATATTTTATTGAAGCCCGTCACTGGAAAGCGAATGATCACTGGATGAGCTACTGCGTGAATGAGCTTACCCAGTACCGACCCAAGCGAGAGTACTTTGAGTTCGGAATTCGTAATTTCGCAAATCACCTGGATTTCGTGCTGACACGCATCACCACCTTCCCGACCTTGCTCGAGTTGATGATGGCCGCCCAACACATGCTGTCGCGTTTGCAAGCCATGCCTGAGTTTGCCGACCTGTATGCACAGGTGAACACCGAAAAGTTTTATCGAGCCTTGCACTGGCGCGCCAATTATTTGACAACCGGTTATTTTTGGCCTGAATGGGCCATGTACTTTGCGAAACCCGACACGCTGAATGGTTCGTTTTTTATTCGGCATCATGCTTACCGGGTGCGTATTGATGATGTAGAGCACTATGTATCGGGCTTGGTGGCTTACCGGAAATTTTTAATGCAGGGTGCCTTGTCTCAGAATCTGGAACAGGTCAAGCCAAACCCCCGATTGAACGCCAAAGTTCAAGAGACCCATTTTTGGTTTCTGAACCAGAACTTTGGTTTTCAGCGTTCGGGCGTGGAGAATGCGGCTTTACTTCGGTATCGGGTTTTTGAGCAAGAGATGCATGTACGGCCAGTGTTGTTGACCTGTCGCTATAACCCACGATTGCATGAGTCAATCGAGAAGTTGGTGGCCAACAAGGCTTTGCCCGAGTCTTCAGTGTGCTGGTCTGTTCACGATTATTTTCAGGATGCGGAGCTGGTTTCAACTCAGCTGAACACGGGCCAATCGCTCTTTGACAATCCAATGCTCCGCAGCCAGCTGGTCGCCGGCAGGCGGGATCTTCGCGTGACCAGCCCGCAAGGACAACTGCTGATGTACGTGGTTCGCAATCCTGTAAACGACGCGCTGATTCACATCAATCATTTTTCTGACGGAGTGAAGTTCAGGAAGGACTATTACGATTGCCGTGGATTTTTAAGTTGCATGCAGTATCTGGATTCAGATGGTGCGGTGAACCATGAACACTACTTGCGCCCCGATGGCACATTGGCCATTGCCAAGCTTTACAAGCGAATCGACAAAAAACAACTGCTATCGGATGTTCGCATTCACAATTCAACCGGGGTGCTCGTGGCTTGTTTGCACAGTGAATCGGAATGGCTGACTTATGCCTTGGTTTCCATGTTGAAAAAGCGGGGCGGTAAACATGTGCTCATCGTGGACAAAAATCGGTATTGGTACTTGCCTGCAGTGGCTGCGCGTGATCACTTGCATCGGGAATTGCCCGGGCAGGTGGCAGTGGTGCCTGTCATTCACGCCCTCCATACACACACTGTGGCAGATATTGCCACGAGTCCGACCAACTCCAATTTCAGGGACATCTTGCACGACATCAAGCGTCCAGATGCAGTCATTACGTTGACCGATCAACAAATGAATGACATCACTGCGAGATATGGAGCTGGGCAAATATTTCCCATCGGTCATTCATGTGAGATAAAAAATTCAATTCCGGAGTTCAAGACTCGGGACAGATTTCGAATTGTCTCCATGGCCAGATACAGCCCCGAAAAAAATCATCAATTGGCGATTGCAGCTTTCGCCAAAGTGGTGAAGAAGTATCCCGAGGCGCGTCTTGATTTTTACGGTTTTGCAGTTTCGGGAAGTTCCCTGTTGTCTGATTTGAAGGCACAGGTTGAATCGTTGGGTTTGCAGAACCATGTTGGTTTGAATGACTGGACAGATGACCCTGCAACTCAGTATGTGCGTGCAGGTTTGTCCTTGTTGACCAGCCAGGCCGAGGCTTATTCCTTGGCGATTATGGAAAGTCTTTGCCACGCCTGTCCCGCGATTGCTTTTGATGTGCCCTATGGCCCCTCGCATTTGATTGTGCACGGTGAAAATGGTTTGCTAGCGCCATTTGGGGATACAGATGCGCTCGCAGATCAAATACTTTCTGTTTTTGACAGTTACGAATTTCATGAAGGCTTAAGCAAAAAGGCTTTTGCTTCCGCAAACCGTTTCAGCCACGCCGAAGCGGCGCACAATTGGCGTCAATTGTTCTCAGTTGTTGGAGTGTCGTCATGACTGCTGTTCAAACCGCAATTTCTTTACTCACCGTATTTGACTGGATTGCAGTGGCATTTTTTGTAATCTGTTTTCGTGGCTACAACTATGTGTTCGATGGGAAAACCCGTTTTGGCCGACGTGGCCTGTCGCAAAAAACGCATGAGTTCCGCAAACTGTGGGCGCGTGAAATGTTGGGGCGTAGCAACCGTGTGGGCGACACTGCGCTGATTGGCAACCTGGTCAACAGCGTTACTTTTTATGCCAACACCACGATCTACATTATTGCGGGTTTGTTTGCCTTGTTGGGTACGCTGGATCAGTTGGTCAATATCACCAGTGATCTACCCTTCAGCCGAGAGGTCAGCCGAGGATTG
>JAHJCM010000022.1 GCA_018812945.1 Gammaproteobacteria bacterium | reverse complement strand
GGTGGTGGATGCCACCTTGGTTCAAGTAGAAGAGTATATTGAATCCTTGGTCGATACGCTGGACCTTGATGCAGATTCAATGCGCTCGGGCAATGTATTAACCCTTGATTTTGAAGACAAAGGCAAGATGATTTTAAACAGTCAGGTGGCCAATCACGAGTTGTGGCTGGCTGCAAAATCGGGTGGTTTTCATTATCAGTATGCCAATGGCGAATGGCTGGATACCCGCAGCAAAACGCCCTTCAAAACCCACTTTGTTGAACTGCTGAGTGGCCAATTGGGGCAGAACTGCCCCAATTTCTAAGTTCTTTTAATTGTTGCCGAACAGTCGTTCAATATCATCCCGCGGCTGCTCTCGTGGGCGGGCGGGTGCCGCGTGGCTGGTGCCATCACCTGCGGTTGGGTTGCCACTGATGGGTGCTTCACCGCTGCCCTCGAGCATGCCGCCCAAGCCCTTCAGGAAGTTAAACAGACTCGGAATGTCGTCACCACCGCCGTTTACATCAATGCGGGCTACGCCGTTGCCAGGTGTGTATTCGGAGTAGTAATAATTCCCGTCGATGTATTCAATGCCTGGGGGGACCACTTGTGGTTTTTCTGGTGAATCAGCCAGCGCCACTCTCATGTAATCAATCCAGATTGGCAAGGCCAGGCCTCCACCGGTTTCGCGGGCACCCAGGTTGCGGGGTTGGTCGTAGCCAACCCAGGCCACCGCTGAAATGTCGCTGTTGTAGCCTGCGAACCAAGCGTCATGGCTGTCGTTGGTGGTACCCGTTTTGCCAACAATGTCTCCCCGGTTGAGCACTTTGGCCCGGGTGGCTGTGCCGCGCTCGACCACTTCACGCAGCAGGCGAGTTGTCAGGAATGCATTGCGGGCATCGATTACGCGGTTGGCTTCCTCGCCTGCAACAGCAGGGCGGGCACGGGCCACAATTCGACCGGTGCCATCGGTGATTTTTTCAATCAAATAGGGTTTGACGCGGTAACCCGAATTGGCAAATACGGCATACGCGCTGGCCATTTGAAGAGGGTTTGTGGTGACAGCACCCAAGGCCATGGTGAGGTAGGGCGGCACATTGGCAGCAGGAAAGCCAAACTGTGTGGCCCAACGCTGGCCGTACTGTGGGGTAATTTCTTGTAGCACCCGGATGGACACCATGTTTTTCGACTTGGCAAGGCCTTCTTTGAGCAGCATGGGGCCATCGTACTTGCCATCGTAGTTTTTCGGGCTCCAGTCCTTGCCACCCGGGGTGTCGGCTGGCACAAAAATGGGTTCATCGGCCACCAGTGTGGTTGGTGTGATTCCCTTTTCAAGTGCAGCAGAATACACAAACGGCTTGAATGCAGAGCCCGGTTGGCGGGTGGCTTGGGTGACATGGTTGAATTTGTTGCGAGAAAACTCGAACCCACCGGAAAGGGCGCGGATTGCGCCGTCTTTGGGGCTGATGGCAATAAACGCAGCTTCCACTTCAGGCAATTGCGTCAGCATGGGGGGCTGGTCTTTGCGTTTTAAAATACGCACAACAGCACCGCGTTTCAGTCGTTTGTTGGCAGGGGCGCGTTCATTTAGCCAGCTTTCTGCGGGCTTCAGGCTTGTGCCTGTCAGTTTTAGCGGCTCCCCTGCGCCCTGCGATACCACCACTTCAGTGGGACTGGCTGATAGCACCACTGCGCTTTGTAAAAAACCGTAGTCGGTGTAGTCGCTGATGTTGTCACCGATGACTTCTTCGGCTTCTTTTGGGTCGTTGGGTAGTTCAATGTAGCCTTCAGGGCCACGGAAGAATTGGCGCAGTTCATAGTCCATCACGCTGTTGCGCAAGGCGCGCTGGGCAGCACGCTGTTCTTTTGCAATCAAGGTTGTGGTGACGGTGATGCCCGAGGTATAGGCCTCTTCGCCATACATTTCAACCACGGCCTGGCGTGCCATTTCAGCGGCATAGTCGGCATTGATGGTCAGGCCTGTTGTGGCTTCGATGTCATCGCCGTTGGCTTTGCGATTGCGGTACACCAACTCGGTGTTCAAGGCTTCTTCAAACTGTGCATCGTCGAGATACTCGAGGTCGTTCATGCGGCGTAGTACATACTCCTGGCGCACACGGGCACGGCTTGGATTCACGATTGGATTGTAGGCAGAGGGCGCTTTGGGCAAACCAGCCAACATGGCTGCTTCTGCGGCATTGATGTCGCGCAGCGGTTTGCCGAAATACACTTGTGAGGCAGATTGAAAACCGTAGGCGCGTTGGCCCAGGTAAATCTGGTTGATATAAAGCTCCAGAATTTCGTCTTTGCTCAGGCTGCCTTCAATCTTGTAGGCCAGCAGCACTTCATACAACTTGCGGGTCCAGGTTTTGTCTCGGGTCAGGAAGAAATTGCGGGCCACCTGCATGGTAATGGTGCTGGCGCCCTGTGTGCGCCCGCCCGAGGTGACGTTGGTCACCAAGGCCCGAGCAACGCCCATGAAGTCGATGCCGCCGTGCTCGTAGAACCGATCGTCCTCGGCCGCCAAAATGGCTTGTTGCATCACCAAGGGCACCTCGGTAATGTCGACTGGGCGGCGGCGTTCTTCGCCAAATTCACCGATGAGTACGCCATCGGTAGTCAACACGCGCAGCGGCACTTTGGGCCGGTAATCGGTCAGGGTATCGAGGTCGGGTAACTTGGGGAAAATAAGTGCCAAGGCCACGCCCACGAGCAGCGCGCCAGACACGCCCAAGCCGATCAGTACGGTGAGCGCGGTCGCAATGAAGCCATCGGAGTGGTGCTTGAGGCGGATTTTGTTTGAATTCACAGGTCGGAACAGGATAGGTGTTGGTGGCTACATTGTATCTGCCAACGCACGGGAATTTCCGATCGTTGACTCTAGTGGTGAATTCGTGCTCTCCCCCTAGTGGTTGTACCCCTCCAATGAGGGTTAGCTGGCTACGCTGAATTCTCTACCCTGAAGCTCTACCTTGCTCAGGGTTCATTCATGAAATCAGTTCGAAAGTGGTTTTTCAGCTTACACGCAGGCGCGGCCCATGCCTTGTCCATCTCGTTCAGTGGGGGCAGGTGGCGGTGGGTTTACGGAGAAATTGAGCGCCAGGGCCGCCTGTCATTCAAGTCGATTCGTGCATCGGGTGGCGGCATCCTGGAGCTAGTCCCTCAGGATGATGCTTTGTTGAGCGCGGTATCCCTGGAACAAGCGATCATGGCTGCGATTCGAGAGCTACCTCCCACGCTGACCAAGCCGCAGTTCGTGGTGGTTTCCGTGCCTTCCAAACATGCGTATTTGGGGGAGATTGGCGTGGCCAAGGATGAGCGCGAGAACTTGATTCGTTTTCAGATTCAGGAATTGATGGAGGCCGCTGCAGGGGAATCGGAGCGTGAAGCTGCTTTTGATTGGCAGGTGAAGGCAGAACTGTCAGATGGCAGTGTCAGCCTTGCTGTTGCAGGGATTGACCAAAAACAGGTTGATGAAATCATGCGTGCCTGTCAGTCCTGTGGCTTGACCTGTTTGGGAATTACGCTGGACACGGTGGCAGCTATGAATGGCTATTTGCAGATGGCTCCTGCTGCATTGAAGTCGGCAGATATCCGTTTTCTGTTGCACGGTGAACTGTCTCGCCACCATGTTCGATTGGCCGTTTTCTCTCAAGGCGTGCTGTTCAATGAAAGCTGGGAGCACAGCGAGGAGGGCTTCTCGGTGGTGCAGGCAGTTTCTGCGTTGGAGCGCCTAGTGTCGACCTGGACACGGGACGGTGCCCCTGAAGAGGTTGCTTCTGTTCGCCTGATTCTTGGAGGCGAGCTGATGTATGCCAAAGGGTGTGAGTCAACTGCCAAACGCAGCCAAACCCTGTCACCACGCTTGATTGATATTTCTCCCCGAAAAGAATTGCAAGGACGATGGCATGACGACGTGGTGCCATTTGGTGCGTTGGAGGCGATGCCATGCGAGTAATTCTATTCAATCTTTACCCTTACCGGGTGTTGCGTGAGACACGCAGAAAACGCCGATTCATGGCCGAGTTGACGGCGGGTGTAGTGCTCGGTTTGGGTGCCTGCTACGCCATTGGCAGTGAATTTAGCGCGCGCGTGGCAAGACAAGAGGTATTTCTTGGCAATTTGAGCGCGATGGAATCAGAAATGGCGACACGCGTGGCCGAGGTTCAAGCCATGAAAGACAAGGTGACGGTGTTGAATCGCCAGGTGAGTGCTTTGGAGGCGGTGGAAAAAGAATCGATTCTTGCTAGCCGCTGGGTTTCTTTCCTTGACGGGACGGTGCCTTCCAATGTGTCGATGACGCGTTTGTTTGTGAGCAAAGACGTGTTGATCATCAACGGCTTTACAGATGCGGTGTCAAGCCTGGCGCAGTGGGTGGACCAAATGGAGGCTGGCAACAGCCTGTTCGAATCTGTCGACCTGGTATCGGTCACTGAGCCGAAGCAGACGGTCAAGGGTGTGGTGGACAACCGCCACCTGTTTGAGATCAAGGCTATTTTGCGAGGTGCAGAGCATGCGCCTCGATGAGATGAGTTTTCGGGACTTGGCCGATGAACTGCCCTTGCTTCCCTGGTCAAAAAGGCTGTTGTTGATTGGGGGGCTTTGGTTGGTGTTTTTGGTGCTGGGCTTTTTTCTGTTCTGGAAAGACACGTTAACCATAAGCACACAACTTGAAACCAATATTCAAGAATCTTTGGCACGCCTGGATACGCAGTCGCGTTTGTTGCTGGACCGACCTGCGATTGAGGCTGAATTGGCTCAACTGGAGGTGCAATTGCCTTTGCTGAAAATGGCATTGCCCTCTGAGCGTGAACTGGCCTCGCTTCTGGAGCGTATCAATGAAGTGATTCTG
>JAHJCM010000204.1 GCA_018812945.1 Gammaproteobacteria bacterium | reverse complement strand
GCAGAAGATTTCTTCATTCGCCTTGGCGTTGTCTTGTTGGGTGTTGTGTTGGCGGTTGGTAGTTTTCTGCTCTCGCAAACCGGCAAGCGGTTTGTGGGTTTCGCCAAGGATTCCGTGAACGAAGCCAAACGCGTTGTTTGGCCAACCCGCAAAGAAGGTATGCAAATGACCGGTGTGGTCTTTGTGTTCGTCTTGATCATGTCGATTTATCTTCTTCTGGTGGATAAAACGCTTGAGTGGGTGTTCTACGATCTGATTTTAGGGTGGACAATATAATGTCAAAACGCTGGTACGTGGTGCACGCCTACTCGGGACTTGAGAAGAGTGTGCAGCGAGCACTGCAGGAGCGCATTGACCGTTCCGAGTTTTCGGACTTGTTTGGCCAAATCCTGGTTCCTTCTGAAGAAGTGGTTGAAATCAAGGGTGGTCAAAAATCGATTTCCGAGCGCCGTTTCTTCCCGGGTTATGTGTTGGTTGAAATGGAAATGACTGACGATTCCTGGCATTTGGTCAAAAACACCCCAAAAGTCACCGGTTTTGTGGGTGGTACGGGCAACCGCCCCACGCCGATTTCCCAGAAAGAAGTCGACAAAATCATGCAGCAAATGCAAGAGGGTGCCGAGAAGCCGCGTCCGAAAGTGTTGTATGAAGTGGGTGAAATGGTTCGTGTCAAAGAGGGCCCATTTGCCGATTTCAATGGCAATGTTGAAGAAATTAATTACGAGAAAAGCAAGCTTCGCGTGTCCGTGACCATTTTTGGTCGAGCTACACCCGTTGAGCTTGATTTTCACCAGGTCGAAAAAGTTTGATCTGAAGGTATTGAGCTTTCCCGCCGCCTGTATTTGATTGCTGACAGGGTGCACGGTAATTCAAGCAATAAGAGGAGCGGCTCAGCGCTGCGTTTGAACTCACGGAGAAATTTCAATGGCCAAGAAAATCATTGGCTTTATCAAGCTGCAAGTGCCGGCTGGTAAGGCAAACCCATCCCCGCCCATCGGCCCAGCACTGGGTCAGCGTGGTCTGAACATCATGGAATTCTGTAAAGCATTCAATGCCCAAACACAGGGCATGGAACCAGGCTTGCCAATTCCAGTGGTGATTACCGCTTTCGCAGACAAGTCCTTCACGTTCATCATGAAGACTCCCCCTGCGACCGTGTTGATCAAAAAAGCAGCAAAGATCACGAAAGGTTCGCCCCGTCCTCATTTGGACAAGGTTGGCAAGATCACTCGTGAGCAAGCTGAAGAAATTGCAAAAACAAAAATGCCTGACCTGACCGCTGCTGACATGGATGCTGCGTACGCACCATCGCTGGTTCAGCCCGCAGCATGGGCATTGTGGTGGAGGGTCTATAAATGGCTAAGTTGTCTAAACGCACTCAAGCATTGCGCGCGAAAATTGATCGCAATGCCGTATACCCTGTGGATCAGGCCTTGGGTCTGATCAAAGAAACTGCAACCGCCAAGTTTGATGAGTCTGTAGATGCAGCCATTCAACTGGGCGTTGATGCACGTAAATCAGACCAAGTCGTTCGTGGTTCAGTGGTTCTGCCAGCTGGTACTGGTAAAACAGTACGTGTTGCTGTGTTTGCCCAAGGGGCCAAAGCAGAGGAAGCCAAGGCCGCTGGTGCTGATATCGTGGGCATGGACGATCTTGCCGCAGAGGTCAAAGCAGGCAACATGAACTTCGACGTCGTCATTGCTTCCCCTGACACGATGCGTATTGTGGGTACCTTGGGTCAAATCCTCGGCCCACGTGGCCTGATGCCAAACCCAAAGGTCGGTACTGTAACGCCCGACGTGGCTACGGCTGTTAAAAACGCCAAGGCAGGTCAAGTGCAGTTCCGTACCGACAAGGCTGGCATTATTCACTGCACAATTGGGCGCGCCTCTTTTGATGTTGAAAAGCTGAAGTCCAACCTGTCTGCTTTGCTGGACGCGTTGAACAAATCCAAGCCAGCATCGTCCAAGGGTGTGTACCTGAGAAAGATTGCCGTATCCAGCACCATGGGTGGTGGTGTACGCGTTGACCAAACATCCGTGTTGGGTCAATAAAGAACTTTGGGCTGTGGGCTCCTGATTCGTCAGGGCTTACAGGTTGTCAAAGACCGTTGGAAACTGAGGGCTTGTATTTTAGGCCTGATTTTTTAAAAAACCATCCAACCTAGATGGCGGTCCCGAGTAAAAGTAATGAATGTATGTTCAAAGCTTGATTTCGGTCGCCTGTTTTAAACAGTGCAATAAGCGCT
>JAHJCM010000021.1 GCA_018812945.1 Gammaproteobacteria bacterium | reverse complement strand
CTCGGGCATCTCTCCAAAAGAGAACCCCGGATTATGGATGCTTTTTTAAACAACGTCAACACCTCATGCCCCCTTTCCGTCTTATTTGTATATTAATTCTTGGTTTTTCGAGTGGACTACCCCTGGCCCTGACAGGAAGCACCCTTCAAGCCTGGCTGGCAGTCGAGAATGTGGACATTAAAACCATCGGTTTGTACGCGGTGGTGGGATTTCCTTACACCTACAAATTTTTGTGGTCGCCCTTTCTCGATTACTTGAAGCCTGGGTTTTTTGACCAAAGGCGTGGCTGGATTGCGCTGATGCAATTGGCCTGTGCCGGCCTGATTGCCGCCATGGCATTTGTGGACGCACATTCTGCCTGGACAGTGGCTGCAGTTGCCGTGGCCATTGCCTTTTGTTCATCGACGCAGGACATGGCAATTGACGCCTACCGCACGGACCTGCTTCCCGCTCCTGAGCGCGGTCTTGGCGCTGCTTACTACGTAACAGGTTATCGGGTAGCCATGTTGGTTTCAGGCGGACTGGCATTGATACTGGCTGGCGAGTACCTGGGCTGGACTGGCACCTACCTGTTGATGGCGGGGCTGATTGCCGCCTGCGCTGTGATAACTGCTTTAAGCCCCACCGCCGACACACCCGAGGACTTGGCCAGGCGAGCTTCGAAAAGAAAACTGTTTGACATTGTGAGGGAGTCGACAGGCAACTTCATGAGTAAAGAAGCGGCGATCTGGATTTTGCTGTTGATTGTGCTTTACAAGGTGGGGGATGCGTTTGCGGGTTCATTGACCACTGCATTTCTGCTCAAGGGATTGGGTTTTACCTTGACTGAAGTTGGCGCTGTGAACAAGACGGTGAGCCTGATCGCCACACTGTTGGGCGCATTTCTGGGGGGCGCATTGATGACACGGATGGGACTCTATGGCTCGCTGATGTTGTTTGGAATATTTCAGGCGGTTTCAAATTTGTCATTTTGGGCGCTGTCGCTCATCGAACCGAACATCTGGGCCATGGGCAGTGCCGTATTTGTTGAGAACCTGTGTGGGGGTATGGGAACCGCTGCTTTTGTCGGCTTGTTGACCAGCCTGTGCAGCAAGGAATTCTCAGCAACACAATACGCTTTGCTTTCATCGCTAGCGGCTATGGGACGGGTTTACCTGGCTGCCCCTGCCGGGTATGTGGTGGCAGCCTATGGATGGAGCGACTTTTTTGTGTTCTCAACCGTGGCTGCCATTCCCGGACTGGTGGCGCTCTATCTGCTTCGATCGAGCATCCAGAAACTGGCGAGGTGAACAGTTGTGCCATTTCTGAAAAGCATGGATAAAGGCTGAGGGGGACGAGTAGCCAAGCCGGGCAGAAACCTCAGACACACTGAGCCCGGTAGAACTGAGTAATTCTTCGGCCATGGTTTGACGAACTTCGGCCAACAGATCGCGATAACTGGTACCCTCGTCGGTAAGACGCCTGCGCAAGGTGCGCTCTGTCATGAAGTGATCAGTGGCTATTTGCGCGAGGCTCGGAGACGATGACAAATCAGCCAGCAATTTGTTGCGCAACCAGGCGGACACGCCGCCCCGCTGCATTCGGCGTGAGAGCAGATTCTCAAGCTGAGTCTCGCAGAAACGGGCACTGTGCTCGTTGGCTTTGGGCAAGGGCAAATTAAGCCACTGATCGTCGAATGTGGCCCTGTTGACTGCGGCATTGAACTGCGGGATACAGCCAAACATAGCTTCGTATTGAGCCATGGGCGCATTGGGTGCAAACGCGAATTCAACAGCGCGCAAAGGCAGGCTGACGCCAAACAATTCTCGCTGCAAAACCTGAATGGCAGAGCAATCGCGCTCAGCCACAAATGAACGCACTGCCGGGGGCAAATGATCGACCGACAGGATCATGGATGCGAGGCCGTTGCCCAGCTCCAATTCGACTTTTGAAAATGCAAACGTGAGATCGAGATAGCGCAGACCGAGTTCGACCGCCTGTCTGAAGGTTGGGCTGGTGATGAGCGCATAGCCCCAAATACCGTAGGTGGTCAGGTGATATTCAGCGCCGGCCATTAGCCCAAGCCCGGGTACTTTGCCATGCAGGCGCACCAGATTGTGGACCACCTGCAACTCTTGATCAGGATCGATTTCGAGATGGGGATCATCCAGCTGGGCTGGCAAAATCGAGGAACCCATGAGAAGCGCGCTGCGGGTGGAGCCAAGCCTTGTGCCAAGCTCACTCAGAATTTTTACACTGGCAACAGTTCGGCGAGCTGGCATAGGAGCAGGATTTGTCCGGAAATATCAACTACCGTTGATTGTAATCAAGTTCGAGTAGCACGTGGGGCTTCTACACTGTATTGAACGAAAACCGCAGGAGACATCGCGTGAACAGATTGCTGAATGAATTCGGATGGGCTGGCCCAGACAGAAGGACGCTAATCGAGAAACATTCCTTGCCCACATCTATTTTCCTAGACTGCATGGGGCTGAAAGTGCATGTGAGTATTGAGGGGAGTGGGCCTGATGTGGTCATGATTCACGGCTTTGCTGCCAGCCTGCACACATGGAGCGATGTGTGTGCGCAGATGAGCAAACAATTCAGGATTATTCGATTCGATTTGCCACCATTCGGTTTGACTGGGCCTGCGCTCGACCAACAAGGCCGCGTTCGGAAAATGGACGTGGCTTTTTATCAGCAGTTTGTAGATGCGGTACTGGACGAATTGCAGATTAAAAAATGCGTGATGATCGGCAATTCATTGGGTGGTTTTTTAAGTTGGGACCAGGCGCAAAGACACCCGGAGCGGGTGCGTGGCTTGATCATTTCTGATGCGGTGGGGTATCAGCAACCGCTGCCAATTTACATTACGTTGTTCACGATTAAACCGATCGCCTGGCTGACGCGACATGCAGTACCAGCGTTTCTACTGCGAATGGCGGTACGTGATGTGTATGGTGACAAACACAAACTGAAGAAAGAAGTGCTGGACAGGTACCTTGAGTTGTTTATGCACAAGCCGAACCGAAGCGCTGTGGGGCAGATGGTGGGTGTGTTCACCGATGGAGAACTAGGCTCGGAACGTTTGCCTGAGATTCAGTGCAAGACGTTGATTGTGTGGGGCGGGGATGATCGATGGGTGAGTATTGAAATGGCGGGACGATTCAATCGGGATATTCTGCACTCGGAGCTGAAGGTGTATCGAGGGGTGGGCCATATTCCGATGGAGGAGACGCCTGACCGTTTTGCTTCAGATTGCATCTCTTTCATAGAGAATCTTTGATCTAAATACTGGAATGGATTATGAAAAACAAAGTGGTGTTTATTACGGGTGGCGCTCGGGGTCTTGGTGCGGGCTTGGCTGCAAAAGTGATCAGCAAAGGGGGCAAAGCCTTTGTTGTGGACTTGAACGCTGAGGCGGTGTTTGCGCAAGTTGAAACTTTGGGCGGAGAGGGAATTGCTGGCTGCCAGGCCAATGTGTGCAAGCCTGCTGATCTTGAGCTTGCCATGGCAGAGTGCAAAGAGCGCTTTGGCAGGATTGATGTAGTCGTGGTGAACGCTGGAATTTTGAAGATGGGCTCGATTGAGCACATGAACCCTGCTGACTTTGACGCGGTGATGCAGGTGAATGTAAATGGTGCATTCAACACCATTCGCGCTGCCATTCCTTACCTGCGCGAGACCAAAGGTTACTTGCAGGTGATCTCATCTCTGGCTGCCGCAATTCACACGCCTTTAATGGGGCATTATGCAGCATCCAAAGCCGCAGTTGAGGCGCTGGCGGATGTGGCCCGCCAAGAGCTGGCATTGGACGGCATCGACGTGGGTTGTGTACACCCCACCTTTACCAATACGGCCATGATTCAGGAAGTGAATGCGGGCGTGCTTTGGGGAGGGCACAAGGGTGCTTTTGGTGCGATTGAACCAGAGCAGGTGATTGATGCCATGTACCGAGGTATTGAGAAGCGTCAGCGTAAAATTATTGCGCCCAGGACGATTGCGCCGTTGGTGCTGGCACCCGGATTGTTTCACCGGGTGGCCGAAGGTTTAAGTCGAATGCAAGGCTCGGAACAGGCCTTGAAAAAATTCAAGGCCGAAGAAGCAGAGTCGCTTACTCGACGGTGACGGACTTCGCGAGGTTTCGAGGTTTATCCACATCGGTACCCTTGACCAAGGCGACATGATAGGACAACAACTGCAAAGGCAAGGTGTGCAAAATCGGGGACAAGTGCCCTGCGTGATCAAGCAAATTGATCACGTGCACACCGTCGGCTTTTTCGATCTTTGTGTCTCGGTCAGCAAAAATATACAGCTCACCGCCACGTGCGCGAACTTCCTGCAAATTGGATTTCAACTTTTCGATCAATGTGTCCTTGGGTGCAACAGCCACCACGGGCATGTCGGCATCCACAAGGGCCAAGGGGCCGTGCTTCAATTCACCAGCAGCGTAAGCCTCAGCATGAATGTAGCTGATTTCCTTCAGCTTCAACGCGCCTTCCATGGCAATGGGATAGTGCACGCCACGCCCCAAAAAGAGCGCATGGCGCTTCTCTGCAAAACTGGCAGCCAAGGCCTTGATTTCAGGCTCGAGTGCCAGAATGTTTTGCATGGCCGAGGGCAAGTGACGCAGTTGCGTGAGTAAGGTTTTTTCTTGCTCGGCGGTGAGTTTTCCACGCAGCTTGGCCATGACCAGCGTGAAAGTGAAAAGCGCAGCCAGTTGCGTGGTGAATGCCTTGGTTGAAGCCACACCGATTTCAGGGCCTGCACGTGTTAAAAACTTCAGCTTGCTGGCGCGAATGAGTGCAGATTCAGGTACGTTGCAAATGGACAGTGCATTAACCATGCCCTGAGACTTGGCATGCTCTAGCGCAGCGAGGGTGTCAGCTGTTTCACCCGATTGCGAAATGGTGATCACCAATGTGTTAGGTAGACTGACGCTGGTGCGATAGCGGTATTCGCTTGCGATTTCAACATTGGTGGGCAAGGCGGCAATTGATTCGAGCCAATAGCGCGCAACCAGCGCAGCATGGTAGCTGGTGCCGCACGCCAGAATGAGCACTTGCTGAATGCCCGGTAGAATATTGCCAGCCTCTGCGCCAAACAATTCGGGTTTTACGGCAGATGCATTGCTGACCATTTCAAGCGTAGCTGCAATTGCGCCAGGCTGTTCGTAAATTTCCTTTTGCATATAGTGGGCGTAGGGGCCCAGTTCCACGGCATCAGCCGAAAGCTGACTTTCGATGATGGGCCGCTCAACCTGAAGACCTGCGCCATCAAAGAATGAAACCCCTGTGGTGTGCAACTGCACCACGTCGTTTTCTTCCAGGTAGGTAATTTGCTTGGTATAGGCCACGAGTGCCGAAGCATCGGAAGCCAAAAAGTATTCACCTTCGCCATGCCCCACCAAGAGAGGCGCACCTTTCTTGGATGCCAACAAGGTCAGCGGTGCTGTGTTACAAATAACCGCGATGGCAAAAGCACCTTCCAGCTTTCTTACTGTTGCCTGCACGGCTGCCATCAACTCAAGCCCCTGAACCAAATGCTTGTGGGTGAGGTGGGCGATGACTTCGGTGTCGGTGTCGGATTGAAATACGTAGCCCTCAGCAGTCAGTGCCTTGCGGATTTCCTCGTGGTTTTCAATAATGCCGTTGTGAACCACGCTGACCGAAACACCCCGCCCTTCACTGATGTGGGGATGTGCATTGCGCTCACTGGGCACACCATGGGTGGCCCAACGGGTATGAGCAATGCCCATTCGTGCACTCAGGGTTTTGGTGCTGGAGTCGAGCTCGACCACACGACCTACGCTGCGCGCACGATGGATGGATTGGTCAGCATCGGACTGAATGGCCAAGCCAGCCGAGTCGTATCCGCGGTATTCAAGTTTTTTCAGGCCATCAATCAACACTGGCACGCTGTTGGTTTTTGAGAGTACGCCGACGATTCCGCACATGGTGTGAGGTATTCCTTTATTTTTTGGTTGATTTGACCGGGCGTTTCCAGCCCGTGATCGTGATTTGTTTGGCACGTGACACGGTCAGTGCATTCTCGGGCGCGTCTTTCGTGAGGGTGGTTCCCGCGCCGAGGGTGGCACCCTTCTTCACGGTCACGGGTGCGACCAATTGGGTATCTGAGCCGATAAAAACATCGTCTTCGATGATGGTGAGGTGCTTGTTGGCACCATCGTAATTGCAGGTAATGGTGCCCGCACCCACATTCACCCGTTCACCAATTTGTGCGTCGCCAATGTAGGCCAAGTGATTGGCTTTGGACTGGTTGGCAATGCTGGCATTTTTGACTTCGACAAAGTTTCCAATGTGTACTTCATTGCCCAATTTGGCACCTGGGCGCAGGCGCGCGTAGGGACCAATGACCGCTTTTTCGCCCACGGTAGCATCGGTGAGATGGGAATAGGCTTCAATACGAGTACCCGCCGCAATGCTGACGTTGTTGAGCACGCAATAGGGGCCGACGGACACCCCATCGCCCAAGGTGACTTCCCCTTGAAACACACAGCCAACATCGATGGATACATCTTCGCCACAGTGCAGCGTGCCGCGCAAATCGATCCGGGCGGGATCGAGCAGCTGCACACCTTCGATCATTAATTTTTCAGCCTGATGAAGTTGCCAGATACGCTCAAGCTCGGCCTGTTGAACTCGGGAATTAACGCCCGACACTTCCCAACTGTGGGTGGGCTGACAGGTGCGCACCAGCAGCCCATCTTCATGTGCCATCGCGATGATGTCGGTGAGGTAATACTCGCCTTGCGCGTTGTTGTTACTCAGTTTGCCTACCCAGTTTTTTAACTGCGCGGTGGGGCAAGCAAGAATGCCGGTGTTGACTTCGGTGATAGTGAGCTGCGAGGGAGTTGCGTCTTTTTGTTCAACTATGCCAACCACTGCACCTTCGGTATCGCGAAGAATGCGGCCGTAACCGTGCGGGTCTCGCATATGCAGGGTCATCAAACCCATTTGCCCGGCCTTTGCAGCCTGAACCAAGGGCTGCAAAGACTCAAATTGAATAAGGGGGACGTCACCATACAAAATCAGGGTGACCGGATGATCAGCCAAGACTTGGCTGGCGCACTGAACTGCATGGCCTGTGCCCAGTTGTTCGGTCTGAGTCGCGAATTGAATGTTGGGTTGTGAGGACAGGTGCGCTTGAACAGCCTGAGCACCGTGCCCGATCACCACCACGACATGCGGATTGTCAAATTGCAAAGCTGTGCTGACCACACGGCCCAGCATGGACTGGCCACCCACTGGGTGCAACACTTTGGGCAAGGCTGACTTCATGCGAGTGCCCTTGCCTGCGGCGAGTATCAAGATGTTCATGTCAATAATCAAATTTAGAAAAATAAAGCCAGCACACCGGTGTAACCGTACAACGCACCACGGAAAATTTCACCGTTGGCTGAAAAACCAATCAGGGGAATGTCCCCCAATTGCTCTCGCACAATTTGCTGCTCAACGCCTTGCAGGCCGAACAATGCCGCGCCACGACCATTGCATGCAATGTACACCGCGCCACGAGGTTTGCGCTGAGAATGGATTCCAGAAAAACCAGCGGCCTGAAGTTCATTGAGTTTGGGTGCCGGCGCGTCGAGATCTTCCCGCAATTCTGCGCACATTCGGGTCAAATCGACCCGCGCCGAATTTTCATCACGGGTGCAGAAGGACAAGCGATCGCCTAACTTGAAATCCTCGGCCACAGCCAGGGATTTTTTATTGGGATCCATTCCAACCACGGGACGTACCTTCAGCTGGTGCGCCTCGGAGCGACCCGCCGTGTAACCCATAAGCGCAATGGACTCAGCCAGCGCCCGGTCAGTAAGCCCGACAAACAAACCATGGGCAAAACGTTTTGCCAACACCTCGGCGGCCTGGCTTGCGGGATCGCCTTCGTCCGAGTCGGGTTGCAAACCCAAATCAGTGAGCAGTACATCGAGCGCCGGCAAGCCGTCGAGCTCTTCGACAAAATTACCCCGCAGCCCGGTAATCTCATGCTCGACACCCACCACTTGAACGCCTTGAGTCATGCGTACTTCAATAGGCAAACCACTGGCAAACACCACACCAGACACACCACCGGACAGGGGTTCAAGGGCAATGTGCGTATTGGCTGTACCTGCGCAAACCAGACCACCAAAAATTTGACGTGTGCTGACTTTGAGCGATAAATCATCTAGAAGATCGTCAATGTCCTCAGTGAGCGGATCGATGTGAATGAGCGCGGAGGACATGGCCTCCCTGCCCGAGGCAGTCACGGTGCCCGGCTTGGGCAAGGGCAGTTTGCCGGAGAAAACACGCGCGGAATCCGCGGGAAACTCCATCAACATGACTGCCAGTGCGGGCTCTTGGTAATACTCTACGCCACTGCTGCAAACACCCGGTGCCAAACCGCCAACCCACTCCTTGACATTGGTTCGCTGGCGCAAACCCTGAAGAATTTGTGGCATGTTTTCGGCGAAGGCCTCTGTGGCATAAATCAAACCCAGCTTTTGAGGCCGGGATATATCGCTTGCAAACTGCTCCAGTTGCATCTGGCCTTCGAGCTGCACCAACACGAGTTCAAGTGCCTCTCTCCAGTTGGGGTGTGTGGCGTGGCCAAAACGAAACATCTAGGTCCTTGTGCGCGCGGGGCGGGTGCTGCTTGAGGTTTTTTTACGGGGCGTAGCCGCACGCTTGGCTTTGGGTTTGACAGGTTTTGGAGATCGTTCAGCTGCATTTTGACTGGCTTCGGCACCGGGACTTGCCATGGCCGCAGTAGCAACCACTTTGTTGAACTGGTCCTGCAACAACCCCCACCAAGCGGTGGCATTTGACACAATGGCCTTCGAGGATTCCTGCGCAGCCCCATCGCTTGCAGCAGGTGCGGCAGGCTCGGGATCGGGAATTTTGGGCGCAACGGGCTCAACACGAGGCACGGGTGGTGGCGCAACTGCAGCCTGCATGGCATTCCGGATAATTTCCTCGTTTACAGCTTGATTGACATCGCTAACCCGGTCACCACCCAAGCCCAGATTGGAGCTGAAAGATTTGATGGTGGCAATGGTGCCGCGCTGAACCTCCAAGCCCTGGATGGTCGCCCGAAGCATGCTGAGGTTGACGTTAAGCCATTGTTCAACCGCCTTGAGGTCGGAGATACGCTTGTCGAGCTCATCAAGATCAGTAGTGGGATTCATCACGCTGGGGATCGGCAAACTTCCCCAGATTTTTTTCACAAAATCAAATCCATCGGTAACCGACAAATTGGGTATTTTTTTGTTCGACATGTTTCCCCCTGCGTTTAACGCGGACTGCCGTGCTGAGTGGCCTGGTAACGGCGAACTCAGTGACTGCGAATCATGGTGCCCACGCCTTGGTCTGTCAGAATTTCAAGCAAAAGGCAGTGCGGGACACGGCCATCTACCACGTGAACTGAGTTTACTCCGCTTTTTGCTGCCTCGATCGCGGAAGATAACTTGGGAAGCATTCCACCTGAAATGGTGCCATCTTCGAACAATTCATCGATTCGTTTGGCAGTCAGGCCAGTGAGCAACTTGCCGTCTTTGTCCAACACCCCGGGGGTATTCGTCATCATGATCAGCTTTTCAGCTTTCAGGATTTCGGCGATTTTTCCAGCCACGAGGTCGGCATTGATGTTGTAGGCCATGCCATCTTCACCAAAGCCAATAGGTGAGATAACGGGAATAAAGGCGTCGTCTTGCAGGGCTTTCACAATGGCGGGGTCAATCGATGCAATTTCGCCCACGAAACCAATGTCGTGAAACTTGCCAGGCTCGCTTTTGTCGGCCAGCTTCATCTTGCGGGCTTGAATCAGCCCACCATCTTTGCCGGTTAAACCCACCGCCTTGCCGCCGTGCTCGTTGATCATCATGACGATGTCTTGCTGCACCTGACCACCCAGAACCCACTCAACCACTTCCATGGTTTCTTCGTCGGTAACGCGCATGCCTTGAATAAAGGTGCCTTGCTTACCAATGCGACGCAAAGCTTCATCGATTTGAGGGCCACCGCCGTGCACCACAATCGGATTGATACCGACCAGTTTGAGCAACACCACATCGTGAGCAAAGGATTTTTGCAGATTGACATCGGTCATGGCATTGCCACCGTACTTGACCACCACGGTTTTGCCATGAAAACGGCGAATGTACGGCAAAGCCTCGGACAAAACTTTGGCTTTGATGGCGGAAGTGAGATTGTCTGTGGTCATGAATTGTCCGGGTAGAATCTGGGCACAAAAAGCATTTTAAAGCGAATCTACCCGGACAACGGTGGCGAGTATGCCGATCGACGGATTCTAGAGAATGAATTGGGCAAGATCCTCAGATTTGGCCGCTTCACCCAGCCGGGAGTCGACAAACTCGGCTGTAATTTTCACAGGCCTGGGCTGGCCATTGGCCTCGAATGCCACCTCTTCAAGCAGGCGCTCCATGACGGTATACAAGCGGCGGGCCCCAATGTTCTCGGTTTTCTCGTTCACTGTGAATGCGATTTCAGCCAGCCGGCGAACACCTTCGTCGGTGAATTCAAGCTCAACCCCATCGGTTGCGAGTAAGGCTTTGTACTGCTCGGTGAGACAGGCGTCGGTGCTGGTCAGGATTCGTTTGAAATCGCCAACGGTTAAGGACTCCAGCTCAACCCGAATCGGGAAGCGCCCCTGCAGCTCAGGAATGAGATCGGAAGGACGAGACAAATGAAAGGCACCACTGGCGACAAACAGGATGTGATCTGTTTTGATCATGCCGTACTTCGTGTTGACTGTGGTTCCCTCCACCAGCGGCAGCAAATCGCGCTGTACCCCCTGGCGCGACACGTCGGTTCCCCGGCCGTCGGCCTTGGTCGCAATTTTATCGATTTCATCGAGAAACACGATGCCGTCTTGCTCGACCCTGGCGATCGCTTTGGCTCGCACTTCTTCTTCATTCACGCGCTTGGCGGCCTCTTCATCCTGAATCGCTTTCAGCGCCTCGGCCACTTTCATTTTCCGCAGCTTTTTCTTGCCACCTGAAATATTCTGAAACATGGATTGCAACTGCCCGGTGAGTTCCTCCATGCCGGGTGGGCCAACTACATCCAGTGAGGGCGAGGCGGCAGCCACCTCAATCTCGATTTCCTTGTCGTCCAGCTCACCGGCAAACAACTTTTCCCGGAATCGAATACGCGTGCGGTTTTCATCAGGCTCGGGGGCTTTCTCGGTGAAGCCGAAATCCCGGGCAGGGGGAAGCAGTGCATCCAGCACCCGGTCAAAGGCGGCGGACTTTGCCTCTTCGACCACGCCAAGCTGAGCCTCTTCCCGAACCTGTTTCAAAGCAATTTCAATCAGGTCACGAATAATGGTGTCTACGTCGCGGCCCACATAACCAACTTCAGTGAATTTGGTGGCTTCAATTTTGATGAAGGGCGCATTGGCGAGCTTGGCCAGGCGGCGGGCAATTTCCGTTTTACCGACACCGGTCGGGCCGATCATGAGAATGTTTTTGGGCGTAATTTCCTGACGCAGAGGCATGGGCACCTGCATGCGACGCCAGCGATTGCGAAGCGCCACAGCGACAGCACGCTTGGCAGCATCCTGGCCAACAATGTTCTTGTTGAGTTCTTCAACAATGTTTGAAGGTGTAAGTTGAGTCATGGTATTAACCTTTGCTGCCAGATGCTTCGGGAGCACCCAACACTTCAATGGTGTGATGCTGGTTGGTGTAAATACACAGTTCGCCTGCAATGGTCAGGGATTTCTTGACGATTTCCTCGGGCAAAAGTTCGGTGTTTTCAAGCAAGGCTTTCGCTGCGGAATGTGCGTAGGCACCGCCACTTCCAATTGCGACCAAGCCTTGTTCGGGCTCAAGCACATCGCCATTGCCGGTAATAATCAGGGAATGATTTTCATCAGCCACGGCAAGCATGGCCTCAAGCCTGCGAAGCATGCGATCCGTGCGCCATTCTTTGGCAAGCTCGACTGCGGCACGCAACAGGTGCCCCTGGTGTTTCTCGAGTTGGGCTTCAAAATGCTCGAACAGAGTAAAAGCATCGGCGGTGCCGCCTGCAAAACCCGCCAGAATTTTGTTGTGGTGAAGACGCCTTACTTTTCGGGCTGAACCTTTGACCACAATATGCCCCAGGGTAACCTGCCCGTCACCACCAAGCGCGACGTGCTTTCCTCTGCGTACTGACAATATAGTGGTGCCGTGATATTGCTCCATGCCTATCCTTTGGTTGAGGTGTTGCGCCTTAGGCGCCGATGTTCCGATATGGGGACAATCAGGGCAGGATCAAGTCTTGTTTAATGACTGGCTGAACCTGAACGAAGGCGCTGAGTTCGATTGCAGCCTCATTGGCTTGATCAATGGTGGTGAACGGCCCCACCAACACGCGGTGAACGCCTGATTCAGAGAGAATTTTGCTGGCTTTGCCGAAAGCCTGATGATTGGAAGAAACTTGTGAGACCAGAGCCTCTGCGTTGTTTTTATTGCCGAACGCGCCAATTTGAAGATACAAGGGTGCCTGGTGAACCGGCACCAATGTGGACGGATTGCTGAGTGCTACCTGCTGTACTTGCGCGCCATTTTTCGCCACCACGGTGCCGTTCTTCTCGGCGTGGTATTGAGCGATTGCATCGGGGGTCATCTTCTCGACAAGCACTTCAGCACTGCCCTGTTTGATGTAGTCCAGCTGATAGGCGGCCGCGTAGCTGAGATCAATAATTCGGCCCCGCAAAAAGGGCCCACGGTCGTTCACGCGAACAATCACAGACTTGCCGTTGGCCAAATTGGTGACTTTGGCATAACTGGGCAAAGGCAGGGTGGGGTGCGCAGCCGTCATTTGGTGCATGTCATAAATTTCACCATTGGCAGTTTTCGCGCCATGAAATTTCTTGCCATACCAACTGGCCCGACCTTTTTGACTGTAAGGCTCTTCAAGAGAAGTTTGCGGCGTGAAATCCTGGCCCATCACGGTGTAAGGCCGGGTATTGCGAATTGCAATGGGCTCGAGCTGTGGTTCGGCCGAGGGCAAGTCGTCAAGGTTTGCCGGACGCAAATCGCCTGGACCATCGTCCAGATAATAACCACCGCCCTGAGGCGCAGGCTCCCAGTTTTCGTGTTTGACGGGGGGAGGCGCCGAAGGCTTGGCCACTGTTTTCGCGGGAGTAGAAGAAACCGGCTTGTCCAGCGGAACGCTGGAACATGCAGCAAGGATCAATGCCAGTGACGCAATCGAAACAAACCTACAAACACCACTGCGCATAAATGCCTCCCTCATTTTTTCTCCTGCGCTTCAGGCCTGACGCTGTCGTCGAATCAAGGCTTCCGCAACTCGGATGGCATTGTCTTCAGAACCGGCGATGGACGCAGAGGTAAAGAATTTGCCATCAATTCCCAGGGTGGGAACACCGTCGGCTCCGTACGCTTCGAAAACGGTTTTGGCCTGGGCACATTTAGCATTCACGCCAAACGACTTGAATACATTGGCGAATTCTTCGCGCTTCAAACCGATTGATTCAGCAAAATCGAAAATCTGCTCATCGTTGGCCAACTGCTTTTTGTCTTTGTGCATGGCTTCAAACACTTTGCTGTGCGCCATGTCGAGTTTGCCCATGGTTTCCAGTGTGTAATACAGACGCTGATGACCCTGGAAATTGACACGCTGACTTTGGTAAGCGATAGGGATTTTCGTGAAGACTACATCACTGGGCAACTTTTTATACCAAGCGTTTACTTTGGGCTCAAAGTTGTAACAGTGAATACAGCCGTACCAGAAGAATTCGACCACATCGATTTTTCCAGGTGTGGAACGCGGAACCTCTCGGCGTACTTTTCGGAATGCGCCGGCATCTTGGGCCAGTGCCGGCGACATGCCACCGAAAGCACCCATCACGCTCAACGCCACCGCGCTTTGAATCAATTCACGACGTTTCATACTTGTTTACTCCTTGACCACAGTTGCCTCGAATCCGCCTTTCGTGAGGGGAATTCGAGCCTGATAGGCTTCATTCGCGCTGCCAAATGGCCCCACACGAACGCGGTTTACAACATTGCCGTTGACCTCGCCCACGGCAATTTCGGATTCAGTGCCCACAAACGCAAGCTGAGCCCGCAATTGTTCAGCGTCTTCCCGATTTCGAAAACTGCCCAATTGCAGAAAGTAAATGGTTTGGGCCACAGGTTCAATTCGTTCAGTTGGAGTGGCATCCCCTGTCTGGGGTTCCGTGCCTTGCTGAAATGGGTCGATTGTAACCACATTGCCCTGGCTGGCATTTGCTTTGCCATAAATGGCGCTGTTGGGATCAGGGGGGCTGTTGCCTGGGCCTGGAGACACATTGGGTACGGCCCCCTGGGTTTCAGCACCGGAAAATGGCAGCTGTGACTTGCTGACGAACAAAGCCACACCTAGCGCAATCAAGAGCCCGAATACCATACCAAACACAAACGCGGGGATGGTATTGCCAAGAGATTTTCTGATTTGAGGTTTCGCCTTGGGTTTCGATGATTTTGTAGATGCCATTGGGGGTTCGAGCCTGTCCTTGAGAAACTGAGCCTAAATTATGCCCGAAGGCGACCTGCAGATGCGACCCAAACGCGCAAGCCGGCTTTTGGGATTGCCCTCATGCTGTAAAGTGTAGCCTTCATGGGCAAAAGCTCGAAATTTGCTTAAAAATCTGCAATAAATAGGTGCTTTGTGGGTCTTGACTATCTAAAACGCATACTGACCGCCAAGGTTTACGACGTGGCCATTGAGACACCATTGGAGCGCGCACATTCCCTGTCGGTTCGCACTGCAAATGAGGTGTTGCTCAAGCGTGAAGACATGCAAGAGGTTTTCAGTTTCAAGCTGCGCGGGGCTTACAACAAAATGGCCCACCTCAGCCCCATGCAACTGGAACGTGGTGTGATTGCAGCCTCTGCCGGCAACCATGCGCAAGGCGTTGCGCTTTCTGCCGCCAAGATGCGCTGCCAGGCCACCATTGTGATGCCCACTACCACCCCCGCCTTGAAAATTGATGCAGTAAAACGGTTTGGGGGTGACTGGGTGAATGTGGTGCTGTTTGGCGACAGCTACAGCGATGCAGCCGGGCATGCATCGGAACTGGCACAAGCCAAAGGCCTCACCTTTGTACACCCCTTTGACGACCCGGACGTGATTGCCGGCCAGGGTACTGTGGGCATGGAAATTTTGCGCCAGCATCAAGGCCCGATACATGCCATTTTCATCGCGATCGGCGGGGGCGGGCTGGCAGCTGGCGTAGGTGCCTATGTGAAACAGTTGCGCCCGGACATCAAAATTATTGGCGTGCAAACCGTAGACTCCGATGCCATGGCGCAGAGCATGGAACAGCACAAACGCGTCACGCTGGCCGAGGTGGGTTTGTTCTCGGACGGTACTGCCGTAAAACTGGTTGGCGAGGAAACCTTCCGCCTGTGCGAGAAGTATGTCGATGGGATTGTTCGCGTCACCACCGATGAGGCCTGTGCCGCCATTAAAGATGTATTTCAGGACACGCGCAGTATTCTTGAACCCGCAGGTGCGCTGGCGGTAGCCGGCCTGAAACAGTATGCCGCTGAAATGGGTTTGCACAACCAAACCCTGATTGCTATTTCTTGCGGTGCCAACATGAATTTCGATCGCTTGCGATTTGTGGCTGAACGCGCTGAGGTGGGTGAGCAACGTGAAGCGATTTTTGCGATCACAGTACCGGAGGAACGCGGCAGTTTCAGAAAGTTTTGTGACTTGTTGGGCCCCACCAATGTGACTGAGTTCAACTACAGAATGTCGGATTCAGCCAAGGCGAATATTTTTGTGGGCATTCAAATTGGCAACCGTGCGCAGGCAGATGAATTGCAGCAGCGCTTTATTGCATCGGGTTTCGACGCCCTGAACCTGACCGACGATGAAATGGCGAAGCTGCATTTGCGCCACATGGTTGGGGGCAGGTCCAGTTTGGCCGACCATGAACTGGTGTACCGCTTTGAATTTCCGGAACGGCCTGGGGCATTGACGAAATTTTTAACCGCCTTAAACCCGGGCTGGAACATCAGCCTGTTTCACTATCGAAACCACGGTGCCGACTATGGCCGTATTTTGGTAGGCATTCAGGTACCACCTGCAGACCACGCCGAATTCGACAAGTTCGTGAAACAACTTGGCTACCCGGCGGTGAACGAGACCGAGAACCCGGCGTACAAGCTGTTTTTGAAGTAAGTCAGCACTCGTCATCCGAATCAAACGCCCTGTCGCCAGCACCGTCTTCAAGTACTGCCCCAGGGCGAATGGTTTCAAACGGAAACAACTTGCGGTCCATGAGGTGCGAAGGCACCACAGTTGACAGCGAGGTAAACAGATTGGCGATCCATCGGGGATTGTGCTTTTCCCACTGCTTCAGCAGTGCGGCCATTTCTTTGCGCTTCAGGTTTTCCTGACTGCCACACAAATTGCAGGGAATGATCGGGAAATTCTTCTCTTCGGCATAACGGGCCAAATCGCGCTCTCGGCAATAAGCCAGTGGGCGAATTACTGTGTGCTCTCCGTTGTCACTGACCAGTTTGGGAGGCATACCCTTGATACGACCGCCATAGAATAAGTTAAGCAACAGGGTTTGTAATATGTCGTCTTTGTGGTGCCCCAAAGCCACCTTGGTTGCCCCCAGCTCAGAGGCTACGCGATACAAAATTCCACGACGCAAGCGCGAGCAAAGTGAGCAGGTTGTTTTGCCCTCGGGAATGACCCGTTTCACGATCGAGTAAGTGTCTTGTTCTTCGATGTGAAACGGCACATGGATGCTGCGCAAGTAATTCGGCAGCACTTCTTCAGGAAAGCCAGGTTGCTTCTGATCGAGATTCACGGCGACGATGTCGAAGTTGATGGGCGCACGCTGACGCAGCAACAACAAAATATCGAGCAAACCATAGCTGTCTTTGCCGCCCGATACACACACCATCACTTTGTCACCCTCTTCAATCATATTGAAGTCGGCAATGGCCTGGCCCACTTGCTTTGTGAGGCGCTTTTCCAGCTTGTTGAATTCAAAGGCCTCTTTTTGTTCAGCCTTGTTGGGGAAAATCGTGATGGTTTGCATGATCTGACAGCTTTCTAGGATTTGAAGCGGAATACCTCGACACCCGCGGATTCGCAGTCGGGGTAAACCTCGGATTTTTCAGCGCGTACGCGGGCGGCCACCACCTTGGGATGCTCCAGCACCAGCGCCAGGGTTTTGTCCACCAGGGTTTCAAGCAGGCCAATGTGGCCCGATTGAATGAGACCATGAATTCCTGGTCGAACGAAATCGTAATCAACCACATCGACCAGCAAGTCGCGCTCGGAAGGGGTGGATGCGCACTTTACCCAAAAATCAATGTTAATACGCACAGCCTGCGTACGTCCCAACTCTTGGGGGAACACGCCAATTGCGGCGGACACATCGAAGTCGCGAATAAAAACGCGACGGCAGTCGGCCAGGCGGGGATCAAAGAACCAGTCTGTCATGGTGTCATCATGCTGAAATCGCGCGCCATGGGCACCAAGTGCTGCCCGCCATCCACAAGAATGGTGGTACCAGTAATTGCGCGGCTTTGCACCAGGAACAAAACCGTGTTGGCGATGTCCTGAGGCTCGGAGGATTTGTTCAAAGGCGAAATTCGGTGGGTACTCTCGAACTGCGCATCGGTTTGCAGGTGCGAAATCAAGGTGAGCCCGGGTGCCACGCCCACTACACGCACTTTGGGCGCCAGCTCCATGGCCAGCATGGTGGTGGCGGTTTCAAGCCCGGCTTTGGTGAGGGTATAACTTAAAAAATCGGGGTTCAGGTTTTTCAGTTTTTGGTCCAGCAAATTAACCACCACGGCCTGCTCATGGTCGGGCACATGCTGAAACAACCGCTTGGCCAATTGAATGGGCGCAGCCAGGTTGGAAGCCATGTGCCGGTGAAAAAGCTCGGGCTGAAAAGTTTCACCCGAGTCGAATTCAAACAAGGAGGCGTTGTTGACAACACACCGAATTGGGCCGGCTTTTTCAGCAGCGTCAAACAATGCTTCCACTTCGCTGGGCTTTTCCAGGTCAGCCTGAACCACAACACATCGCACTCCCAACGCTTCAATTTGAGCTGCGGTGTCACGGGCCTCTGCCAGTGATGAACGGCAATGCAGCACAATAGACCAGCCAGCACGCGCCAGTTCGAGCGAGATGGCTTTGCCCAGTCGCTTGGCTCCCCCGGTTACCAGGGCAAATTGTGGATTGGCATGTGTCATTCGTGCGCCATCGGTTAGAATCTGGAAAATCAGTGAACAACCACCATCAAGCAAACCAGGGTTTACTTCAAGGCTTTGATTTTTAAAAGAACCCGCTATTCTAAACCAGACCTGCCTCATGCTGTCGAATTTTAATCAAGCCACTCGCTTTGACGAGTTCATGCGATTTGCGCTTTACGATCCCCAATATGGTTATTACGCAAGAGGCGAGCAAATTTTTGGTCGTCAGGGCGATTTTATTACCGCCCCGGAATTGAGCCCGCTATTTGGGCAAACACTGGGCAAGGCCCTGCGGGAGGTGCTGCCACGGTGCAATGGTGTGGTGTATGAATTTGGCGCCGGGACCGGGCAACTGGCTTGCGACATCATACAAACGGCTGGTGATTTAATTACGCAATACAACATTGTGGATGTGTCGGCCGGATTGAAGCCTGTGCAATTGGCCAAGTTAAAGGCACTGCATGGCCCGCAGGTAGAACAAAAGGTGCGTTGGCTGGAAGAACTACCCACCGAGCTCAGCGGGATAGTTTTGGGCAATGAGGTACTGGATGCCACGCCGGTTCGTCGATTCAAATGGCAGGAACGCAATCCGCTGGAGGCGTGGGTACAACACCTGAATGGTGAGTTGCACTGGGTGTGGAAACCGGCCGACCAGGTGTTTGCCAACGCCATTTCACATTTAGAGGCCACCCACGGGCCCTGGCCAGAAGGTTACGAATCGGAAATTGCGGAGCAGAGCATTGCGTGGGTCAAAACAGTCACGGAGCGTCTGAATGGCCTTGCGCTGATGATTGACTATGGTTTTCACGAAGCCAGTTACTATCACCCGACACGCAGGCAGGGCACTTTGCGCGCCACAAGCCGCCACACTGCACATGATGATTTTCTGGTGCACGTGGGGCAGCAGGACTTAACCGCTCATGTGAACTTCAGCGCAGTCTATGAAGCCTTGACTAGCTGCGGTGGCGAGCTTGAAGGGTACGCGCACCAAGGCGAGTTTTTATTGGCACATGGCATTCTTGAGTTGGCACGAAAACAACCGGAATTTACTCACCCGACACGCGGAGCATTGATGCGCCAGAATTTGAATACCCTGCTGAATGAAGCCGACATGGGAGAGGCATTCAAAGTAATTTGCTGGGGCAAAGGTGTGAATGCCGAAAACACACAGTTCGCGCAGGTTTTCTTGGACAAGGACCGAAGCGGAAACCTGTAACTCAGCCGCCTGTTGGCAACACACAAGGCTTGAGCTCACCCTTTCTGTTCAACTCAAACACCGAGCGCACAGTTTCGATTTGCGAGGCATTTCCCCGAAGTTCAAAAAACACGCGCACCGGGCCCAACCGCTCCCGGATCTGGACACCCTCGACGCCACGTCGCGCCAGATCAGCCTTCTGGGCATTCGCCCGATCCAGGTCGCGGAACAATCCCAGTGAAATGGTGCCCTGCAAAGGCCCTGGCGTGGTGATGTAGAACATGTCGGCAATACCCTTGCCCGAGAGTTGATCGATACCCACCCCGCTGTTCACAATGTCTTGCGGCAAGTAAACCACATAACCCACAGGCACCTGGCGCTCGAGTCGATCCGTTTCGCCACCCCAGCTCAGCAAGGCCTCCTGAACTCGGGCCGACTCACTTTGCAACAGCGGCCCCCACAACAAACATGTCTGGGTAGTTTTCGGATTCTCGAAAACCTGCTTGCTGGCATTTTCAATAGCGGAATCAAGCTGGGCCTGCCCCTGTTTCAAATCAATTTTAGGGGCTGGGGCCACGGGCGCTCGAAGCACCTCCACAGCTTGATCCCAAGGACGTTCTATGCCAACCCACTCGGCACGCAAACCCGGAGAATCAATTGCTTTTTGCGAGCCATTGCTTGTTAAAACACCAAACCCCAGCAACGCCACATTACCCAACAGCAGCAACGCAGCCAGAACACGCCAACCATTCATGCTGCTGCACCTTTTTGTGCCAAACGATAATCAAGCACCAGGCCCTTGAATACAGCGTATTCAAGCACGGTGGCCTGCGGCAATTGGGCCTGCATGACGGATGCAAAACCACCGGACAGCCAGATGGCTGGGGGAATACCATATTCACTCTGTAACTGGGCAGCCATGGAATCGACCATTGCTTTTTGCATGCGACCCACACCCTGACCAATCGCCTGCTGCGTGCTGACAGGCCAACTGTTTGTGTAGATGCTGTCCAATTGCACTTTGGGCAATTCAGCTGTATTTGAATGCAGGCTGCGCAACATGGTTTCAACACCCGGCACGATAAATCCGCCCAAGTGTTGCCAATAAGCATTTTTAACCACCACATCCAGGGTGGTGGCTGTGCCAAAGCTAACCAGCAAATTGACCTTGACCTGGCTCACCTCGCTGAGTGCCATGCATGCTGCCCAACGGTCTTTGCCCAGAGTCGCCGGGGTTTGGTACGCAGACTGAACCTCAGCATGCCTGTTCACAGTCAATACGTGCAGAGGTACGTCAGCAGCCTCGCATACTGATCGCACTGACTGTTCGAACTCCGGGCCCAGAACGTTGCTGAGCAACACGGCACGCACATCATGACCAGAATTGAGACTGGGTGCCAAATGGTGTTGAACGGCACCGAATGATTCGGAGAAAGGCTTGAATTCAGCAGTGGCGTGACTGAAAAAAGCCGAGGGCTGATCAAACCGCACATTGACGCAGGCATGCAAGCACCACTTCACGAGGGTGTTTCCCGCATCAATGCACAACAAATTGCCAGCGTTGGTCACAGCCTCACCCTCAAAGACAAATCACCTGCATGAACCGCACGCAGACCATGCTCGGTGTTCACCAGGTACGCGCCTTGCCGGTCAATGCCCATGGCCTCGCCCGCGAAACACACCACACCCTGGTCCTCAACTTGTACCTGGCTGCACAGCCATGCATCCCGTTGGCTGAACTCGGCGAATATTGCATCGATGCCCTGAACCCTAGCGGCCTCAATCAACATCAAAATCGATGACACGACCGCCTCGGCCAGCTCACGTGGGGTGGGTAAACTCTGGGCAGGCAAATAATTCGACAAACTTGCAGCACCCAGACCAGACAATGCCTCGGGAACGTCAATACCCTGAATATTCAGCCCCACACCAACCACGGTGATTGCACCCTGCCCGGTTTGAAAAGACTCGCACAACACACCGCCCAGTTTTTGCTGATCTGCCAATAAATCGTTGGGCCATTTCAGCCGCACAGGCACATGCCAATGCTCCAGTACCTGCGCCACGGCAACACCCACACACAGGGGCAAAAAAGGCATTTGCTGCCCAGCCATAGGCAAGCCCACAGACAGGCATAAACTTGCGCCGGGCTGCGCGCGCCATTGCCGCCCTGCACGCCCCCTGCCTGCGGTTTGCATGTGCGCCAACACGGCATTCAGGCCGGATACCCGCCCCTGCTGGTAAGCGCGGGCCAGGTAATCATTTGTTGAGTCGACTGAATCGAGTTCGATCCAGTGCACATCGGCTTGGGTTAACATCGAATGCGGGTCACTTCGGGCTAGTTGCGAAATTTTGCTCATCTTAACCTCCGAACGGGACACAAAACCAAGGAATCGCTCAAACGCCATGCCGCCAATCCACTCCAGCCTGCTGAAACGAACCCCCTACACCGGGATTCTCATGTTTGCCAGCCTGTATGCGTGCGTTGTGATTCACCTTAGCCTCTTCCCCTACAGCGATTGGAGGCACATTGGCATCGGGCCTTTTGAGTTTTTATTTGGCCCCTGGATTCCTGTGCATCAAAAAGTATTGTGGGCCGATGTGTTTATCAACATTGGAGGCTACATTCCACTGGGCTTCCTGATGCTGCTGGGCTTGAACAGACAGCCGCGAACATTCGACAAAGTATTGGTGGTGATGTTGTGTGCATTGATTTCTCTCGCGCTGGAATCCATGCAAACATTTTTGCCAAGCCGCGTGCCTTCCAAAATGGACCTGGTCACCAATACAATTGGGGGCGCTTTGGGTGTGTTGTTGGGCATTTACGTGACCGCACATCACCGAATTGCGCCACTGCTGAACCGCCGAATTGAGCATTGGCTAATTCAACGCGCGTGGATAGGCATGGGCTTGCTTAGCCTTTGGTTCCTCAGTATTTTGCCGCCGCAAAATCCCACATTCAGCACCGGGCTTTGGCTAGGGAACCTGCTTGAAATTCCGGGCCCACTGCAACACAGCACGCCGTTTGGGATACCGCTGGAAGTGTTGCTGAAAATTGAAACCATCGCACCGACATTCATCAATTACTGTTTTTTAATGTGCGCCTGGATGATTGGGTTGGCACAAACACAGGCGGGCTCGCCACGAACACGCTTGCTGATTGCACTCATTGCATTGACCTTGCTCATTCGACTTCTTGATTACCTAGTGCTGGCTCCAGTGTCGGCCTGGACTTACCTGGGTCAACGTTGGTTTGAGGCCAACAGCCTGGGCTTGCTGATAGCCTTTGTAGTGGCACTGACCATTTCAATGATGCAGGTGCTGCCCCACCACATGGCGAGAATCGGGCTACTGCACCTGCTGGGCGGGTGGCTGATCACCTTGCTGCTGCCCGGGGTATACGACCCCGATCTGGGCAATCCGGGCAGCGGCATTCTGGCAATTTTCCGAAGCCTGCAAGAAGCCGGGCGCTGGGTGAGTGAATTGTGGCCAATCTTAGCACTGACTGTTTTGACTTTTTTGAGCCTGCCCGAGCGACGTTTTCGGCGATAATAGTGCCCATACCCTGAGCACTCACGCGGATTCAACCAGCCATGAGCTACTTCGAGAAACATGTTTTCTTTTGCACCAACCAACGCCCCAACAATGAGAGTTGCTGTGCGGACTGCCATGCGTCTGCGGCGCACGCGCATGCCAAAGAACGGATCAAGAAACTGGGCTTGAACGGGCAAGGAAAAATCCGGATGAACAAGGCTGGCTGCCTTGATCGATGCGATGAAGGCCCAGTGATGGTGGTGTACCCGGAAGGCGTTTGGTACACCTATGTGGATATATCAGACGTGGACGAAATTATTGACTCTCACCTGGTGGGCGGCGAAATTGTCGAACGCCTGCGGTTGCCATGAATCCCAAAACCCGACATGAGTTGTGGAACGGTCAGGCGGGCCCAATCGAGGTATCGATTGATGAACCTGCAGCCCCATTGCGCGGGCTGGCCGTAATTGCGCACCCCCACCCCTTGTTCGGCGGCACCAAAGACAACAAAGTAGTACAAACACTGGCCCGTGCATTTCTTCAAATGGGCTATGCAACGCTTCGTTTTAATTTTCGAGGCGTAGGTCAAAGCGCGGGAGAGCACGACAACGGACAAGGCGAAACGGACGATCTGGTTCAGTTGACCGAATTGGCCCGCGCCACTCTGCTGCCTGCCGAGCTACAAAATGAGCCGATTGCAATGGCTGGCTTTTCGTTCGGCGCCTTTGTAACCAGCCATGGCGCGCAACGGTTGCGCGAGGCCGGAACGAATATTGGCAAACTGGTGCTGGTGGGCACTGCCACAAGCCGCTTTAAAGTAGCTGCGGTGCCAGACAATACACTGGTCATTCATGGTGAAGTCGATGACACAGTGCCGCTTGCAGATGTTTTACGCTGGGCGGGTGAACAAAACCTGCCGGTGATGGTCATGCCAGGAGTGGAACATTTTTTTCACGGCAAACTGCCTCAACTCAAAGAGCTGGTTGTGCGTTATTACCCAAGCTGAACGCCAAGCCACTTTTCTTCCCCATTTCTAGTACAGGAGCTTTTTACTTGTTTAATTCAGGAATTTCCCGATTCAAACGCCATGTGGGTCAACTCTCGTTGGTTCTGGGGCTTGGTATCGGAGTTGCCACGCAAGCCGCTGCCCAATCCAGTGTGATGCCACCTCCACCCGAAATCGGTGCTAAAGGTTACATGTTGCTCGACCTGACCACAGGTCAAACCCTGGCGGAATTCAACAGCCGTGAACGCCTCGACCCCGCATCACTGACCAAACTGATGACAGCCTACATGGCCTTTGCTGCACTCGACAGCAAGCAAATTCGGATGGATCAGCAAGTACCCGTGTCGCCCTACGCCTGGAAAGCCGAAGGTTCGCGCATGTTTATCGAGCCGAACAAGCCTGTGACTGTTGAAGAGCTGCTGTACGGTGTGATTGTACAATCAGGCAACGATGCAAGCCGCGCGATTGCGGAACTGCTGGCTGGCGACGAAAACAACTTTGCAACACTGATGAATCAGCAAGCCAAACGGCTGGGCCTGACGGACACGAACTTCAAGAACTCCACTGGCCTGCCCGACCCACAGCACTACACCACCGCCCGCGATTTGGGCATTTTGGCCAAACGCATCATCACCGACTTTCCGGAATACTACAAAAAAATGTATTCCACAAAGGAATACACCTACAACGGCATTCGCCAACCCAATCGAAACCGCCTGCTGTGGATTGACCCCTCCGTGGATGGCATGAAAACCGGGCACACCGAATCCGCCGGCTATTGCCTGGTCAGTTCAGCCAATCGCACATTGCCCAACGGCGTTGATCGCCGCCTGCTTTCCGTGGTGCTAGGCACCACCTCCGACCAGGCCCGCACGCAGGAAAGCCTGAAGCTGATGAACTACGGTTATCAGATGTTTGAAACCGTGAAGCTGTACTCAGCCAAGCAAGCCATCAGCACCAGTGAAGTTTACAAAGGACAAGCCAAGGAAGTGAAACTTGGCGTGAACAAAGATTTGCTGATCAACGTGCCACGCGGCATGGCCAAACAACTGAAAGCCACAGTCGAGAAAAAAGGTACCTTGATTGCACCGATTCCGGCCGGAACCGAACTGGGCACTCTGAAGCTGACATTGAACGGAGAAACCATCGGCACAGTGCCGCTACTGGCGTTGTCCACCATCGAAGAAGCGGGCTTGTTTGGTCGCATGGTTGACTCTGCAAAACTATGGTTTGAAGAGTAAGTAATGAGCACGGCGACACCAAATGAAGGCAAAAAAAGCCTAATAGAATTTCCGACACATTTCCCCATCAAAGTGATGGGGAAGAATGTGCCAGAGTTCTCCCAGGTCATTTGTGATTTATTGCTCAGCATGAGCCCTGGATTTGATGTAGCAGGTGTTGACATGCGCCCCAGCAGCAAGGGCAACTACTTGAGCCTGACCTGCACCGTGTATGTGAACGACCAGGAAGAGCTTGACAACATTTACCGGGCTCTTTCAGGGCATGAATTGGTATCGGTTGTGTTGTAAACGGGTTTGTTTCATGAAAAAGCCGCACCAGCTTTACGAAGTGGTGCGGCTTTTTTCCGGGTGACCTTACACGCCGTAACGGCTACGGTATTCCTTCACCTTCTCGTACCAGCCAGCCAGGCGAACATTGGCAGCTTGGCGGGTAAGCAAGTAACGCAACAAGTCTTGCAGGTTGGCAATGGCCAAAACAGGGATTCCGTACAACTGCTCCACTTCCTGAACTGCTGAATGCTGGGTGTCCTGCCCGTCGCGCATGCCTTTTTCCATGCGATCCAGTGCGATCAATACCGCAGCAGGTTCAGCCCCATTGGCGCGAATGATTTCAACAGATTCACGCACCGATGTTCCTGCTGAAATAACATCGTCAACAATCACAACCCGACCTTCCAGTGGCGCACCCACCAAAGAACCGCCTTCACCGTGATCTTTGGCTTCCTTGCGATTAAATGCGTAAGGTACATCACGCCCGCGGCGGGCCATTTCCATGGTGGCTCCGGCCACCAAAGGGATGCCTTTGTAAGCAGGGCCAAACAGCATGTCAAACTGAATTCCACGCTCTGCGGTTTGCTCAAGCAAGGTTTGTGCGTAAAATTCACTGAGCTTTTGCAACGACGAACCTGTGTTGAACAGACCCGCATTGAAAAAATACGGCGACATTCTGCCCGCCTTGGTTTTGAATTCGCCAAAGCGCAACACCTGCTTTTCGACCGCAAACTGCAAAAACTGGTCGGAAAGAACCTGCAAATTTTGATTTGAATCGACCACGATCAATCCCTAAAAAACTGACTGTACACAATGACCCGCATTATCTCAGCAAATCTGAATGGAATTCGTTCTGCCCACACAAAAGGGTTTTTCGACTGGATAAACCAAAGCCAGGCCGATGTGGTGTGTGTACAGGAGATCAAGGCCCACTTGGCGGACCTTGGCCCCGAGCACTTGCAACCCGGAATGTACAGAGGCTACTTTCAGGCTGCGGAAAAAAAAGGCTACAGCGGTGTTGGCCTTTACTGCAAAGTAGAACCACTTAATGTGACTTACGGGCTCAATAATGCCGAATTCGACGCAGAAGGACGCATGGTGACTGCAGAATTCGAGAACATGATCGTGTCCTCGATCTACTTTCCGTCCGGCAGCAGTTCCGAAGAACGACAAGAAGCCAAATTCCGGTTTTTAGATCATTTTGAGCAAATTTTTGATGATTTTGAAAGCAAGAAGAAGCCTGTTGTATTGTGCGGCGACTGGAATATTGCCCACAAAGAGATTGACCTGAAAAACTGGAAAGGCAATTTAAAAAACAGCGGCTTCACACCCGAGGAACGTGCCTGGATTGGCAATGTGATTGAAAAACGTGGTTGGGTAGATGCCTACCGCGTGCTCTACCCCGAAGAAACTGAGGGTTGTTACACTTGGTGGAGCAACCGGGGGCAGGCCTATGCCAAGAATGTGGGGTGGCGGATTGATTACCAGATGGTGAGCCCGGCTTTGCGTGACTTGATTCGCGAAGTAAATGTGTACAAGGGCCAGAAGTTTTCAGACCATGCACCCTTGATTGCGGATTACGACCATCCGCTTTGAGGATGGCGCGCTGATCAGGCGGTTTTCAGTGAGGAATCGGGCAACCCCGTCGGGTTGGCGAAGGAATCACGCACTCAACTTGGCTTTCAAAATCTCGTTCACCTGCGCCGGGTTGGCCTTGCCGCGCGCTGCCCGCATGATTTGCCCCACCAGAAAGTTAAATGACGCCTCTTTACCGGCTTTGTACTCGGCCACCGGGCCGGGGTGCGCTGCCAGTACGTCGTCGATCATTTTTTCAACAGCGCCCGAGTCGGAGATTTGCTCCAAACCCTCGCCTTTAATACAAGCATCCACATCGCTGTACTTGCCGTCCCACAAAGCAGCAAAAACCACCTTCGCGGTTTTGTTATTCAAAGTGCCGTCCACCACGCGCTTCACCAAGGCCGCCATCAAGGCAGGTGCAATGGGCGACTCTGCAGGGGTTTTGTCGTCGCGATTCAAGCTGGCAGAAAACTCGCCCAGCAACCAGTTGGCCAAAGGCTTGGCTTTGTCAGCGCCCGCCGCGGCCAGCGCCGCCTCGAAGTAATCGGTCATGGCGCGGCTGGCTGTGAGCGTCACCGCATCATATTCACTCAAACCCAGCTCAGCGGTGTAACGCGCCTGCTTTTGGCCGGGCAATTCGGGCATTTCGGCACGCACTTGCTCAACCCATTGCGCAGAAATCATCAGCGGTGGCAGGTCGGGATCGGGGAAGTAACGGTAGTCTTCCGAATCCTCCTTGCTGCGCATGGAGCGGGTTTCGTTGCGATCGGGGTCGTAAAGTCGCGTTTCCTGTTTGATCGTGCCCCCATCTTCGATGATCTCGATTTGGCGCTGCGCTTCATACAAAATGGCGGCCTGCAAAAACTTGAAGCTGTTCAGGTTTTTGATTTCGCAACGCGTGCCCAACTTGGTTTCGCCTTTGGGGCGAACCGACACGTTGGCGTCGCAGCGGAAACTGCCTTCCTGCATATTGCCATCGCAAATACCAAGCCACGTAACCAGTGTGTGCAGGGTTTTGGCATAGGCCACCGCCTCTTCGGCCGAACGCATGTCGGGTTCAGTCACAATTTCCAGCAGGGGCGTACCTGCGCGGTTCAAATCGATGCCCGACTGACCGGCAAAATCCTCGTGCAGGCTTTTGCCCGCGTCTTCTTCCAGGTGGGCACGCACCAGGCGCACTGTTTTCATTTGATCGCCCAGCAAAAAGCTGATGGAGCCGCCCTGCACCACCGGAATTTCAAACTGGCTGATTTGGTAGCCCTTGGGCAGATCCGGGTAGAAATAGTTTTTGCGCGCAAACACCGAATGCTCGGCCACTTTGGCGCCCACTGCCAGGCCAAATTGAATGGCGCGCTGCACGGCTGCTTTGTTCATCACTGGCAGCACACCAGGCAGTGCCAAATCCACAGCACAGGCCTGCGCGTTGGGCTCGGCTCCGAAAGCGGTGCTGGCACCAGAGAAAATTTTTGATTCGGTTGTTAACTGGGTGTGGGTTTCTAGACCCACCACAATTTCCCATTGCATGGTGCGATCCCTTTTTAAGACGGTGTACGAAGGTGCCAATCGGTGGCGGCTTGATAATGGTCAGCCAGCGCGAGCAATTCCCCTTCCTTGAAATAATTGCCAATCAATTGCATGCCGACAGGGCGATTTTTGTCGCCAAACCCCACGGGCACGCTCATGCCGGGCAAGCCGGCCAAACTTGTGCTGAGCGTGTAAATGTCGGCCAGGTACATTTGCACCGGGTCAGCCGACTTCTCGCCCAAATTCCATGCAACCGTGGGGCTAACCGGACCGGCAATGAAATCGCACTGCTGGAAAGCAGCTTGAAAATCTTGCGCAATGAGGCGGCGAATTTTCTGGGCTTGCAGATAATACGCATCGTAATAACCATGCGACAACACATACGCACCCACCATAATTCGGCGCTGTACTTCAAGGCCGAAGCCCTCGCTGCGCGAATTCTCGTACATGGACTTCAAATCGGTGTACTCGGCTGCGCGGTGGCCGTAACGCACACCATCAAAACGCGACAGGTTGGAACTGGCTTCAGCGGGCGCAATCACGTAGTACGCTGGAATGGACAGTTCCGTGCGCGGCAAGCTGATATTCACCAGCGTGGCACCCAGGATTTCAAGCTGTTTCAGGGCTGCGTCAATTGGCGCGCGCACGTCGGCGGTCAAGCCTTCGCCAAAAAACTCGGCGGGCAAACCGACCCGAACACCAGCCAGAGGCTTCGCAGCATCGCCAGTGCGAAGGGGCTTTCCAAAGCCTGCTGTGAAATCTTCATTCGACACCGGCCTTTGCACACTGGTGCTGTCTTTGGCGTCAAAACCCACCATGGTGTTGAGCACCAAAGCACAATCACGTGCGCTGCGTGCCATGGGACCAGCTTGATCCAGGCTGCTGGCGTAAGCGATCATGCCGTAGCGGCTGCAACTGCCGTAGGTCGGTTTGATACCCGTGATTCCACACAGCGAGGCGGGCTGGCGGATGGACCCACCTGTGTCGGTGCCTGTGGCGAACGGCACCACACCGGCTGCCACGGCAACGGCTGAGCCGCCGGATGAGCCACCTGGCACGGCGAAGGTGTCCCAAGGGTTCAGGCAAGGGCCATAGGCGCTTTTTTCATTCGATGAACCCATGGCAAATTCATCGCAATTCAATTTACCAATGCTCACTGCGCCCGCAGCGTTCAAGCGCGATATCACTTCGGCGTCAAACGGGCTTTGGTAACCCGCGAGCATTTTTGAGCCCGCAGTGCTGGTCCACCCTTTGGTCACGAAGATGTCTTTGTGCGCAGTGGGAATACCCAGCAAGGCACCCGCTTCGCCCGCAGCCAAACGTGCATCAGCAGCCTTGGCTTGTTGCAAGGTGAGGTCATCGCGAATGTCCACGAATGCGTTCAACCTGGACTGCTGGCCCGCTTCACGCAGGGCTTCTTGGGCCAGTTCAGTGGCACTGGCTTTTTTTTCGTCCAGCAAGGTGCGCAGCGAGGAAATACTTTGAAGTTTGGAAGACATGCTTAAAACCACATTCCAATGTCAGATTTGCAAAATTAGGGGGTACAACTTTTCAATGAACAATCACTCAATGACCTTGGGCACCAGAAACAAGCCCTTCTCGGCCGCGGGCGCATTGGCCATATTGGCGGTGCGATTGTCAGCCTCAGTCACGGCGTCTTCGCGCAAGCGCAGCGCGATGGGTTGAATCAGCGAGAGAGGATGCGCCAACGGCTCGACGCCTTCGGTGTTTTCGCTGCTCAAGCGATCGGCCAGTTGCATAATGTTGTTCAATTGTTGCTCAAGGGCCTGAGCCTGCTCGGGCGCCACTTTCAAGCGCGACAAGGCCGCAATTTTTGCAATTTGTCCGGAATCAAGGGACATAAATTTTCTCCGCCGACCAGCAGGCCTGAGCATCGCTTCTAAATGATGCAAAAGCCGCTTGGTGAAAGTCTGTGTTGATCAAAGTCTTCTTATTTTATAGGTTATCATCGGTAGCTACGCCACTTGACAAGTGAAGTCCGATAAATAGTGGCGAACCGGACAACTTCTAGACAACTTTGAGCTTCGCGGGCTTGGCAGCTCTCCAACTACACAACACAGGTTAGAACATCACCATGTTTGGGTTTCTACGCAGCTACTTATCAAACGACTTG
>JAHJCM010000203.1 GCA_018812945.1 Gammaproteobacteria bacterium | reverse complement strand
GAGCGAGGCAGCGGCATTGATGCCAAGACGCCCGCGGCAACCGGCTTGAATCCGGATGAAGATCGTTTTGAAACCAGCAGCCTGAATTTCAGTTTGGTGGCCGACGTACATACGGATCATCAGTTGAAGTTTCAATCGCTGTACAGCAAAGGCCGGTATGGTTTTGACGGAACGCCATCGCCCAACCCGCTGGGTTTGAATTCCATGAATAGCGAGGCAATAGCCAATCCAGAAGTGAACCAGTCCAGCCTGCAATGGGTGGCAAAGTGGGCTCCTCGTTGGAAGTCCACCATATTGGTTGCGCAGTCCGATGACAAGTCGGTCACTGAATATCGCCGCCTGTCCGATGGCGCAGACGCAGGTGTCGCACGGTTCAACACCAAGCGCGACCAGTACAGTTGGCAAAACGACATTGGCTTTGGCAGCGATGTGCTTACCCTGTTGGCCGAGCAACGCAGCGAAGAAGTGGACAGCACCACGAACTACCCCGTGAAGGCCCGTACCATTGATGGGTTCATGGCATCGTACGCATTGAACCGCGACCAGTGGGACGCGCTTGGGGTGCTGCGAAGCGACGACAATTCGCAGTTCGGGCGTTTCAATAACTATGCCTTTTCAGCTGGCTACAAACTGAATTCACAATGGCGTTTGGTGGGCAGTGCGGGCAGCAGCTTTCAGGCGCCTACCTTCAACCAGCTGTACTTTCCGGGTTTTGGTAACCCCGAATTACAACCTCAGCGCAGTCGTGCCAAAGAGGTGGGCCTGAAGTATGCTGCGCCAACAATTGTTGCAAGCGCGGTGGTTTATCACAATAGGGTACAAGGCTTCATCACCCCTTCTACCAATGTGCAATCGGCCCGCGCAACATTGCGTGGTGCCACATTCGCGGTAGATCGCCAGTTTGAAACACTGTTGGTCAAAGCTTCCTATGATTACACCGACCCCAGAACCGAACCCGATGACAAGCGCATTGTGCGAATTGCCCGCCACGTATTCAATTTAAACTTGAGCCGTGAAACTGGCCCCTGGCGGTACTATGGAGAATTGAAACTGGTCAGTGACCGTGAAGACAGGGCGATTCGTTTCAGCGACCCCAACATTGAACTGGGTGGTTATGGTTTGCTTAACGCCGGTGTAAGCCGCAAGGTGAATCAGGAATTGTCCGTGTCGGCCCGTTTGAACAACATCACCGACAAAACCTATTCACTGGCCAATGGCTTTACCACACCGGGCAGAAACCTGTTTGTGTCTGCCAACTGGTCTTTTTAAAGGGTGAAACCTGATTGATGCACATGCTTGCCCGTTCTGAACTGATATTGGGTGGCCAGCGCAGCGGTAAATCGCGCCGCGCTGAAAACCTGGCTATTCATTGGCTTGAGGCCGATCCACAACGGCAAGCTGTACTCGTGGCCACAGCCCATATTGGCGACGATGAAATGCAGCAACGCATTGAGCAGCACCAGCTTGACCGCGCAAAGCGCGTGCCCCGTTTGGTGGCGGTTGAGGAATGCCTGTACCTGCCTGCAGCCTTGAAATTGCACAGCACCAGCAACACCCTGCTGATCGTGGATTGTTTAACCCTGTGGTTGGTTAACTGGTTGATGCCACCACCCGGTGTGCCTGCACCTGCACAAGGGTTTCACCACACGGTCGAGCAACTGGTTCACACGCTGCACAACTTGCCAGGGCCGGTGGTGTTGGTGAGCAATGAAATTGGTTTGGGTGTTGTGCCCATGGGCAAGGAGGTGCGCCATTACGTGGATGAACTGGGGCGCTTGAACCAAACCATGGCCGATGCATGTGAACGGCTTACCTTGATGGTGGCCGGGCAGGCGCTGTATGTGAAAGGGGCACCCGCATGAAAATATTTGGCGTGCGGCATTCAATCGCTTTTCTGCTGGCATTGTCGGCATGGGCTGCACACGCAGCACCGCAGCGCATTGTCAGCCTGTTGCCTTCGCTCACTGAAAGTGTATGTGAATTGGGGGCCTGTAGCCGCTTGGTGGGTGTAGATCGATATTCCAACTGGCCAGCATCGGTTCAACAACTGCCCCGTGTAGGCGGCGGGATTGATCCGAATATTGAAGCGATTGTTGCATTGAAGCCAGACCTTGTGTTGATGGCAGAATCGACACGTGCAGCCGAAAGGTTGCAGGCACTCGGCCTGAAAGTGCTGATGCTTGAGCCAAAAACACATGAACAGGTGCAGGTGGTGATGGCCAAAGTGGGCGAAGCCTTGGGATTTGCACCGGCAAAGGCCGAGCAGGTGTGGCGCAATGTGGATGCGGGTGTGTCTGCCGCAGCAGCTTCTTTGCCGGAACATGCGCGCGGTATTCGCGTTTATTTTGAAGTGAACCGGGCGCCCTACGCCGCAGGTGAATCATCTTTTATCGGTCAAACACTCAAGCGCCTTGGTGTGGGCAATGTGGTGCCTGCTGAACTGGGGCCGTTTCCAAAGCTGAACCCGGAATTTGTGGTGCGTGCCAACCCCGACCTGATCATGGTGGGGCAACGCAATGTGCAAGGCATGACCGAGCGGCCCGGCTGGCAGCGCCTGCGTGCGGTGCGCGAACAACGCATTTGCATTTTCAACAGTGACGATGAGGACGCCATTGTGCGCCCCGGCCCCCGCATGGCCGAAGGTGCCCGCCTGCTGGCGCAGTGCATTCTGAAACACAGCAATGTAACTCCAACAAGCCGAGGTGGTGCCTTATGAATACACGCGCAAGCCTGTGGCTGGGTGTTTTGTTGTTGGCCTTAAGCCTGTTGTTGTGCGCCATTGGTTTGGGTGTGGGCAGCACAGGTCTTGAATCGGTGTGGCGCATGTGGGGTGACCCGGTGGCTCATCAAATAATTTTCGACATTCGTGCACCCCGCACACTGGGTGCCTGGGCCGCCGGTGCCTTGCTTGGGCTGGCGGGTGCGGTTGCGCAAGGTCTGTTTCGCAACCCCTTGGCCGATCCGTTTTTGTTGGGCAGCGCGTCGGGTGCTTCCTTGGCGGTGGCAGTGTCGCTGGCTGTACTGGGCGTGTCGCCATTTGCCGAGGCGTGGGTGGTGCGACTGGGCCTAACCGGTGCTGCTTTTGTGGGTGCGGTGGGCGCTGTGCTGCTGACCCTGACGTTGGCCAAAGGCGTGCAACACACACTGCGCCTGCTGCTGGCAGGTGTGGTGGTTGGCATGGTGTTGGGTGCGCTGACATCATTAATCACGATTGCGGTTCCGCAAACCTTGCAGGCCATGCAAGCGTTCATTCTGGGTTCTACCGGTTTTGTGGGTTGGCAATCGCTGGGAATCATGCTGCTTTCCGGCGTGTTGTGCCTGGCTGTGGCCTGGGCTTTTTCCCGCACGCTGGATGCCCTTACCTTGGGAGAACACACCGCGCAAAGTCTGGGTTTGCCCTTGCGCCCCGCACGCATGGCATTGATCGCTGTGGTCGCTTTGGCCACCGGTACTGCCGTTGCACACACAGGCCTGATTGCCTTTGTGGGTTTGGCTGCACCGCATTTGGTGCGCGCTGCGGTGCGCACTACCTATGCACAGTTGGTGGTGTTGGCCAGCCTGATGGGTGGGGTGTTGCTGCTGGCTGCCGATATTCTGGCCCGTGGCTTGATTGCGCCTCAGGAAATTCCTGTGGGCGTGTTGACTGCCACGCTGGGTGGCGGCTATTTGCTGTGGCTGATGCACAGGAGGGCGGGGTAATGAACATGAACCAGACTACTGCCGCATTCGAGGTAAAAGGCCTTTCGGTTTCACTGGGTTCGGGCCGCTTTGCGTGCCCCGTCATACACCAGCTTGATACTCGTATTGCGGCTGGCCGCTGGACCTGTGTGGTGGGCCCAAACGGCGCGGGAAAATCCACTTTTCTGCGTGCCTTGGCTGGGCTTGTTCCCACGCAGCGAGGCCGTGTCAAGGTGAATGGAAAAGACTTGCAGAGCTATGCACACCGCGAACGCGCCAAAACTGTGGCCTGGCTGGCCCAGGGCGGGGCCGATCAGGCTGCTGATGACTTGAGTACCTACGACATCGTCATGCTGGGCCGCTTTCCCCATTTGCCCTGGTTAAGCCCGCCCGGCCCAGCCGACCACGCCGCTGTGCAGCAGGCCATGGAACAAACCCGTGTGTGGGAATGGCGCAGCCGTTTGTTTGGAAGTCTTTCCGGGGGCGAACGCCAGCGCGTGCTGCTGGCGCGCCTGTTGGCTGTTCAGGCCGACATTGTGTTGATGGACGAACCTTTGGCCAACCTCGACCCGCCGCACCAGGCCGACTGGATTGCGCTGGTGCGTAGCCTGGTGGCCCAAGGACGAACGGTGGTGACCGTGTTGCATGAAATTTCCCTGGCCTTGCTTGCCGACGACCTGTTGGTGTTGCAAGCAGGCCAATTGCACTACGCCGGCCCCAGTCACGAGCCGACGGCACACCACGCCCTGCAAACTGTTTTTGATCATCGACTTTCCATTCACCAGGTGAACAACCGTTGGCTTGTGTTGCCAACCTGACT
>JAHJCM010000202.1 GCA_018812945.1 Gammaproteobacteria bacterium | reverse complement strand
CGCCTTTGGGCAAATTCATGGGTGTGCTGGCTGTGGCCTTGGCCGCTGTGAATGTGTTTGGTGGCTTTTTGGTCACCCGTCGCATGCTTGAAATGTTCAAGAAAAAGAACAAATAAACCAACAGCGATCTGGAGAAATTTATGGAATTGAGTTTCAACGCAGTGACGCTGTTGTACCTGGTGGCGTCAATCTGTTTCATTCAGGCCCTCAAAGGCCTTTCACACCCCACAACTTCGCGTTTGGGCAACACCTTCGGCATGGTGGGTATGGCCATTGCCATAGCAACCACTATTGCCTTGGTATTCAAGCTGGCTGAAATTGCAGGGCAATCTGCAGCAACAGGTCTGGGCTGGGTGCTGGCTGGTTTGGTCGTCGGTGGTGGTTTGGGTACCATCATGGCCAAGCGCGTCGAAATGACGAAGATGCCTGAATTGGTGGCTTTCATGCACAGCATGATCGGTTTGGCTGCAGTGGCCATTGCGATTGCTGCAGTTGCAGAACCTGATGCGTTTGGCATCACCGCCAAGGGCAACTTTGACATTCCACTGGGCAACAAGATTGAGTTGTTCATTGGTACCTTTGTGGGTGCAATCACCTTCTCAGGTTCAGTAATCGCGTTCGGCAAGCTGAGCGGCAAGTACAAGTTTCGCCTGTTTCAGGGCGCACCTGTGCGCTTCACGGGTCAGCACCAGTTGAACGCAGTTCTGGGCATCGTGATGGTGGGTTGTGGTATCTGGTTTGCGGTTACGCAAGACTGGACGCCCTTCATCATCATGACGATCGCGGCTTTCATTCTGGGCGTTACGCTGATCATTCCAATCGGCGGTGCTGACATGCCTGTGGTGGTGTCCATGCTGAACAGCTATTCCGGCTGGGCTGCAGCAGGTATTGGTTTCTCGCTGAACAACAGCATGTTGATTGTGGCGGGTTCATTGGTGGGTTCTTCCGGTGCGATTCTTTCGTACATCATGTGCAAGGCCATGAACCGCTCCTTCTTCAACGTGATTCTGGGTGGTTTTGGTGGCGAAGCCGATGCAGGCGCGGCAGGCGGTGGCCAGCAGCGCACTGTGAAAAGCGGTTCATCAGACGACGTGGCTTTCTTGTTGACCAACGCAGAAACCGTGGTGATTGTGCCTGGTTACGGTTTGGCCGTGGCCCGTGCGCAGCACGCCCTGAAAGAGCTGAGCGAGAAGCTGACACACATGGGCGTTACCGTAAAGTACGCGATTCACCCGGTTGCAGGCCGTATGCCTGGCCACATGAACGTGCTGCTGGCTGAGGCTGAAGTGCCCTACGACCAGGTGTTTGAGATGGAAGACATCAACAGTGAATTTGCACAAACCGACGTGGTGTTGGTCTTGGGTGCGAATGACGTGGTGAACCCTGCCGCGAAAGACCCCAAGAGCCCGATTGCAGGCATGCCGATTCTGGAAGCCTACAAGGCAAAAACCATTATCGTGAACAAGCGTTCAATGAACGCGGGTTACGCTGGCTTGGACAACGAGTTGTTCTACATGGACAAAACCATGATGGTGTTTGGCGATGCCAAGAAAGTGATTGAAGACATGGTGAAAGCGGTCGAGTAAGTTCGACGCAAATTGCTTGTTTTCGAAAGGCCCGGTGAGAAATCACCGGGCTTTATTTTTTGCGAGGTCGCAGATGCGTTGCACCACCAGCCCGGTGTGCTCCATTGGCAAGAAGTGCGTGGCATCTGCAATCACCTCGATGCGGGCTTTGGGCAAACGCTTCTGAATGCGCGCGTGTGCGGTGGCGGGAAATGTAGATCCTCGACCTGCTGCCAAAATATGGATGGGGCAGCCCGGGTCACGAATCCAGCGCGCGGCATTGGGCTCTGTGTGTTGAAAGGTAAGTGATTCCCAGCTGGGTGGGCAGGCCAGTTCAACTTCATTGTTGTGGCTGGGCACAAAACCGTGTTCTACATAGGCTTGTAGCCATTCATCGCTCCACGTACCAAATGCTTTTTTGCTGCGGTAATTCTCAAAAGCGTCTTGGTGTGTCGGGAAACTAGCCCGCCTGCGGGCTGCGGCTGCAGCCATGGCAATTCGGTCAGCAAAGCCAAACCAGTTTGCCAAGCGCAAGGCAAAACCTTGCTTAGGGTCTAGCAACACCGGTTCTACCAATAGCAGGCCCTTTACTTTGTGAGGGCGTTGGGCAGCTGCCGCAAGGCTGGTGGTGGCACCGATTGAATGCCCGGCAAGCCACATGGGTTCGCTGGCCTGGTCAAGCACGGCGATCAGGTCTTGATAGTAAGTGGACCAGCCGCGAAATGTTTTTGGATTGCCCGCTGATCGGCTTTCGCCGTGTCCGCGCATGTCCCAGGTGTGTACGTCAAAGTGGGGCAACAACTCGCGTAGCAATGGGGTGTAGGTTTTGGCGTTGAACCCGGTGGCGTGTGCCCAATGCAGTTTGGGTTTGTTTCCGGAGTTGGACCAGCGCATCATTTGTATTGCGCTGCCATCGTGAGAAACAATTGGATAGGCAGATTCGATCATTCGGAGCGTTCAAGCCACATGGCGTCGCCATAACTGAAGAACCTGTATTGTTGCGCAATTGCATGCGCATATGCGTTGAGTATGTTGGTTTTTCCGGCAAAAGCAGACACCAGCATCAGCAAGGTGCTTTTGGGTAGGTGAAAATTGGTGATTAGGCGGTCAACCACCTTGAAGCCATAGCCGGGTTTGATAAAAATTTGCGTATCGCCGGCATGGCCGTTGTGCGCAAATTCTGCTGCCTTATTCAAACCTTCGGTGGTGCTTAAATTGCAGCCTGTTTCTGTGGCCCAGGCCTCCAATGCCCGCAGGGAGGTGGTGCCCACTGCAACCACTTTGCCACCATTTTGTTTGGCTTTGATCATGGCTTCGATTAGCGAACCCGAAATGGCATAGCGCTCGCTGTGCATCACGTGTTCGTCCACGTTGTCTGTTTTAACCGGCAGGAAAGTACCAGCGCCGACATGCAATGTCAGGTTCAACAGCTTTACGCCGCGCGCCTGTGCGTCTTGTAGCAGCTTTTCGGTGAAATGCAGGCCCGCCGTGGGGGCAGCCACAGCGCCCGGCTCACGCGCAAACACGGTTTGGTAGCGTTCATCATCTTGTGCGTTGGCGCTGTGTTCAATGTAGGGGGGCAGGGGCAGGGCGCCATGCGTATCCAGCAGATCGGGCAGGCTCAGGCTGCTTTCCAGCAACTCCAGCTCGTACATCATGTCGTGTTTGGTCAGCACACGGGCTGTGGCCGCGCCAGCCAATACAATTTCACTGCCCGGTTTGGGTGACTTGCTGGCCCGAATCATGGCGGTAAAACGCCGGTCGTCGAGAATGCGCTCCAGCATCACTTCGATTTTTCCGCCACTGGCTTTGTGGCCTTCAAGTCGGGCCTTCAGCACTTTGGTGTCGTTAACCACCAGCACATCATTGGGCTGAAGCAGGTTCAGCACATGCGCAAACAGGTGATCTTCAATGGGTTTGTTGTTGTTGCAAACAAGCAAGCGCGACTCACCACGGTGTTCCGGGGGGTGTTGGGCGATGAGCTGTTCAGGAAGATCAAAATCGAATTCGGACAGTTTCATGGTTGCTTTCATGTTGTCCTGGGGGCTGGTGCCGAGGGCGGGAATCGAACCCGCACGATATCTCTACCACTGGATTTTGAGTCCAGCGCGTCTACCAATTCCGCCACCTCGGCAAGCCCGCAATTATGGCAAAAAACAATATTGAACACAACACCCCTTTGCAGAAATAAGTCATTTTTTTTGCGATTGCTGAAAATGTGCCCCTCTCGTGGGATTACCGCTTGCGCAGCGAACCAACATACTGGCTGTGTACCTCATCCAAAACGGGTTTGTTCACAATGTCTTTCAAGTGGAAATGGTTGCTTACTACGTTTGTAGCCCAGTTGCTGCTGGGGGGCATTTTCACGACCATTCAATACATACACATGGGCAAATTGGCCGAGCAGGATCTGCTTCGCATTCAGGAAAGTTTTAAATCCGAACTGACCAAGGCTCATTTGGCCAACAACAGCCATTCGCTGAACGTACTTTCTTCAATCGTTCGGGATTTCTACTCGCGCCACAAACCCGCAGCCGTGTGGGTGAACGAGGGCAGCGAGGTGACTTATGCCATGGGCGACGTACCCGACGACCTGACCCCGGCGGCAACCCCACTGTTGTCGATATTTGATTTACCAAATTCCGGTCAACAACTGAAGGTGTTGTTTGATGAAAACGAAGTGTATCGCAGCCGCAATGACATGCTGTTTTACCTGGCCGGTGTGTTTTTATTGAGTGCGCTGGCCTGCTCCATGATTCTGTTGGGCTTGAGCAATACCCTGTCTGCCCGGCTCGAGGACCTTCGCAGCAAGGCCATGGAATTACAGTCTGGAAAAATTCAGTCCCGAATCGAGGTGACCGGGCGTGATGAAATTTCCTGTCTGGGTGCGGCCTTCAACAGCATGGCCCAGGCCATTGAATTGCAAATGAAGGCCATGGAGGAAAGCCACGCACGGTCTGTGTCTGAGAAAAACCGACTCGACATGCTGTTGTCGTCTCTGGCCAGTGGCGTTGCTTATCTGGATGAGCATTTCAACTTGCTTTACTTGAACAAAGCCCTGGCAAAAATGCTGAAGATCGAAACACTCAATCCCGAGTCGGCAAAGCTTGAGTCGGTGTTGATTCAAGCTGGGGTGGTTCGAGAACAGCGAATTCGTTTGAAAGACCTGGTGACTGATTATTTTGGGAACCATGAGATGCCGGTTGAGCTGAATTTCACGGATGGCCGGGTGCTGCAATTCCGGTTTGCGGTGTACAACGACAAAATTCAGGGTGCCCATGCGGTGTTGATTGTAGACGACGTCAGTATTCGCAAAAATGTGGAGGACTTGCGCAATGAGGTCGAACGAGATCCCTTGACTGGCGTGCTGAATCGACGAGGGTTCGATATGACCCTAGAGGCTCGGCTTTCACGGCTGTTGCCAGGTGAAACGCTTGGGCTCATGTTTCTGGATCTCGACGGGTTTAAGGCCGTCAATGACACCTTGGGCCACAAGGCTGGTGATCAAATTTTGAAGACCAGCGCTACATTGCTGAAGGGAGCAACTCGCAATGTGGACCATGTTGCGCGCTCGGGTGGCGACGAATTCGCCATAATTGTTGCCCGTTGTAATATTCAGTTGCTGAAAAACATTGCCGAGCGAATTATTGAATCGTTTGCCTGCGACAAGCTGCTGGTGCGGGTTCGGCAAAACCATGGTTTGACGGTGTCGTGCAGCATTGGCGCGGCCATGCACCCACTGCATGGGCATTCCATTCAACAGCTGCTTGAAATTAGCGATGAGCAAATGTATCAAGCCAAGAAGGCGGGTAAAAACTGCTATCGAATTGCCGGAGTGGCCACTGAACTTTTGCTTGGTGATGCAGCAGTCAAGGTCTAAGTTGGTCAAATGTTTTCATGGTTAGCCCCAGTGTCGAAGCCAGCGATTAGCCGGTAGCCTTCTAGCAACTGAACTGGAGACACAAGACCATGAACATTGTTTGGCTGGAAAGCGAAACCGTACGTACCCCTTTGCCTCGCCCAGAGTGCGCGCACACGTGGACTGAATACCCTTTCACCACTGCAGACACGCTCAAAGAGCGCATCAGGGAAGCGGAAATTCTGATTATCAACAAGGTGAAAATTGGCCCTGCCGAGCTGGACGCAGCACCTAAACTGAAAATGATTCAATTGGTGGCCACGGGTACCGACAACGTGGACAAAGCGGCTTGTGCCGAGCGCGGCATCAAGGTAAGCAATGTAGTGAATTACGGCCCCGAATCCGTGGCTGAGCACGCGATGGCGTGTATTTTGCAGTTGACCCGCCGTGTACCCGAGTGGGAAACGTTGGTGCATGATGGCAGTTGGAGCGCATCGCGCTTTTTCTGCTTGCACACACTACCCATGCGTGGCCTGCACACCCAAACACTGGGCGTGCTGGGTAGCGGGGCGATTGGCGGCAAGTTGATTGAATTCGCCAAAGCTTTTGGTATGACTATTTTGCACATTGAACGCCAAGGCGTTGAAAAACCTCGTGAGGGGTATGTGACTTTCGAGCACGGACTGGCCCACAGCGATGTGCTTAGCCTTCATTGCCCCTTGAATGAGCAAACCAAAGGTTTGATCGGACCAGACACCATTCCCAAAATGAAAAAGGGCGCGATACTGATTAATACTGCTCGCGGTGGTTTGGTGCAGTTTGATGCGTTGAAACAAGCCATAGAAAGTGGGCACTTGGGCGGTGCTGCACTCGATGTGCTGGAAGTAGAGCCGCCGCCTCGCGATCACTTGATGGTGCAATGGCAGCACCCGCGCTGTATAATCACGCCACACGTGGCTTGGGGCACCGAGAGTTCGCAAGCCAACGCTGGGCGTTTGGCCATCAAACACGTGGACGAGTTTATTGCTGAAAATCTGTAAGCTTGGTCAGCTCGCCCGCTGTTGTATGAAAAGTACATTTGCTGCACCCAGCCGGTGCAGCAAGTGAATTTAAAGCGATTGCACAAATAATGAGCACCAAATAGGCTTAGAATGCGTGCATGACACAAACTGAACCGTATACCATCAGCGCTGCTGAAGAAGCCGCACTCGCGAATGTAACCTTTGCAGACTTCGCGCTGCACCCCGACATCCAGAAAGCCATTGATGCCCAGGGGTACACCCAACCCACACCCATTCAAGCCAAAGCCATTCCAGTGGTGCTGACTGGCGTAGACGTGATGGGCGCGGCCCAAACCGGTACGGGCAAAACCGCCGGGTTTTCGCTACCAATTCTGAACCGCCTGATGCCCTTGGCCACGGAAAACACGTCGCCTGCCCGCCACCCGGTTCGTGCGCTTATTTTGACGCCCACTCGTGAGTTGGCTGATCAGGTTGCTGCAAACGTGCACACCTACGCCAAGTTCACACCCCTGCGTTCCACCGTGGTGTACGGCGGTGTTGACATTAACCCCCAGATTCAGGCTTTGCGCCGTGGGGTTGAGTTGGTGATCGCCACGCCAGGCCGCTTGCTGGACCACGTTCAGCAAAAAAGCATCAACCTAGGCCAAGTGCAGGTGCTGGTGCTGGACGAAGCCGACCGTATGCTGGACATGGGCTTTTTGCCCGACCTGCAACGAATAATTAATTTGTTGCCCAAAACGCGCCAGAACCTGTTGTTCTCCGCTACGTTCTCGCCTGAAATTCAGAAGCTGGCCAAAAGCTTTATGGTTTCGCCCACATTGATTGAAGTGGCCCGCCGCAATGCAACTTCCGAGAACATCAAACAGGTTATTTTCGCGCTCGACAGCGAAGAAGATAAACGCATGGCGGTTTGCCACCTGATTCAAAGCAAAGCGCTAAGCCAGGTCATTGTGTTTTCAAACACCAAGCTGGGCACTGCCCGTTTGGCGCGTCACCTTGAAAAAGAAGGTGTCTCGAGCACAGCCATCCACGGTGACAAAACCCAGATTGAGCGAACCAAGTCGCTGGAAGCCTTCAAGGCTGGTGAAGTGACAGTGCTTGTGGCCACCGATGTAGCCGCACGTGGTTTGGACATTGCTGATTTGCCTTGCGTCATCAACTATGACTTGCCCACCACGCCTGAAGATTATGTGCACCGCATCGGCCGTACAGGCCGCGCGGGTGCCAAGGGTACTGCTTATTCTTTCGTGGTCAAGCGCGATGAACGTGCCTTGAAAGACATTGAAAAGCTGATCGGCAAAGCCTTCGTGCGCGAAGAGCTTGAGGGCTATGTGCCGGGTGCCCGTGCTCCGCGTGAAGAACGTAGTGGTCGCGAGGGACGTGGCGAAGGACGTGGCGAAGGCCGCAATGAGGGTCGCACCTACGAGGGTCGTTCCGACCGTCGCCCTGCACGAAGTGGTGATGAAGCTGCACCGGCCCGTGAACGCCGCCCCTCACGTGACATGTCTTATCAGGGGGGCCGTTTCAACGACAATGCGCCAATTCACCGCGATGCGGAATACGAACGCTTACGTGCCAAGCTGGCCCAAACCCGCGTGAAGGATTCACTGTTCAATCAGCCTTATCAGGAATCCAAGGAAGATAAGGCCGCAGCTGAAGCTGCTGCTTCAGGTCAGTCTTCGGTTGGCAACAACAAACCAAAAAACAAGAATGCCGCGCCTGTGGCGTTTTTGTTGGGTGGCAGTCCAAGAAACTAAGCCCAGAAATTGAGCCACGCACTTAAGACTTATCGCGCAGCTTGTGCTGCCCGATAACTGGCCCAAATCGGAGTCGCCAATTCAAGCCACTGAGTCACTTCAGTGGCTTTTATTTTGCCTAAACCAAAGTGTTGCCACACGGTGTTCAAGTTCAGCACAGGGTCGTGTTCGGGCACAGCCAAAGCACCGGTTTGTTTGGAAAGCTTTTGCCCGTCTTCGGCCAGTATCACCGGCAGGTGCCAGTAGGCAGGGGGCTTTATAACCGCTTGTGCCTCAAGCCCGCTTTGCAGTGCGTTCCACACTGCGATTTGCCGGGCGGTGGTGTCGGTCAGGTCTTCACCGCGCACAATGTGCGTTACCTTGCTGGCCAAATCATCGACAACCACGACCAGGTGGTAGGCCCAAAAACCATCGCCTCGTTTCAATACAAAATCGCCACTGCTGGTGTTCAAGTCGTCTTCAAACCGCCCCAGCCTGTGGTCGAGCCAGGCAATGGGTGCAACTGGGCAACGAAAACGAATGGCTCGGGCTTTCCGGCCAGCGGGCATGCCATGTCTACAGGTTCCCGGGTAAATGCGGTTTTCGCCGGGTGCCCGAAGTGAATTGGCGTCCTCAATTTCTTTGCGTGTACAGGCACAGGGGTAGGTCAGGTTTCCCGTGTTTAAGCGTTTTAAAGCGGCTTCATACGCCGCGTGCCGTTTTGATTGCACCCACACTTCTCCTTGCCATTGAAGGCCGTGGCGTTCCAAAGTTCGAAGAATATGTTCAGCAGAGGTGGCGTCGCAGCGCCCCTCGTCGATGTCTTCAATACGCAAAAGCCACTGCCCACGGTGTACCTTCGCGTCCAGAAAGCTACCCAGCGCGGTGGCCAGGGAGCCCAAATGCAAAGGACCCGTGGGTGACGGGGCAAATCGGCCGATGTACGGCGCGTGTGTTGGCATATTGAACAACACGGTTTATTGGGGGGGTTGAAAGTTCAGCTGCACCGTGGCCAAGTGTTTGGTCCACCAGTCCAGTGCCTTGCCTTGGCTGCCGCGTTGCCAGGCAAAACAAAGGCTGCTTTGCCGGGTTACATCTTCGGTTTTCTTCACGATCAAATCGCCGTTGGCTACTTCCTGTTCAATCAAGTTCCAGGGTAGCCAGCCGCAGCCCAGGCCTGCCAATTGTGCCTTTACCTTGGCCTGAAGATTGGGCACCGTCAGCACAGCCTGCCCGCTTTGCAAACCAAAAGTAAGCGGTTTGAAGTTGCGGGATGTATCGCCTACTGCTACCGCACGGTATTGGCGAATGGTGTCGATGCACAGCGGTTCCTCTGCATTGGCCAGCGGGTGGCTTGGGGCCACTGCAAACACAAACAGCGACTGCCCGAAGCTTTGAATGTGCAGCCCGGTGGCGCTGGCAAACTGGTTTTGATCCAGGCGACTGCCAATCAACAGGTCGGCTCGACCTGAGTACAAAGCCTCCCAGGTGCCCGACAACACCTCGCTTGAGAAACGCAGCCGTGTCGGGCTTTCCAGCGCATCAAATGCCTGAATCCAAGGTATGGCCTTTTCGAACGGCACCACGGAATCCAGCACGATCCGCAGCTCGGCCTCCCAACCACTGGCCACGGCTTTCACGCGCTTGGTGAGTGCATCGGTGCTTTCAAGTAACTTGCGACCCTCTTCCAACAAAGCTTTTCCTGCAGGAGTGAGTTTGGCTTTGTGGCCAGATCGGTCATAAATCAGAACGTCCAGACTGTCTTCCAGTTGCCGAAGTTGGTAGGTGATCGCCGAAGGTGCCTTGTTCAGGGCCACTGCGGCGGCGGCAAAACTGCCCCGTGCTTCAATCAATTCAAGCAGGGCAAGGCTGTCGAGGTTGATGGTCATGGGTTCAGTTTTTTTGAATGAGTTCGTCAAATTCTACGCCTTGTTTGGCCGCATGGCACCACCTACACTGAATTCATCATTCAACAGGAGGTTGAACATGTTCCAGATCAGAAAATCCAATGAGCGCGGTTACGCCAACCATGGTTGGCTTGAGAGCTATCACAGCTTTTCTTTTTCCAGCTACTACGATCCCAAGCACATGGGTTTCGGCCCCCTGCGCGTGATCAATGAAGACTGGGTTCAGCCTCAAACCGGTTTTGGCACGCACGGTCACCGCGACATGGAAATCATTACATACATGTTGGGCGGTGAGCTTAGCCACCGCGACAGTTTGGGTGGTGGTTCAGCCATCAAGCCCAATCAGATTCAGCGCATGAGTGCTGGCACCGGTATTCGACATTCAGAAATGAATGCGCACAAAACCGATGTGGCTCACTTGCTGCAAATCTGGATTGAGCCTGCCGTGAATGGCGTGGAGCCTGGTTACAAGGACCACGATCTGGATGTAGCCACAATCACCGGTCAGCTTGGCTTGATTGTGACAGGCGACAGGGCCGAGGCTGATGCGAAAAAAATCGCCTTCATTCACCAGGACGCAAAAATGTACGCAGGCCGCTTGAGCAATCAAAGCGTACACCGTGAGTTGGACCCTGCACGCAAAGGCTATTTGCATGTGGCCAAGGGTTCGCTGAGCGTGGGCAATGTGTTGCTGCAAACAGGCGATGCACTGTTGATTGCCGGTGAGCGGGAACTGAATTTTGATGTGAGCGAACAGGCCGAGGTACTTTTCTTCGACTTGCCCGCTTGATTGTTAAAACAACGAGGGAGTAAAAAATGACACAAGTAGCAATTGTTTATCACAGTGGTTATGGTCATACAGCCAAAGTGGCGCAGGCTGTTGAACAAGGTGCAGCAGGCGTGGCGGGTGTACAAACCCACCTCATTTCAGTCAATGACGTGAATGACGCCACTTGGGACGTACTGGCCAAGGCTGATGCCATCATTTTCGGCTCACCCACCTACATGGGCGGTGCCTCGGCGGACTTCAAAAAGTTTGCGGATGCATCCAGCAAAGTGTGGTTCAGCCAAGGCTGGAAGAACAAGGTGGCGGGCGGCTTTACCAATTCGCTTTCCATGAGTGGCGACAAGTTGAGCACGCTTCAGTATTTCGTAACCTACGCCATGCAACACGGCATGATCTGGGTGGGCAGTGCCACCCCGGGTGCCCAGAAACCTGGCGATGTCAATGAACTGAACCGTGTGGGTTCTTGGGTGGGTGTGATGACTCAATCGGACAATGCCCCGGCAGACGTGACTCCGCCTGCATCTGACCTGGAAACTGCGAAAGTTTATGGTGCCCGGGTGGCTGAGTTTGCCAAGAAGCTGGCTGGCTAGGTCCTAGGCAGTTAATCACGGGTAGCTCGAGCGAGTTACCCGGTTTGTATTCGGTCAATAAATGCACTTAACTAACCTCCGATTTATCAGGAGGTTTTTTTTTATGCGTTGTATTTTGTGGCGTGCTGTCCTTTGCTGCCAACTGATTGGAATGAGCTTGGGGACTGCCAATGCCGATATTGCGTTGACTGTCGAAGATATTCTGACCGATCAGGGCAGGTACCGTTTTGAGTTGTCGGGTACCTACTCGAACAGTGATCAAACCGGCTTATTCGCGGGAGAGCCGCTGCTACTCCAGACAGGACCAACCTCGTTCGTTTTGATTCCTACTCAAATTGGTCAGGTTCAAAATAACGCGGATACTCTGGTTGGCTCTCTGGGTCTGCGTTATGGACTAAGCGCTCGCACGGAGGTTACCTCGCGTGTCTCATATTTGTTCACTGAAAGTCGTCAAATGAGTGGGATGGGATTCAACTCCCAGTCAGACGCCTATGTTGCTGACGCTTGGCTTGGGGTGTCCCACCAATTCAAGGCCGATGATGCAACGCCAGCCATCCTTGGATTTGGCGAGCTGGCGTTGTATGAAAATCGCGGTTCAGATTCAAGTAATTTGAAATCTACCTTGATTGGCTTAACTGCCTACAAGGCAATTGATCCTGTCGTATTGGCAATTACCGCAGCCTATAGAGCAAGTGCTTCTCGAGATGAGAATGGCGCTAACGTAAAACCAGGCGCTATCTGGACCCTATCGCCAACTGTAATTTTTGCTGCCAATGATCGTGTGTCGCTCAGCACAGGGTTCCAATGGACAGCACGATTAGCCGATTCAGTGAATGGTCAATCCCAATTTGCTCGGCGGACTCAAACAAGTTTGGTCTTGGGGGCCGGCTACGGCTTGCAAGAAGGGTCATCAATCAATCTTTCCTTAAAAACGAATACTTCAGGTGGGCAGGGTGCAGACCTGAGGTTAAGTTGGCTGCAAACTTTGTAGTTTTCGGCGACATATCTAACAGCACCCATAATTATTTTCAGGAAGAATATGAATAAGCTGAGTAAAAGTCTTATCGCAACACTTTTGGTGGGAAGCGTTGTAACACCCGTATTTGCTGAGCAGAAGCAAGCAACTGAAACGCTGGCGTTTGAAGCTGTGGATTATGAGGCTCTGTTTGCGTCAGAGTCCAATGCTGTTGAAGTTGCAGCTTTGAGCACAGAAGAAATGAAGGAAACCGAGGGTTCATTTCTTTGGTTTTTACCTGTGATTGGCTACACAGCACTCGGCGCAGGGTCTGGCGCTGTGTATAGCTACGCTCGAAATGACGGAAATGTTGATTGGCGTGATGTTGGAGCTGGCGCCACTGGTGGATTTTATGCTTCCCCCGTTGGTCGCGTAGTCGGAGGAATGGGCTACGGTGCAGGTTATTTGATTGGAGCCGCAGGCGCAGAGTCATGGTATTCGAATTCATTCAATAGTTATTCTGGCTATGGTGCGATGTACTCTCCATCTGGGGCTGGCTATGGTGGATCTGGTGTAGGGTATATGCCTTACTGATTTCAAATAGTGTAAAAACTCCCTTATCTCAATCTATAACAGGCTGAGATAAGGATAAATCAATAGGAAAATATGACTAATCTGTGCGATCTATTTGATGTTCTAGCAATAATTACTTTGATTTTTGCATCTAGCAGAATCGTGGATTATTCAATCGAAAGCTCGAATTTTTTAACATCGTATATATCAATATTTTCACTTTGTTTTTTGATTTTTGGATTAAGTCAAATATTTTGTGAGAAAAAAATTCTGATCGATTTAATAGTTGATTCAATTTTTGTATCTGCATTTTACTTTGTGGGTTTTTATATTCTAAAAAAAATATTATCGTGGGTTTCAGGTCGATACTCATGAGATATTTTTAGATGGGGGTTCTAAGTGCATTGATTAAATAATTTAGTTGGTGTTTTTATTGGTTCGGGTTTATTAAAATTTAACGGTCGTCATTGTCCATGTGCCAAAAATTGATTGTAAAGTGTGTTCTATAAAAAAATATTTGAGCATATCCATATTAAGTGTAAAGTAATACTATCAATTTCTTGGTGAGGTTTTAAAATTCTTCGCCAGTAACGCAATAGATTTAAAGTTTTTATTAAAATAGTAGCTTGGAAAATCTAATTATTCTTTTAGCGGTGTTCTTGAAAGATAAGTTCTTGTTCGCTAGTTGGAGTTTGGTTAAATTATTTTCGTCGATTATGATTTCTGTGGTCACGGTTTTCTTTTTATGGAAGGTCTTGTTTGATGAAAATACGAATTTAGTAAAGTTGTCTATTTCATCGATTATACTAGGAATTGTTTGTGCCTGTTTTGTGGCAGCGATTGCTCTCTACGAACGTAAACGAAACGGAAAAAAATAAACAGAAATCTCACTCTATTAGAGTGTTTGATTTCGAGCCCGGGAATCTATTGATTACGCACTATATTTTTGATCTATTATTTATGAGCATTTTTAAGCTGCATGCCATTTTTGTTCTGGTTGTTTTTATGATGTTTTCAGAACATATTTCAGCTCAACCTACTTACTTGACCCCGTCGTCTGTTGTCAATCTGCAATTGAAAAATTGGAAGTCAATTCGTGATGAAGGAATAGTCAAGCAAAACCTTGATTTTTCATGCGGGGCGGCTGGGCTTGCTACTATCCTGAATCAGTTTTACGGGCAGTCAATTTCTGAGCAGGAGTTGTTAAAAGCATTGGATAAAGGCGATGCCAGAGCAAGCTTTGCTGATATGCAGCGCACATTGCCCAGTTTTGGGTTTAAAGCACAAGGTTTCGCTGCAACCTATGATCAGTTGCTCAACCTCAAAGCCCCTGTGCTTGTGTACTTAAAACACAGGACTACCGAGCATTTCTCTGTTCTTAAGGGGATTGGTCGAAATACCGTGCATTTGGCAGACCCATCGCTAGGACATGTCACTTTGAGTAAATCTCAATTTTTGGATATGTGGAACAATCATGAATCAGATATTGAAGATAATCTTCGGGGGCGTTTCTTGGCGGTTTTGCCGGTTAACTACTCAAACATAAAGGGCCGTCACGATTATTTCAATCGAAGTCCAGCAAGGAAGTCGAATGCTGCTATACAGCAGCTAGCCCACCCCTTGTTCTAGTCCGTGGATTCGTCATTCTCAATAGTTTGCCAGCCACTTGGTAGTAAAATGTCAGAATGACGAATACATCCCACTCGCTCCCCGCCACTTTTGTTCACCTGCGCATGCACACCGAATTTTCGGTGCTCGACGGCATGGTACGCGTGGGCGAGGCTGTTAAAGCCGCCGCTGGGTGCGGCATGCCCGCGCTGGCCATCTCTGATCTGTCCAACCTGTTTGGTTTGATCAAGTTTTACGGCAAGGCACGCGGTGCCGGTGTCAAGCCAATTGCGGCTTGCGATGTGTGGATTGAAAGCGATCGCGATGAAGAACAGCCCGCCCGCGTGCTGTTGCTGGTGCAAAACCACAAAGGCTATTTGCAGCTTTGCGAGCTTCTAAGCCGTGCCTTCTTGCGCAATCAGAAACGCGGAAAAGCCACGCTGAAGTTTGAATGGTTTGATGAGGTAGGTTGTGATGGCCTGATCGCCGTCTCCGGGTTTGCCAATTCCGATGTCGGCCAGTTTTTGCTGGGTGGCAACATGGCCCGCGCTGAAGACTCAGCCCGCAAATTCCTGAAGTATTTCGAGGGGCGCTATTACATTGAGCTTCAGCGCGATGGGTCCACCCAGGCCGAGAACCTGGTGAATTTAAGTTGTCAGTTGGCGGCCAAGTTGCAGCTGCCTGTGGTGGCCACGCACCCAATTCAGTTTTTGAAGCCTGAAGACTTCCGTGCGCATGAAGCGCGGGTGTGTATTGCACAGGGCGAAATTTTGTCGAACCCGCGCAGGCCACGTCGTTTTACCGAGCAGCAGTATTTCAAAACTGCGCAGGAAATGGCAGAACTGTTTGCCGACATTCCCAGCGCCATCCGCAACAGTATTCGAATTGCCCAGCGTTGTAATTTAACGCTTGAATTGGGCAAGCCCAAGTTGCCCGCATTCCCCACACCAGACGGCATGACGCTTGACGACTACCTGGTGCATTTGTCCAAGGAGGGTTTGGAGAAGCGTTTGGCACACTTGTTCCCGAACATTGAGGAACGGGAAAAGATGCGCCCGGAATACGAAGCGCGTTTGAAAATTGAATGCGACACCATTATCGGTATGGGCTTTCCCGGTTACTTCCTGATTGTTCAAGACTTCATTAACTGGGGCAAAAGCAATGGTGTGCCTGTGGGCCCTGGACGTGGTTCTGGTGCAGGCTCGCTGGTGGCTTATGCTTTGGGTATTACCGACCTTGATCCCTTGCGGTACGACTTGCTGTTCGAGCGTTTCCTGAACCCCGAGCGGGTTTCCATGCCCGACTTTGACATCGACTTTTGCCAGGACAACCGCGACCGCGTCATCGATTACGTGAAGCAAAACTACGGGCGCGATGCGGTTAGCCAAATCGCAACCTTCGGTACCTTGGGTGCGAAAGCGGTCATTCGCGATGCGGGCCGTGTGCTCGACATGCCCTATATGTATTGCGACGGCCTGTCCAAGTTGATTCCGCAAACGCCCACGGACCCGTGGGACCTTGAACGCGCGTTGAATGAAGAGCCCACGTTCAAGGAGCGGGTGGAAAACGAAGACGAGGCCAAGGAAATCATCGCAGTGGCGCGGCCTTTGGAGGGACTGACCCGCAACGTGGGTATGCACGCGGGCGGCGTGTTGATCGCACCGGGCAAGTTGACTGATTTTTGTCCCTTGTATTGTGCTGACGGTTCAACCGATTCTGTGGTGTCGCAATACGACAAAGACGACGTGGAAGCCGTGGGCCTGGTGAAGTTCGACTTCTTGGGCCTGCGCAACCTGACCATTCTGGATTGGGCAGTGCGTTGGGTGCGGGAAAACTACGAAGACCAGCGCGACTTCCGCTTGGAAGATTTGCCGCTGGACGACCCGGCGGTGTACCAGTTGTTTTCAGAGGGCAACACGACTGCAGTGTTCCAGTCTGAATCGCGTTCCGCGAAAGACCTTGAAAAGAAGCTCAAGCCGGACAACTTCGAAGACATCATTGCCTTGATGGCGCTGAACCGTCCTGGCCCTTTGGGCTCCGGCATGGTGGACGACTTCATTGCCCGTAAAAAGGAAACCTCCAAAACCGGCAAAGGGCGCGCGGAGTGGTACTTCCACCCCAAGCTGGAAGGCATCCTGAAAAGCACCTACGGTGTGATTGTTTACCAAGAACAGGTGATGTTGGTTGCCCAGATTCTGGCCGGCTACAGCTTGGGCGGCGCTGACCTGTTGCGCCGAGCCATGGGTAAAAAGAAGCCCGAGGAAATGGCCAAGCAGCGTGAAATTTTCACGACTGGCGCCACCGAGCGTGGTGTGGACCCAGCCGTGGCCAAGCAGCTTTTCGACTTGATGGAAAAGTTTGCAGAATACGGTTTCAACAAATCGCACTCGGCCGCTTATGCGCTAATTGCGTACCACACAGCCTGGTTGAAAGCGCATTACCCAGCGGAATTCATGGCTGCATCCATGAGTTCAGACATGGATGATACTGACAAGGTCAAGGTATTTGTCGAAGACGCCATGGCCATGTGTCAGGTGCCTGGCAAAAAAGCGGGCACAACCGTCACCATGCTAGGCCCGGACGTGAACGAGTCCAATTTCCGCTTCACCGCTGTGCGCATTGATGGTGAGAAGCGTGCAAGCGCCATTCGCTATGGTTTGGGTGCTGTAAAAGGAACTGGCCAAGCTGCCTGCGAGGCGATTGTGGCCGAACGCACTGCGAACGGCCCTTTCACCAGCCTGTTCGATTTCGTGAAACGGGTGGACAGCAAGCAAATTAACCGCAGGGTGATTGGGGCGCTGATTCGCGCAGGTGCATTCGATTCGCTGAATTCTGATCGTGCCAAGTTGTTGGCCAGTTCGGGTCAGGCCATGGAATGGGCTGCCCAACAAGCCGCCACCGCTGCACAGGTGAGTTTGTTTGGTGAAGACCTGGGAGGCGATGCACCACCGGAATTGGTGGATGTGCCCACCTGGAGCGAACGCGAAAAACTGCAGCAGGAAAAAGCCGCATTGGGCTATTACTTCAGCGGCCACCTGTTCAAAGCCGACGAAGCGAAAGTTCGCCAGTTTGTGAAACTACGCCTGAAAGACCTTACTCCTGGCCGCGACATGGTGTGGATGACCGGTGTAATCGCATCGCTGCGCACCATGATGACCAAGCGCGGCAAAATGGCGATTGTGTTGCTCGACGATTCTACCGCGCAAGTTGAATTGTCTATTTTCAATGAGCAGTTTGAAGCCAACCGCAACCTGCTCAAAGAAGATTCGCTACTTGTGCTGCAAGGCAAGGTTTCTGAAGATTCGTACACCGGGGGCTTGCGAATTTCTGCCGAGAACCTGTATTCACTGGCCAGTGCCCGGGCCCACTTTGTCAGCCGCTTGAGGCTGAGCATGAACGGGCAATCGGATGCTGAAAAGCTGCGCGCCATGCTGGAGCCTTTCCGCGATCCCGAGCAGGGTTGTTTGGTCGAAATTGACTATCACAATGGGCAGGCTGCCTGCGTGGCGCAACTGAGCAGCGACTGGAAGGTGCGCCCGGAGGAAGACCTGCTGATTGAAATGCAGGGCTGGCTGGGTGAGGGCAATGCCAAGTGGGTGTTTGGCTGATTGATCAGCCAGTTTGGTGGAAACTATGGCGCTGTCGCCAACTCGTCGGGGTTGCCTGATTCCTCACAGAAAACCGCTTCATCCCTTTTTGAATTCATTCTTGCTCACCTCGCTCGGCAAAACACATGGCCGAGTCTCGGTGTTGGCTAATCGCCAAACGCAGCGAATGAATCCAAACGGGGCGGTTTTCTTGAAGTTCGTAACAGGCAAACCCACTGCCGAGTTGGCCGAAGCACCTCCGTTGGCGAATCTTCCACACACTCCGCTAGGGCTTGGTTGCGTGATCAATCAGCAGCGGTGTCCCAATCGCCTCGCCTTTAAGAAAACCTGCCCTTGCGTGCCGAGCAGGGCCGGTGTCGCCCAGAATGGGCGACAGAGAACGGACCCGACCCGCAGTTTAGGAGTATATGGACGCCTCCCTTTGCACAAGGTTTTTCTTTACATTGTCTGGACTCCAGCAGAGTCAGGATTG
>JAHJCM010000020.1 GCA_018812945.1 Gammaproteobacteria bacterium | reverse complement strand
CGACGGCAACGTAAAAATCGCAGTGGGTGCCATCAAAGCGGCGCAACACCCGCACCACTTTTTAAGTGTGACCAAGGAAGGGCGTAGCGCCATTGTCAGCACTTCCGGCAACGAAGATTGCCACATCATTTTGCGTGGCGGAAAAGGTCCGAACTACGATGCAGCGTCTGTGGAAGCCGCAGCGACTGACATTGGCAAGGCAGGTTTGGCCGCTCGCATCATGATTGATGCAAGCCATGGCAACAGTAGCAAGGTGCCCAAAAACCAGGTTGGCGTGTGCGAAAACATTGCTGAACAACTGGCTGCGGGCGATGCTCGCATCATGGGTGTGATGGTTGAAAGCCACTTGGTGGAAGGTCGCCAGGATTTGGAGCCTGGCAAACCGCTGACCTATGGTCAAAGCATTACCGATGGCTGCGTGGGTTGGGATGACAGCCTGCAAGTGCTGGAAACTTTGGCACAGGGTGTACGCAAGCGCAGGCTTGCACAGGTTGCTTAAGTAAGCGCTTCAAGCCGGGTTAAAGCGATTGCTACGGGTACAATTAAACGCCTGTAGCAACCGTTTTACCCCAGGCGCCCCATGACCACCAAAACGAAAAAAACCGAGAATTCCCAATACCTTGGCAATCTGATTCGTATCAAAGGGGCGCGTCAGCACAACCTTAAAAATGTCGACATCGACATTAAAACCGGTGAAATTACTGTGTTCACCGGTGTATCGGGCAGTGGTAAAAGCTCATTGGTGTTCGACACCCTGTACGCTGAAGGCCAGCGCCGTTACGTTGAAACCTTCTCGCCCTATGCGCGCCAGTTTCTGGACCGCATGGACAAACCCGACGTAGACAGCATCGAGGGCGTGTTGCCAGCCATTGCCATTGACCAGGCCAACCCCGTGCGCACCTCCCGAAGCACCGTGGGTACGATGACTGAAATCAACGATCACCTGAAGTTGATTTATGCCCGCGCCGCCCACCTTCATTGCCGTCAGTGTGGCCAGTGGGTGCGGGAGGACACAGTAGCCACCATCAAGCAATCGATACTGGACAAAGCCGCCGCACAAAACGATCCACGCATCGTGATTACCTTCCCGGTGCGCGTGCCCGCCAAGTTCACCACCCAGGAAATTGAAGATTTTCTGAGCGCGCAGGGCTACACCCGCATTCACCGGGAAACACCGATTAAGAAAGGCCGCAGCGTAGTGGAAAAACTGCTGGATGTGGTTCAAGACCGTTTCCGTGTGGCAGGTGTTGAGGAAAGCCGTTTCAGCGACGCTGTGGCCAGCGCCCTGCATCGCGGCAAAGGCAAAGTGAATGTGTTTGCACTGCCCGAAGACGGAGGTGAGGAGCAAGCGCCTTGGCGTTATTCCGAAGGCCTGCACTGCGCCACTTGCGATCTGGATTACTCCAGCCCGCTGCCCAGCCACTTCAGTTTCAACTCACCCTTGGGTGCATGCGACACCTGCCGTGGTTTTGGGCGGGTGATTGGAATTGATTATGGCCTGGTGATTCCTGATGAAAACAAATCGCTGGAAGAGGGTGCGGTAAAACCCTGGACTACGGAAAGCTTTAAAAGCTGCCAGAAAGACCTGGTGAAATTCGCCAAAAAGCGAGGCATTGCCACGGACATTGCCTACAAACATTTGCCCGAAGAACACAAGTTGTGGGTGATCGAAGGCGATGCGAATTTTGACGGCAATTGGGATGGCCATTTGTTCTACGGCGTCGCCCGTTATTTTGAATGGCTCGAAAGCCGGACCTACAAAATGCACGTGCGGGTCATGTTGAGCAAATACCGCAGTTACACGCCGTGTGGCGATTGCAATGGCGCACGCTTAAAGCCCGATTCACTGCTGTGGAAATTGCCCAGTGAATCGGGCCAACACAGCATTCATGAAATTATGCAAATGCCATTGTTGAAGGTGGCACAACTATTCAAGAACCTGCAATTGCCTGGTGCTCTGGACGAAGCAAGCGATTTGGTATTGCAGGAAATTCGCACCCGCCTGGGTTTTTTAATTCAAGTGGGTTTGGGCTATTTAACGCTCGACAGGCAAAGCAGAACGCTCAGTGGCGGCGAAGTACAGCGGATTAATTTAACCACTGCACTGGGCAGTTCGCTGGTGAATACTTTGTTTGTATTGGACGAACCCTCGGTGGGCCTGCACCCCCGCGACATTGCGCGCGTGGCCCAAGCCATGCAGCGTCTGAAAGAGGCCGGTAACACCTTGGTGGTGGTGGAGCACGACCCGCAATTGATGAACCAGGCTGACAGGCTCGTGGACATTGGTCCAGGCCCGGGTGAAGCCGGTGGCAATATTGTGTTTGATGGCGCGCCCGCCAAAATTGCTCAGGCAAATTCGCTGACTGCCCGCTACTTGAAGGGCGAACTGAAAGTGGTGGAAAACATCGAGCCGCTGGGCGATTCCACAGAGCACATTAACTTGACCGGTGTGCGCGCCAACAATTTGAAAAACATCGATCTCAAATTGCCCTTGAACCGCCTGGTGGTGCTCACCGGTGTTTCAGGTTCAGGCAAAAGCACCCTGGTGCAAGATGTGCTGGTGCCCGCCATTAAAAAAATAAAAGGCGAGCCCACAGAGTCACCGGGTGACTTTGATTCATTGGAGGGTGTGGAATATATTTCACAACTTGCCTTTGTTGACCAAAGCCCGATCGGCAAAACCACGCGAAGCAACCCCGCCAGCTATGTCGGTGCATTTGACGAACTTCGCAAACTGTTCTCCAAAACAAAAATTGCCGTAGAGCGCGATTACGAACCCGGCTTTTTCAGTTTCAACAGTGGCGATGGCCGCTGCCCCATGTGTGGTGGCAATGGCTTTGAACATGTTGAAATGCAATTCTTGAGCGATGTGTATTTGCGCTGCGGCGAATGCAATGGCACACGCTACCGGCCAGAGGCGCTTGAAGTGACACTTGAGCGCAAAGGCCACGTGTTGAACATGGCGCAGGTGCTTGAACTAACCGTAGATCAGGCGCTTGATTTGTTTGAGAAAGACACTGCACTGCTAAAAACACTGCAACCGCTGGCCCAGGTGGGGCTGAATTATTTGCGCCTGGGTCAGCCCGTGCCCACGCTCAGCGGTGGTGAAGCACAACGCCTGAAACTGGCTGGCTTTCTGGCCAACTTGAAGCCCACTGCCAGCGGCCAGAAAGTGGCCAAGCGTGGTGACCTGTTTGTGTTTGACGAACCCACCACCGGTCTGCATTTTGACGATGTGGCCAAGTTGATGCGTTCGCTGCGTTTGTTGCAGGAAGCAGGGCACAGTGTGCTGATCGTTGAACACAATCTGGATGTAATATGCGCCGCCGATTGGCTCATCGACCTTGGTCCTGAAGCAGGTGAATACGGTGGTGAACTGGTGGCCCAGGGCACGCCTGAACAACTTGCAAAAAACAAAGTTAGCCACACCGGCATTGCAATTAAGCAGTATTTGGCGCAAACCAATTTGCTGGATGCTGCCGATTTAAGTATAAAAAGCGACAAAGGCGCTCAAAGTGGCGACCGCATGGTGGCCGAAGCCGCCGCGCTGTACGGCCTGAACACCGCGCACAGCAAGCGCGGGCAGACAGATGGCATTGAAATTTTGCATGCGCGCGAGCACAACCTGAAGAATGTCAGTTTGACTATTCCGCGTGAAAAAATGACTGTGATTACCGGGCCTTCGGGGAGCGGAAAATCCACCCTTGCGTTTGATATTTTGTTCAGCGAAGGCCAGCGCCGGTATCTTGAAAGTCTGAATGCCTACGCTCGACAATTTGTTCAACCCGCAGCCAAGCCCGATGTGGATGCCATTTTTGGTATTCCCCCCACCGTGGCGATCGAGCAGCGCACCAGCCGTGGTGGTCGAAAAAGTACAGTGGCCACAGTCACCGAGGTGTACCACTTCCTGCGCCTGATGTTCGTGAAGCTGGGCATTCAGCATTGCCCCACTTGTGAAGTGCCCATTGCTCCGCAAAGCATGGACAGCATGCTGGCGCAAATCATGCAGCATTACAAAGGGCAGGAGATTACCTTGCTGGCTCCACTGGTACAGGGGCGTAAAGGTATTTACAACGAAATTGCAAAATGGGCTGTGGATCGCGGTTACGAGCGCCTGCGGGTGGATGGTGAATATGTGCCCACCAATCCTTGGCCCAAGCTGGCCCGTTATCAGGAACACCACATTGAACTTCCAGTTAAAACCCTAAGCATTCAAGCCAAAGGTGAGAAAGAACTGCGCGAAGTACTGGCACTTGCGCTGGAATATGGCAAAGGCACAGTAATGGTCGAGGCGCCCGGAAAAAAAGGCGAATCACCTGCCATTCGTTTTTATTCCACCAAACGTGCCTGCCCCAGTTGCGCGCGTAGCTTTCCGGAACTCGACCCGCGCTTGTTCAGCTACAACAGCAAACATGGTTGGTGCGCCAGCTGTTTTGGGGTGGGTGAAGAAGTAGAAGGCTTTGATGCCGAAACTACAGGCGAAGAAGGCAAGTGGCTTTCTGAGCAAGACAAAAGTGCAGACGAAAATGCTGAAAATGAAGAAGGAAGCTATTTGCGGGAAAGCATGGTGTGCGCATCATGCAATGGCCAACGCCTAAACCCCACCGCGCTGGCTGTGAAGTTCAAGAACAGCAACATTGCCGAACTGGCCGACCAAACAGTAAGTGACGCTTTGCTGTGGGTGGATCAGCTTGAGCTGGATGAACGTGAAACTGCAATTGCCAAAGACATTCGCATTGAAATGGCTGGACGATTGAAGTTTTTGAAACAGGTAGGGCTTGATTACCTGCACCTGAACCGCAGCGCGCCCACCCTCAGTGGTGGTGAAGCACAGCGCATTCGCTTGGCCAGCCAGTTGGGCACCAACCTGCGCGGTGTGTGTTACGTGCTGGACGAACCCACCATTGGTTTGCACACCCGCGACAACCATCGCCTACTGGATGCGCTTGAGGAACTTCGCGCCAAGGGCAACACCTTGGTGATTGTTGAACACGACATTGACACCATGCAGCGCGCTGATCGCTTGGTCGACATTGGCCCCGGTGCGGGCACATTGGGTGGTGAAATTATTTCCCAGGGTACGGTGGCTGAAGTCACGGCGGATAAAAATTCGCTGACAGGCCGTTACCTGAAGAACCCGATTCCACACCTGTTGCAGCCCAAGCGCCCGGTTGAAAAAGACACAGCACGATTGAGTATCAAGGGTGCAAAACTGCACAACATTACGGGTTTGGATGTGGATATTCCACTGGGCCGTTTGGTGGCCATCACCGGCGTTTCTGGTAGCGGAAAGTCAACACTGGCACGCGACATTTTGTTGGCGAATATGCGCCAGTATGTGTTGAACCAAAACAAGAAAGGCAAGCCCGCACACAACTGGTTTGCCTGCGATGAAATTGAAGGTGCAGAGCAAGTTACCCGTGTACTGGAAGTGGACCAAACCCCGATCGGTAAAACGCCGCGCAGTTGCCCCGCTACTTACATTGGCTTTTGGAACCGAATTCGCAATGTGCTGGCCGACACCATTGAAGCCCGCATGCGTGGCTTTGCAGCTAACCGCTTCAGCTTCAATGCAGGGCCGGGCCGCTGCCCGGTGTGCGACGGCCAAGGCATGCAAACCATTGAAATGAACTTCCTGCCCGATGTGAAAGTGGTGTGCGAAGCCTGCCGAGGCAAACGATTCAACCCCGAAACCTTGCAAGTCACCTGGCGCGATAAAACCGCAGCCGAAATTCTGAACATGAGTTGTTCAGAGGCGGCGCCGTTTTTTGAAGCGCACCCGGCAATCGCGCAAGCCTTGCAACTGCTGAACGACGTTGGCCTCGGTTACCTGACCATTGGCCAGCCCAGCCCCACGCTGAGCGGTGGTGAGGCGCAGCGGATCAAGCTGGTGACTGAACTGGTGAAGGTGCGCGAAAATAAGGCTGGCGTGCAAATGAGCCCGCCCACTCTGTATGTGCTGGACGAACCGACGGTTGGCCTACACATGAACGACGTGGAAAAGCTGATTGCAGTGCTGCACAGGCTAGTGGATGCGGGCCACACGGTGGTGGTGATTGAACATGACCTTGACTTGATAGCCCAGGCAGACTGGGTGATCGACATGGGTCCAGAGGCTGGCATTGGCGGAGGCCAGCTGGTGGCGCAGGGGAGCCCGCAAACGCTGGCCAAAGCGAAAGGCAAGAAAGCGGGGCACACTGCAGCCGCGCTGGCGCAGTTTTACGCCAGTAGAAACTGATATGTATCAATAGCTGGAGGAACTTTCCGGCCGCATTTGTTCCTTAGATGAAAGGGGATATTTTCCCCGTCGTTTTACTGAATTTCAGGCAAGGGGAATACATGCCGGCCAGTTCCTCCGGGGTAGGGAATTCACCCTCCTTAACTCCTCAAAGTGTAGTTGCGGAAAGTGCAGCCGAATCACCCTCTGGCGCAAAGACTGTGGGTGAGGGCGGCCTGTCAAAGGCGGCATCAGCCATTTGGAACAAGCTGAGTGCAGACTTGAAGCAGAACCCTGCGCTGCATTGGCAAAATGCACTAAGCACCGCCGATGAACTGGCTCGGTCAGTATGTGGCCAGGATCTTCCCGAGGATTTTCAAGCCGATCTTATCGGCAATCTCAACCTGCTTGAACAAACATTGTTGGGGTTGAAAATCCAATCTACCGACGGATCGCTTGTCCCCGGCCCTCATATCAAAGAGCTGCTCTCGGTTTTAAAGTTGAATGTGGTGACCACCTCCAAGCAACTCCAGACCCTTCACAGTCTCAAGAAGAATTCTTCAAATTGACCCCATGATTCAGACTCGGAGCTAATTCGTGACTCAACATTCTCCTATTTCATCCAATGCAAACGGCACAGTTGTTCCGCCCATTCCGGCGGCTGCATCCAATAAATCGGTGGTTCAGCCTCGGCCTTCTTCACAGCTGCTTGCAACTCAAACCAACGCGGATTTCACACGCTCACCACAGGCGCGGCCCAATGTCATCGAGTTACTTACTGAGTGCCATCAGATTGCTGGCACTGAAGAAGTAAGTAATGAGTTGAATTCGATTGTTGATGAGTTGGCGGTTCGTGTTGAAAAACTGGGTGGTGGTCACAAGTCCGATGATGTGAAAAATTTCATCATTGGACTCATGAAAAAAGCAGGCCCAGCAGTGGCTGCAACTCCCGCAGCAGCAACACCAGCAGCAACACCAGCAGCAACACCAGCAGCAACACCAGCAGGTTCCTCAACACTTTCGCCATCCCCAGCGCCTGCAACACCAGGAGGGACGGCTACCCCAACCCGCCACATTTCGACATCTTCTTTGCCGTCATCGCCACAACCCGAAGTTAAATCCGGCGGTGTTTGGAGTTGGTTGAATCCCCGTAACTATTTGGGCTCGAAAAGTCAGTCCATTTCCGAGGTGGTGCAGCAGGTCGCCAGCCAGGACGGACTCTCGGGCAAAGTGGTCAAGCTTAAAAAGCAGCTTGAAACTGAAAAACAAGAAAAAGCAGTTCAGGCAGAACTCAATGCAGAGCTCGCAGCGATTGATGGATTGTCTGATATCAAAGCGGTGACCACCGTATTTGAAAAACTTAGAACATCAACAGAATTGTTGAAAAAGGTTGTTGATGCGAGAAAACAGGGTCTGGTTGGTGAACTTCGTCTTGTCGAGGTCAGCAATCGAAAAAAAGGCGAGTTGCTTGATGAACAGCGGGTTACGCGTTCCGCGATTGATGCATTTTCTCCGCCAAAAACACTCGAGGAAAAGTATGCCAAAATTTGGTTGACCAAGGCCAGGAACGGGTCACAACTGCGTGAAGCTGCGCAATCTGCACAAGCGGGTTACAAACACATCCAAGAAAGCTCCTCGCAGTTGATCAATGTCACACTGCCCGAATTGCAGCCTAAAGTGAATAGTCAGGTGGCTAAATTGGAGGCCTTCGCTAAAAAGTTAAGCGAACTGGATACTCAATACAATCAGAGCTTGGACAAACTTAAAAGTGATTTGGGTGTTGCAAAAAAAGAGGGTCGGGCTAACGATGTGTCTCAGCTTCTGACCCAGATTGACCACGTGGATGATGTGCTTGGTAGCCTCAAGAAGTTGAGGAAACAGTTTGAGGATATTGAGCACGATGTGGAGTTGGCCGGTGTCGGTTTGCGCGCAATCGAAGAATTGGGTGCACGCGTTGCAGTCAATCGGTCGGATGTTAAAGATTTGCCGTTTAATCTGGCCATGTTGGCCAATGGCAAGGAATCCCCCTCCATTGAAAACGGTTGCAGTTTGAACCAGGCGCTTCTTCTGGGTAACTCTGGTTCAGGTAATCATGTTGCGCCTCGAGCACTGACCCTGAGTCACCGTTTGGCTGAGTTTGGCTCTGGTCTGAATCTTTTTCAAAACGAAGGCAATCCTAGACCTACACAATCTCGGGGTGACAAGCGTTCGTTCTTGGCTGCTCTTGGCGGCGCACTGAGGGCCAACGAAGAAAAAAGTGTCAATGATGTGCTCAACTTCATGAGTCGTCCTGAGGGTCGAAAGCATGTGCATCATTTGGCTGCCGTTAACTTGGTCGCTGCCGGGTTCAATGCCAAGACACTTTCATTGGATGCGCCTTCGCTGGCTTATAAAGTGGAGTCAGGGTTGAGTGGGCTGAAAAAATGGTTTATCACGCCCACTGGCAAATTTGCACGCAATCCGGAAGAACACATCGGTGTGCGCCTTACTTTGCTCGGCCATGTGTCCGAACTGTTGCAGCGGGAGCTATTTCGCAACGGCAAACCCGTTAGTCTTGAGCATGCAGTGATTACACCACAGCATGCCGTAGAGGCGTCGTCTTTGATCATCGCTGCTCTTCCCAATGACCTGTTGACGATTCATGGCGACGAGGTGAGTCGCTTCGTTGGTGTTCTAAAAGAGTTTGAGGCAGAAGTGGTGGCATCTTCCAAGGAGAAGCCGCTTGACCCCCGCTCAATGATCGCCTTCAAACGTACTTTGAATGACTTTCATCAACAGGCGGGGCAGTGGCTCACCGAGCGAGCCGGGGCGGGCGGGGCCGCAAATTCCATGGCTTCAGCGCGTCAAATTTCGGCTGATCTTGCCAGCAAAGCGCGTAAAGGTTTCTTCCGGCAAGCGAAGGCTTCAACAGGTAATTTCATTAACTTGGCGGGTGGAAGACTGGTGCGTGAAGGTTGGTCTGCATTCCGGGCCTACGTCGGTCAAATCAACCAGAAAGAGCGCATGTGTCAGGCCATTCGAAGCCCTGTGAATGTGGTGCAGGTAGCCCAGATGAAGCGGGATTTGATGGATTTGGCGGAGAAAGAGCCGGGTTCGAGCGCGAACGCAAAAGCATTGATCTCTTACCTGGATGGCCGTTCCTTGAATGTTGAATTGAAAGACCCATTGAGTCCCCGAATGATTATTGAATTGAAGCGCACCGGCGATTTTTTACAGAAAGCCTGGGCGCCTGTTTCAAAGGGCAAAACAGCACCCAAGGTCATCGGTTTGTCCGCATCTCAAACCAATGAAATTCCTGGTTTCGTCCACACCAAGCTGAGTCAGTTTGTAGGCAATCCCTTGTCGGGTTCTGAATCACCTTTGCCCAAGTCTGCTCCTACAGCTGTTCCGGCGCGTAGCGGGGGGGTTGCGGCATCCTTCTCTGCAGAATCCACCAACAAATTATCCAATAATCAGTGGGTTGTGGCCATGTGGGGCAAGGTGTTGAACCTTGCAGGTCAACCAAGAACCAAGCAACTGCACAATCTGCAAAAAGATTATGAACGGGTGTTTCTCACAAATTACCCCGAGGGTGCGAGTCCACCCAGCGAAGTTGAGGTCAAGAAATACCATGAGAACCGCAGTGCAATGGCAGCCATTTCTGCGCACATTGCCTCGGAGGTTAAAGACATCCCGTCAGATATCATCTCAAAAATGAAAGAGTTAACACCATTGCTGCTCGACATTACTCGAGGGCATGTTTTGACTACTGAATTGGCTGAGCTTAATACGCGAGTCTTGCAGAACGTGGCGCCAGATAAGAATCGTTGCTGGTTGCGATCTGCATGGGGGGTGGCAGCTCAGGCCTTGTCCAAAGAGGACTTTACGACACGCGTATCACAAATTGGCAGCGATTTGACTACAAGCGAGATTCAGGAAATTTATGATCAAACCAAGAAAACTCCCTTGAGCGGCATGATGAACAATCCTGCACTTGAGGATAAGCAAGTTAACTTGATGATCGGAATTGCCAAAAAACAGGCAAAGGCTTGGTCGAGTGATGCGCGAGCCACTTTGCAGGCACTTGAAGCGAAGCGTGAGGTACAGGCAGAAGGTGATTTCGGTGCGGCATTTTTGAACGCCTTGAGCCTACCGGTGGTAATAAGAAACGGAAACGGCGATGCTCCTGATATTTATTTGCCCGAGAATTTTTCAGTTGATCAACAAGGCCACCCTGACACTTGGCCAACACTTCGATACGACGGAACCGGCAATACCGGCCACTGGCAGTTTTATCAGAAACCAGCAGCCGCTTAAGTAAACAGAGCGAGAAAGCAATATTGGTGCTTAACTTTTCTTCTGCCCAATTTTGCTTTCTTTACCTGCAATCAAATTGGCAATGTTCTGCTTGTGTCGATAGATGAGCAATGCGGACATAATCGTGATGGCGGCAGCCTGCCCGTTGATACCAAAAAGCAGCACGTTGTAAAACACAGCAAACAGCGCGGCGATCAAGGCTGCCAACGAGGAATAGCGGAAGAAGTAGGCAATTACAATCCAGGTAATGGCGGTGGCCAGGCCCAGTACCCAGTTCAAACCAAGCAGTACGCCCAGGGCGGTGGCAACGCCTTTTCCGCCTTCAAATTTGAAAAAAACCGGATACAAATGGCCGATGAATGCAGCCAGTCCAATCCAGGCAATGTCGGTGCGGCTGTAACCCAATTGGTCTTGAAAATGGAAGGCCAAGGCCACGGCGAGCGTGCCTTTCAAGGCATCACCCAACAAAGTCAGCACGGCTGCTTTTTTGTTGCCGCTTCGCAGCACATTCGTGGCGCCAGGATTTTTTGAGCCGTAAGTACGCGGGTCGGCCAGGCCCACGAATTTGGAAACAACCACTGCGAATGAAATGGAACCAATCAAATAGGCGATCAGCAGGCCAGCGGCAAAATTAAGCAAAAGTGTCTCCTTGTTGTTGGGCTTTGGCGTCGATTTTAGCGACTTTTTGATCGTGGGTGGCTTTGATTGAGCAAGGTGTGCAAGTGTTCTTTGGCCACATGGGTGTAAATCTGGGTGGTGCCAATGTCGGCGTGGCCCAGCAACAACTGCACCACACGCAGGTCGGCGCCATGGTTGATCAAATGCGTGGCAAATGCATGCCGCAACACGTGGGGGCTCACCGTGGTGTTGATTCCAGCAATCAAGGCCAGGCGCTTTACGTTTTTCCAGAAGCCTTGCCGTGTCATCGGTGTTCCAAAGTGGGTTACGAATAAAAAGTCGCTGGTTTTCCCCTTCAACAACTCACCACGGGCCTGCTGCAAATACAGCTGAATCGCCAGCCTTGCAGGTTCGCCCATGGGCACCAAGCGTTCTTTCTTGCCTTTGCCCAGCACCTTCACTGCCCCAACATTCAGGTCCACTGCGCGCAACGGCATGTTCACCAGTTCGCTGACCCGCAGGCCGCTGGCGTACATGAATTCAAGCATGGCCTTGTCGCGCTGCCCTGCAGCGTTGCTCAGGTCGGGTGCGGCCAGCAGGTCCAGTACTTGTTTCTCGCTCAGGGTTTTGGGAATGCGCAAGCCGCGTTTGGCACTTTGCAGTTGGGCGCATGGGTTGTCTTCGCGTTGCTTGGTGGTGTTCAGCCACAAATAAAAACGTTTGTAGCTGCTTAGTTTTCTGTTCAGGCTGCTGGGTTTTAATTCCAGCAGGTCGTGTACATGGTTGCGGATGTGTTCACTGCTGGTTTGCAGCAGGTTTTCAGCGAACTGTTCATCCAGCCAGTTTCCCAGTTGTTGCAAGTCGCTGCGGTAAGCCTGCAGTGTGGCTTTGGCCAATCCTTCTTCAAGCCACAAAGTGGTGCAGAATTCGTCGATGAGATCGGCATTGCTCTTCATTGTGGTGCTGGCAGCATGTGAAAATAAAGGTCATCATACCTTTAGCAGCATCAAGGAGTTTTGTTTTATGTCGATCGCGGATCTTCGAAAAGACTATACCCAAGCCACACTGGACGAAGCCGACGCTCTGGCCAATCCACTCGACTTCTTCAAGCTTTGGTTTGACCAGGCTTTGAATGCGGATTTGCCCGAACCCAACGCCATGACGCTTGCGACAGTCAATGCAAAGGGGCGACCCTCGGCCCGTATTGTGTTGATCAAGGGGCTGGATGCGCGCGGCATTACGTTTTTCACCAATTATGAAAGCCGCAAGGGCCAGGAGTTGGCGCAGAACCCGCATGCAGCCATTCTGTTCCACTGGACAGAACTGGAGCGCCAGGTGCGGATCGAGGGGCGGGTAGAGAAGTGTAGCCCTGAGGAGTCTGATGCGTACTACCTGTCGCGACCGGCCGGTAGCCGCCTGGGTGCATGGGCTTCGCCGCAAAGCCAGGTGATCGATTCCCGGGCTGTGCTTGAAGCCCGAGTGCGCGACGCTCAGCAAGAACAGCAAGGTGACCCGCAAACACGGCCACCATTTTGGGGCGGTTACCGTTTGGTGCCCGATTTTTTTGAGTTTTGGCAGGGCCGTCCGTCGCGTCTTCATGATCGTCTGGCCTACACCTTGCAAGGTGATTCATGGGCAATGTCCCGCCTTGCTCCTTGAGGAATGAGTAAACCTGT
>JAHJCM010000201.1 GCA_018812945.1 Gammaproteobacteria bacterium | reverse complement strand
CCCTGCGGGGGCTTTCCAGAGGATAATAGATGTCAGAAAAGAAAGGCTCAAGCGAAAAGCTGCTGTATTGCTCCTTCTGCGGCAAAAGCCAGCATGAGGTAAAAAAATTGATCGCAGGGCCCTCTGTGTTCATCTGTGATGAATGCATTGAGTTGTGCAACGACATCATTCGTGACGAAGCAGCGGAGGCCACGGCCACAGGTGGCGGCGACAAGCTACCCACCCCTCAAGAAATTCGTTCCATTCTTGACCAGTATGTGATCGGGCAGGACAAAGCCAAGCGTGTGCTGGCTGTAGCGGTGTACAACCACTACAAACGCCTGCGCCACATGAGCAAGAAAGACGACATTGAACTGACGAAAAGCAATATTTTGCTGGTTGGTCCAACGGGTTCGGGTAAAACGCTGTTGGCCCAAACCCTGGCCCGTTTGTTGAATGTACCTTTCGTCATTGCCGATGCCACTACGCTGACCGAAGCCGGTTATGTGGGCGAAGACGTAGAAAACATCATTCAGAAACTGCTGCAAAGCTGCAACTATGAAGTCGAAAAAGCGCAGCGCGGCATTGTTTACATTGACGAAATCGACAAGATTTCCCGCAAGTCAGACAACCCGTCCATTACACGCGATGTGTCGGGCGAGGGTGTACAACAAGCCTTGCTGAAATTGATTGAGGGCACTGTGGCCTCTGTTCCTCCACAGGGCGGCCGCAAACACCCCAACCAGGATTTCGTTCAAATTGACACCACCAACGTACTATTTATCGTAGGTGGTGCATTTGAAGGTTTGGACAAGGTGATCCGTAACCGTTCCGAGCGTTCGGGTATTGGCTTTGGTGCAACCGTGAAAAGCAAGGAAGAGGGCAATGTTGGAACCCTTTTGGCCGAAGTTGAGCCAGAAGACCTGATCAAGTTCGGTATCATTCCTGAATTGGTGGGTCGCTTGCCTGTGATTGCCACGCTTGAAGAACTGGATGAACCAGCTCTGATCGAGATTTTGACCAAACCCAAAAACGCCATGGTCAAGCAGTTCGAAAAGTTGCTTGAAATGGATGGTGCTGAACTTGAAGTTCGTCCTTCAGCACTTAGCGCAATTGCCAAGAAAGCGATTCAGCGCAAAACCGGTGCGCGTGGTTTGAGAACCATTCTTGAACAGGCCTTGCTGGGCATTATGTACGACCTGCCTGGCGACACCAATGTAAAGAAAGTGGTGATCGATGAAAATACAATCAACGGCACGGGCCAGCCTTTGCTGATCTACGAAGACCAGCCCAAAGTGGCCAGCAGCAAGGACAAATCCTGATGCTGAAAACCACACCAAAACAGATTGCAAAATGATTAAAAAAGCCCAACTCCACGGTTGGGCTTTTTCTTTTCAGTGGTATTGTTAAATTGGTCGTGAAATAAAGCTTGAATAAGCGCGTTTTAACCCCACTGTAGGGTTATGCATTTAATAGGTGATTCATATGTCAGCAACTAACGTGCTTCCGGAACAACCCATCGAATTGTCATTGCTTCCCTTGCGGGATGTGGTCGTGTTTCCACACATGGTGATTCCTCTTTTTGTGGGTCGTCCAAAATCCATCAAGGCACTTGAAATCGCGATGGAAACTGGCAAAAGTATTCTTCTGGTGGCACAAAAATCAGCCACCAAAGATGAGCCCAGCGACAAAGATATTTACAACATTGGTTGCGTAGCCAATGTGCTCCAAATGCTGAAGTTACCTGATGGCACTGTGAAGGTGTTGGTAGAAGGTGTGCAGCGTGCGCGCCTGACCAAGGTTACAGACGAAGGCACACACTTTGCTGCTACAGCATTGCCCTTGTTGCCCGATCCTTCACAAAGCCCGGAAACCGAGGCCATGAAGCGTGCCGTAATGGCGCAGTTCGATTCCTACGTGAAATTGAACAAAAAAATTCCACCAGAAATTTTGACATCGCTGGCCAGTATTGAAGATATTGGTCGGCTAGCGGACACAATCGTCAGTCACTTGCCACTGAAGCTGGAGCAAAAGCAGTCCATTCTGGAAACCTTTAGCATTGCGCAGCGCCTGGAGGCATTGTTGTCTCAACTGGAAACCGAGATCGATATTCTTCAGGTTGAGAAGCGCATTCGTGGTCGCGTAAAGCGCCAGATGGAAAAAAGCCAGCGCGAGTACTACTTGAACGAGCAGGTCAAAGCCATTCAGAAAGAATTGGGTGAGGGCGAAGACGGCGCGGACATGGAAGAGCTTGAAAAGCGAATCAAGGCTGCGCGCATGCCCAAAGAAGCCTTGAAAAAAGCTGAAGCTGAATTGAAGAAGCT
>JAHJCM010000200.1 GCA_018812945.1 Gammaproteobacteria bacterium | reverse complement strand
GCGCTGCACCGTTGAACAACTGACGTGGACGACCGATTTTGTATTCGGGGTCTGCAATCATTTCGTTCAACTGGGCGATCCAGCCCACGGTGCGGGCCAACGCGAAAATCGCTGTAAACAGTGGCACAGGAATACCGATAGCCTTTTGAACGATACCTGAGTAGAAATCCACGTTCGGGTACAGTTTGCGCTTTACAAAGTATTCGTCTTCCAGCGCAATTTTTTCCAGTGCCATGGCAATCTTGAACAATGGGTCGTCATGCAAGCCCAGCTCGTTCAACACTTCGTGACAGGTTTCACGCATCAGCTTGGCGCGTGGGTCGTAATTCTTGTACACGCGGTGGCCAAAGCCCATCAAGCGAACGCCTGAATCCTTGTCTTTTACCTTGGCAATGAAATCGCCAATTTTCTCAACGCCGCCGTTGGCCTGAATTTCAGTCAACATATTCAAGCAGGCCTCGTTGGCGCCACCATGTGACGGGCCCCACAGACATGCTACGCCGGCCGCAATCGCAGCAAAAGGATTCGTACCAGATGATGCGCACAGGCGAACTGTAGAAGTGGAAGCATTTTGCTCGTGATCTGCATGCAAAATGAAAATACGGTCCATCGCGCGCACCAGCACGTCGTTGACCTGGTACTCTTCGCACGGATTACCGAACATCATGCGCATGAAGTTGGCGGTGTAGCTGAGCTCATTCTTGGGGTAAATATTGGGTGCGCCAATGCCATATTTGTAGGCCATGGCCACCAGAGTTGGCATTTTCGCGATCAGTCGGATTGCAGAAATGTCACGCTGGTTTTTGTCCAGCAGGTTCATGGAATCTGGGTAGAAAGCAGACATACCGCCCACCAGACCAGTCATCACCGCCATGGGGTGCGCGTCGCGGCGGAAACCACGCAGGAAGAAGTTCATCTGCTCGTTGACCATGGTGTGCTTGGTCACCAAGTCGTCGAAGGTTTTCTTTTCTGCCACATTGGGCAACTCACCGTTCAACAGCAAGTAGCACACGTCCATGAAGTCACAGTGCTGCGCCAGTTGCTCAATGGGATAGCCGCGATACAGCAGCTCGCCCTTGTCACCGTCAATGTAGGTAATGGATGAATTGCAGGAGGCTGTGGACAGGAAGCCTGGGTCGTAGGTGAATTTGCCAGTGGATCCGTACAGCTTTCGGATGTCGATCACATCGGGACCAATGGTACCTTTGTGAATGGGAAATTCTACCGAAGGGGTGCCGTCAGTAAACGACAGCGTGGCCTTGTGTTCTGTGCTCATCGGATTTCCTTCTAATGGGATTGAAATTAAAGTTCTCGCATCATCTGGATCACCTTGCGCACACCAGGTGTATCCAGATTCCCTTCCGGCTCTTTTCGGCCCAGGAATAGGTCAAGCAACACGTTGTCAACCTCTTCAAACAGCACAGTCAAGGCCTGCACGTCGTCGTTGGTCAATTCCATTTCATGCTTGTCGAAAAATCGTTCGATTATCAGGTCGTTTTCCAATAGGCCTCGCCGGGCGCGCCAGCGTAAACGGGCACGTTGAGTTGGATCCGCCTGATGACTCTGATTAGACATAAACTACAACAAAAAAAACGGGGTTTTGCAGTGCACAACCCCGATTTGAATAAAAAAATCCGAACAAGGGTTCTAGACGGCGCGGCGCACCATCAATTCCTTGATCTTGCCAATTGCTTTTGTGGGATTCAAGCCCTTTGGACACACATCCACACAGTTCATGATGGTGTGGCAGCGGAACAAACGGTATGGATCTTCCAGATTGTCCAGACGTTCACCTGTCGACTGGTCACGGCTATCTGCAATGAAGCGGTAGGCTTGCAACAGGCCAGCTGGGCCCACGAACTTGTCGGGGTTCCACCAGAAAGAAGGACAGCTGGTTGAGCAGCATGCGCACAAAATACATTCGTACAGACCGTCCAGCTCCTCACGCTCTTCGGGCGACTGCAAACGCTCCTTTTCGGGGGGTGGCGTTTCGTTTACCAGATAAGGCTTGATCGAGTGGTATTGTTTGAAAAACTGGGTCATGTCGACGATCAGGTCGCGCACTACGGGCAAACCTGGAAGCGGTTTGAGCACGATGGGCTGCTTCAGGTCGCGCAAGTTGGTAATACAAGCCAAACCGTTTTTGCCGTTGATGTTCATGGCATCAGAACCGCACACGCCTTCACGGCATGAACGGCGATAGGCCAGTGATTCATCCACGTCGCTCTTGATGCGCATCAGCGCGTCGAGCAACATTTTATCGGTTGGCTCCAGCTCAACTTCCAGCTTTTGCATTTTTGGCGCTTCGCCGGTATCCGGGTCGTAGCGATAAATTTCAAAACGTACGATTCTCTTTTCGCTCATTTTCTGTACCTCTTAACCTTGATTAGAACGTCCGCTTTTTGGGCTGGAAGGTTTCAACTGTCATTGGCTTCAGGTTCACTGGCTTGTAGTCCAGGCGATTGCCCTCGGAGTACCACAGGCTGTGACGCATCCACTTGTCATCATCGCGTTCAGGGAAATCGCGGTGAGCATGCGCACCACGGCTTTCTTCACGGGCTGCGGCGGACACCATGGTGGCCTTCGCAGTTTCCTGCAAGTTGGCCAGTTCCAATGCTTCTACCAACGCAGTGTTGAACACTTTGGACTTGTCTTTCAAATGAATGTGCTCAGCTTGTGCGGCCAGATCGTTGATCTTGCTCACGCCCGCTTCCATCAACTCGGTGGTGCGGAACACGCCACAGTGGTACTGCATACCCTTGCGAATCGCATCGGCCACAACGCGGGTATTCTCGCCGCTGGTCGATGTCATCAGTTTGTCAACGCGCGCCATGGTCAGGTCAGTGCCATCAGCTGGCAATTCTTTGTGGCTGCGGGCTTTCAGGTTGCTGTTCACAATGTGGTTACCTGCTGCACGACCAAATACGATCAAATCGAGCAAGGAGTTGGTACCCAAACGGTTCGCACCATGAACGGATACACGGGCACATTCGCCGATGGCGTACATGCCATTGATGATTTCGCTGGGGCCGCCCGGTACTTTGGGGGCTACAACCTGACCATACACATTGGTTGGAATGCCGCCCATTTGGTAGTGAATGGTTGGCACCACAGGAATTGGTTCTTTGATCGGGTCTACGTTGGCAAACTTGATCGCGATTTCGCGAATCGAAGGCAAACGCTTCATGATGGTGTCGGCACCCAGGTGATCGAGCTTCAACAACACATAATCTTTGTTGGGACCACAACCGCGGCCTTCCTTGATTTCCTGGTCCATGGAACGTGACACAAAGTCGCGTGGAGCCAAGTCTTTCAAGGTTGGAGCGTAACGTTCCATGAAACGCTCGCCTTCGCTGTTGAGCAAAATACCGCCTTCGCCGCGAACACCCTCAGTCACCAGAACACCTGCACCAGCCACACCAGTTGGGTGGAACTGCCAGAACTCCATGTCTTCCAGAGGAATGCCGGCGCGAGCTGCCATGCCCATGCCGTCGCCAGTGTTGATAAACGCGTTGGTGGATGCATCCCAGATGCGGCCTGCACCACCGGTGGCAAACACGGTGGTTTTGGCTTCCAGCACCATCATCTCGCCGGTTTCCATTTCCAGGGCGGTTACACCCACCACGTCACCGTCGGCATCACGAATAATGTCAAGCGCCATCCACTCTACGAAGAACTGGGTGCGCGCGCGTACGTTGCGCTGGTACAAAGTGTGCAACAGGGCGTGACCTGTGCGGTCGGCAGCCGCGCAAGCGCGCTGAACCGGCTTTTCACCGAAGTTAGCTGTGTGGCCACCAAATGGGCGCTGATAAATCGTGCCATCTGGGTTGCGGTCAAAGGGCATGCCAAAG